>CAJBVW010000102.1 GCA_903959175.1 uncultured Pseudomonadota bacterium
CGGCGTGGGCGTCCTGTTCGTGTACCTCAACTACAAGAACGAGATCGACGGTGCTGGCGGCTGGCAGAAGCTGATCATGACCGCCTCGGGCGATGTCTACACCCAGACCATCCCCGGCGAGGACCACAACGGTGGCGGCGTGGACTACTACCTTGAGGCGATCGATCGCGTCCAGAACGCGGCCTATGCGCCGGATGACGGGGAGTCCGACCCCTACCACTTCCGCATCTCCGAGTAGCGCTAAGGCGTCGTAGGCGGGGTCGGAGGTTCGCGAAGGAACCTCCAGGCCAGCATCAGGGCCGGATCGTGCGCGAGGCGCGCCTCAATCGGGCCGCTGAAGTCGATGCTCTGCGCCTCTGGTTCGGCCGGAATGCGGTCGACCAGGGCGAGCATCGCCGCGCGCTCCTCCGACGGGAGGCTCGTGGTGCGATCGATCCGGGCGCGGAGGCTGGCCACCGCGCCAGCAGCGTTTGCGGGCGGAGCGGGGACGTCGGGCAGGAGTCCCCGCCGGTCCTCGATCGGGCGGCCGGAGGGGAGATAGTATCGGGCAATCGTCAGCTTCAGCGCCGAGCCGTCCTCGTATTCGAAGACGCTCTGGACCGAGCCCTTTCCGTAGCTCGGCGCCCCGACCAGCCGGGCGCGGCCGTGTTCCTGGAGGGACCCCGCGAGGATCTCCGCGGCGCTCGCGCTCTGCCCGTCGATCAGCACGACGACCGGCCAGTCCCAGTCGGTGCGGGACGCGGTCGCGTCATGGACCTCGTCCGCGGCCGGCCCCCGCCCGTGGGTGCTCACGATGCGCCCCTCGCGCAGGAACAGGTCGGCCGTAGCTACGGCCTCGTCGAGGCGGCCGCCCGGGTTGCCGCGCAGGTCGACGATGGCGCCGCGGATGGGGGTGCCCGCGCCGAGGCGGCCTACCTGCGCCGTGAGCTCGGCGGCGGCGCCCTCGCGGAACTGCCGGATGCGCACGTAGGCCCACCCCGGGGCCAGCAGCGCGCTCTCCACCGTCGCGTCGACGAGGCGCGTGCGCAGCACGGGGAGGACCCGCGTGACGCCGTCCCGGGCAACACCGAGGGACACGGCCTGCCCCTCGAGGCCGCGCACGGTCGCCAAGGCCGCGTCGAGCGGCAGGTTGGCGAGCGGCGTTCCGTCGACCGTGGTGAGGCAGTCGCCAGTCAGGATTCCGGCGCGCTCCGCGGGGCCGTTCTCGAGGACGCCGGTGACGCGCAGGCCGCAGGAGTCCTGCCGCATCTGGGCGCCGATCCCTACGAATTGGCCTTCGGCCTCCTCGCGGAGCTGGCGGAGGGCCTGCGGGTCGAGGAAGCGGGAGTGCGCGTCCAGCGCGCCGCTCATCCCGGTGAGCGCGTGGTAGACGAGCTCCCGCTGCGACACGGGCTCGATGTAGGCCTCGCGGATCTGGGTCAGCACCCGGGCGAAGATATCGAGGGCCTCGTACGGGGGCTCGTCGGCGCGCGCGGCGCCGGAGACCCGCCCCGCGACCAGCCCCACGACGAGAGCGGCGCTGAGCGGAAGCGCGCGGGGGATCAGGGGCCGCCGAGCCACGCGTCCGGATCCTGGGGGGTGTTGTTGTACCGGAGCTCGAAGTGGAGCCGCGCGTCGGCGTCCTCCACGAGGCCGGTGTTCCCGACGAGGCCGAGGACGTCGCCCTTCTGGACGCTCTGTCCCTGTGCCACCCGCAGCCCGTTGGCGTGCGCGTAGAGCGTGGTGTACGGGCCGTGTTGCAGCATCACGATCTGACCATAGCCGCGCAACCACCCCGAGCGTGTCACGACCCCGTCGAAGACGGCGCGGAACGGGGTGCCGAGAGGCGCGGCGTAGTCGATGCCGAGGCTGGTGGCGTCGGCGCCGGTGTTGGGGTCCTTGTAGGGCCCGAAGGGGCGGACCACGGCCCCGCGCACGGGAGGCGGGAGCTGACCTTTCGCGGCCCGGAAGCCAGCGGCTTCGCCCGGAGAGGAGGGCGCGGTCGCCTCGACGGTGCGGATCGACGCGTCGAGGGCGATCGCGGCTTCGCCACGCTCGCGCAGCACCCGGGCCGCGAGCTCCGGGCGCGACTGCACGTCCCGCACGAGGGAGACGCGGCGCCCGCGCTCGGATTCCAGGGCGGCGAGCCGCGCCTGGAGGTCCGCCTCTACGCCGGCGAGCGCGGCCTGATCGGCGTCGAGCTTCGCGGCCGCCGCCTGCCTGGACGCCAGGCCCTCGGAGAAGGCGCGCGCAAGCGCGTCGTCGGCGCGGATCACCGCGAGGAGGTAGTGGACGCGACGGCGCAACTCGGTCGGGCTCTCGGCGTCGAACAGCAGGCGGGCGATCCCCCTGCGCTTGAGCCGGTAGAACGTGCGGAGGCGGGTGATGGTCGCGTCGCGCCGCCCGGTCAGCGAGGCCTCGGCGGCGTCGAGGGCGGCGCGGGTCGAGTCGCGTTCGGCCTCGACGGCGGCCGCGCGGGTGCGGAGGTCCTCCACCTGTCCGGAGAGGGCGTCGACCTGCTGCTCGATGGACTCGAGGTCCGCGAGGACCTGCGGGCGCGCTTGTCCGAAGAGCATCATCAGCCCGAGCGCCGTAAGGCTCATGGGAGGCGCCCGAGGAAGCGTCGCACGGCTCCCCAGGAGGCGCCGGTCCCGAGCAGCATGCCGGCGACGTACATCGCAGCAACCCCCCAGGCAGGCAGGTAGCGCAGGGACTCGCCGCCGAGGGCAAGGGCCAGTACGTCCTGGAGGCGGGACAGGAGGCCCCTGTGCGCAGCCCAGAGCGCGGCGTTCGCCAGCGTGGCGGCCACGGCGCCCTGCAGCGCCCCCTCGAGCAGGAAGGGCGCGAGGATGTAGCGATCCGTCGCGCCGACGAGCCGCATGATCTCGAGCTCGTCACGGCGCGCGTAGACGACGAGGTGGATGGTGTTGGCGACCAGGAAGAGCGCCGCGATTCCGATGAACGAGCCGAGCGCCGCGCCGAGCGCGGAGAGCACGGAGAGGAAGGTGTCGATCCGCGTCACCCACTCCTGACCGTAGTCCACGTCGTCGAAGGCGCCGATCGCGCTGATCGACGTGACGAAGGCGCCCATCGCCTCAGGCGAGGTGTGGCCCGGGCGCAGCGTGATCTCGACGGACGCCGGGAGCGCGTCCTTGCCGAGGTCGGTGAGGACGGGGCCGAGCTCGGGCATGCGCTCGACCATCCAGGCGCGCGCCTCCTCCTCGGAGACGTAGCGGACCTCGGCCACCTCGGGGCGGGCCGCGAGCGTGTGCACGACGACGGCGTGTGTCTCGGCAGAGCCGCCGGCGTGGAGGTAGGCGCTGACGTGGACGTCGCGCTCCCAGGAGCCGAGGATGAGCTGGATGTTCGTCGTCACCATCGCGAACATGCCGACGAGCACGAGCGCTGCGGCGATCACACCGGTGCTCACCGCGGTGAGGTAGGCGTGCTCACGGAGGGCCCGAAGCGTACGGAGGGCGGTCTGTTTCACGAGCGGGCCCGCGTGGGGCTCGTGACGAGCCGGCCGCCCTCGAAGCGGATGCGCCGCTGCGGAAAGCGATCCATCAGGCCCGCGTCGTGCGTGGCGACGAGCACCGTGGTGCCGCGGAGGTTGATCGCCTGGAGGATCTCCATCACCTCGACCGCCATCGCGCCGTCGAGGTTGCCGGTGGGCTCGTCCGCGAAGAGGACGGCCGGATCGTTGACGATGGCCCGAGCGATCGCGACGCGCTGCTGCTCGCCGCCGGAGAGCTCACCGGCGAGCGAGTCCTGGCGCTCCTTGAGGCCGACGATGTTGAGCACGGCCGGCACCCGGCGGCGGATCTGGTCGGCGGGCGCGCCGACGACCTCGAGGGCGAGCGCGACGTTGGCCGCCACGGTGCGACGGGGGAGCAGCTTGAAGTCCTGGAACACGATCCCAACGTTCCGGCGCAGCTTGGGGAGGCGGTCCTGCGGTAGGGTCGCCACGTCCACGCCTCCGACGAGCAGCTTCCCGCTGGTCGGGCGCTCGGCGCCGTAGAGGAGCTTCAACAAGGTGGATTTCCCGGCGCCCGAGGGGCCCGTGACGTAGACGAACTCGCCCTTGTCGATCGTGAGGGACACGTCGTGCAGGGCGTCGTGCTCGCCGTACGACTTCACAACGTGGTAGAGCCGAATCACCGTGGTCCCGGGGCCTCACACGTTATCACGCACCTCTGGAGGTGCGGTGCGGGTCGCCATCTACGGGGGGAGTTTCAACCCTCCGCACGTCGGTCACGCGATGGTCGCGTCCTGGATCCAGTGGACGAACCGCGCGGACGTTGTCTGGCTGCTGCCGACGTTCCGGCACGCCTTCGACAAGGCCCTCGCCCCCTGGGAGCTCCGGGTCCGGATGGCGCAGGCGCTCGCGGACACCGTCGGCGGCGGTTGTCGCGTCGAGCCCGTCGAGGCCGAGCTGCCGGTGCCCTCCTACACGGTTCGGACCCTCGAGGTGCTCGCCGCCCGCCACCCGGAGCACGAGCTTGCGCTGGTGGTCGGCGCGGACGTGCTCCAGCAGCTGCCGCAGTGGCGCGAGATCGATCGCCTGCTGGCCCGTTTCCCGCTCATCGAGGTGGGCAGGCAGGGCTGGCCCGCGCTTCCCGACACGCCGAGCTTCCCGGACGTGAGCAGCACCGACGTCCGGGCCCGCATTGCGTCCGGCGTGCCGTATCGGCACCTGGTGCCCGTGGCCGTGGCCGCGATCGTGGACGCGGCCGGCCTCTATCGGCGTTAGTCGGCGCCCATCGCGAACTCCGCCCAGCCGCCCGTGCCGTCCTCCGAGATGTCCGCGGCGACGAAGCTGCGGAGGCCGGGGTTCGGGCGGTCCAGCAGACGCAGCATCAGGCGTGTCCCGTGGGGCGCGTCCTGGAAGTCGAGCCATCGCAGGGCAACCGGGACCTTCACTCCGCCCGGGTGCACCTGGCCGAAGCGGATCCGGAGCGCGATGGCGGAGACGAGCGCGCGCTGGCCCTCGGGGGAGGGGGGCATCCGCCACGCGGAGTCGATCCGGACCATCTCGTCACCGAGCAGCGAGATGTTCAGTGTCTCGTCCTGGAACTCGCGGACGGCCCGCGCGGCGCCGCGATTGAGGAGTGTGTAGTCCACGCCCGCGGGGCGGTGGGTGCGCGCGTGGGTGCCGGCGGGGTCCAGCACGCGGTCCCACCAGGAGATCCGGTAGTCGGGGTGATAGATGCGCACGTCTCATCCTACCCTCGGACGGCCTCCCCGTGGACCTCCTCCTCTTCGATATCGACGGCACCCTCCTCCGCACGCGGGGGGCGGGCCGGGAGGCGCTCGACGAGGCCTTCTTCCGCGTGCTCGGCTGGCCTGACGCCACGGCGGGGATCTCCCTCGCGGGCGCCACCGACGGGGGCATCGTCCGCGGCGTCGCGGCGCGCTTCGGCGTCGCCTGGGACGGCGTGTCCCCGCCACCGTTCGACCTCGACGCGGTGCGCGAGGCCTACCTCTCCGCCCTCGCGCTGCGCCTCGCGCAGCCGGAGCGCGTCGCGCTCTGTCCAGGTGTCCGCGCGTTGGTGGACGGGCTCGCCGGTCGGGCGCATCTTGCGCTGCTGACCGGCAATTGGCGTGTGGGCGCGGCCATGAAGCTGGGAGCTGTCGATCTCTGGGGCGGTTGGCTCGACGGCGCGTACGGCGACGATCACACCGACCGCAACCGCCTCGTCCCGGTGGCGCGTGCGCGCGCCGAGGCCGCGGGCCTCAGCTTCCGGCGCATCATCGTCATCGGCGACACGCCTGCGGACGTCGAATGCGCCCGCGCCGGCGGTGCGCTGGTCGTCGCGGTCGAGACCGGGTTCGCGAGCGCGGACTCGCTCGCCGCCGCGCGCCCGGACCTCCTGCTGCCCGACCTCGAACGCGGTCGCCCGTGGTTCGAGGCCTTCGTGGCGTAAGCTACGGGCTCGGGACGAAGAGCGACACGCCGTCCTGGGCCGAGCCGTCGGCGCCGATCCCGCCGACGATGAGCACGCCGTAGTCCGGGTCGTAGGCCGCTTGAACGAGCTGGGTGGGCGCGAGCAGGCCGCCGGAGTCGTCCGTGGCCTCGCAGCCGTCGACCGAGGTGAAGGTGCCGTCGGTCGGGTCGTAGATCTCCAGGCAGCTCACGGGATCTTCCGCCGGCATCGTGACGTTGTACGTCTGCGCGCCGCCGATGATCAGCACCCGCCCGTCCGCGAGGGCGACCATGCGGTGGCCCACGCGCGGGATGTTCATCGTCTGTGCGAGCGAGCCCCACTGCTCGGTGGTGGGGTTGTAGAGCCAGGCCGAGGCCACGGCGTCTATCGACTCGTCGACCAGCGCGTCGGTGGCGGTCGCGCCGCCGGTGACGAGGACGCGCCCGTCCGGCAGGGTGGCGGAGGCGGCCCCGGCGAGCCCGCGGGGGAGGGACTCGAAGGCGTCGGCGGCGGAGCCGTCGAGCGTGACACGGCTGCATGCGTCCGAGCTGCTCCAGGCGCTGCCGTCGATGGCCGCGCCGCCGCAGATGAGGGTGCCTTCGGTGCCGAGGTCGGCGATGAGCGCGTCGAGCTGGCCGATGTCGGCGAGCACTTCGCCCCCGGTGAATTTGCCGGTGGCGCGCTCGTACACCTCCACGGTGTTGGGGAGGTTGGTCTGGTTTTCGCGGTTGGTCGCGCCCAGCCCGCCCCAGATCACCACGTTCCCGAGCACGTTCTCGAGCGCGATGTGCCCGACGCGCGGCTCCTGCATGCCCTGCATCGCCGGGAGATCTTCCCAGGTGTCGGTGGCGGGATCGTACAGCGAGCTGGCGCTGGAGGCCTGGCCGTCGAACTGGAGCGGGTCGGAGGCGGCTCCGCCGGTGATGAGGAGCTTGCCTGCGTCCTCGCCGGTCACGGTGAGGCGGGTGCACGTCGCGCCCGTGCGCTCGGTGGTCGGGACGGCGTCCGAATCGAGGTAGGCGGGGAGGGAGGTGGCTGCGACGAACGAGAGGTCCGCTCCCGGAGGCGCGAGGCTCAGCGTGTACGCGAGATCCTGCCCCTTGCCCGGCTCGTTCGAGCGGTTGTTTGTCGCGCCGCCACCGAGCCAGAAGCGGCCCTCTCCGAGCGGCGCCAGCATGGGGTGATACAGGCCGACATCCAGCGCACCTAGCCAGGCGGTTGCCTCCGTACTCGCGATGAACACGGTCGCCTCGACGACGCCGGAGGACGCGGTGAGCGGCTCAGTTCGTCCGCGCATCACGATCTCGCCGTCACGGTAGCCCTCGACGGTGATCCGCGTGTTTACCAGCGGGGGGAGGCCCGTCACCTCGGGGGTCGTGCCCGAGGTGGCCCCGTCGAGCGGGACACGAAGCGGCTCGCCGTCGGCGGGGGTGAGCACGAGATCGATCCGTTCGAGGTCCTCGAAGGGCGTCTGCGGGGAGGCGACGAGGGGGGTGAGCTGCAGGGTGTACTCGGCACCCCCGCTGCCCGTGCATCCCAGGAGCAGGCTCGGAACGAACAGGAACATGGAGCGATCGTACCACCAACGAGGCTTGCCCGGCGCGCTCGCGAAGGGCACGTTGACGGCATGTACGCGAGCGCCCTGCTTTCCCCCGTGCGTCATGCCTTCACCGGGGTGGCGGATGGCGACCACCGCCCGGGTTTCGACACGGCGGGCGCGGCGCGCCTGATCGCGGCGCTCGACGCGGTGGGGCCGGTCCGGGTGGTCTCGCAGGTGCACGGTGCGCGCGTGGTGCGCGCGGAGGACGCCAGCACGAGCATCGAAGCCGACGCCATCGTGTCCACCCTCCCCGGCATCGTCGTCGCGGTGCGGGTCGCGGACTGCGTGCCCATCCTGCTCGCTGCCCCCGGCGCCGTCGCGGCCGTGCACGCTGGATGGCGCGGCACCGCCGCCGACATCACGCGCGTCGCGTTGCGCGCCCTCTGCAGCGCGGCGGGTTGCGCGCCCAGCGAGGTGCGCGCGGCCATCGGCCCCTGCATCTGCGGCGCCTGCTACGAGGTCGGCGGCGAGGTCATCGACGGCGTCGCTGCCGTCGCGCCCGGCGCGTCGTGGAGGGTAGGGGAGCGCAACGTGGACCTCGGAGAGGCGAACGCCGCCATCCTCCGGCACGAGGGCGCGCAGGTCGAGCGCCTCGCGCTCTGTACGCGATGCGACGCGCGGTTCTGGTCGTTCCGCCGAGACGGCGCGTCGGGCGGCCGGCAGGTGGGGGCGATCCGCCTGTGATGCTCCTCCTCTCCCTCCTCGGCTGCGACGATCCCGCGTTGGAGCCCTTCGCCGCCTCGCTCTCCTCCTGGGACGAGGGCCGCACCGCGCTCGCCGCGGGCCACCCCGCCGACGCCGTGACCGCATTCGCGGCCGCGCGCACCAGGGATCCGGGGAGCGTCGCCCTGCGCCTCTGGGAGGCGAAAGCGCTCGCGGACGCAGGACGGCTCGACGAGGCCGACGCCCGCCTCACCGAGCTCGTCCACGCGGACCCCAAGGTGGGAGAGGCCTGGTACAACCGTGCCGCTTATCGTGCCCGAACCGGCCGTCTCGCGGAGTCCGCAGCGGACCTCCGGGAGGCGCTCGCGCTGGGGACCCGCTCCGCCCTCGAAGCCGCGGACGACCCCGACTTTGCCGCGGCGCGCGAAGATGCGGCGTTCGCCGGCATCCTCCCCGCCCAACCGCTCGAAGCGAGCGCGCACGGGCCGGACGGGTCGGTCTTCGTCGGGAGCCGTTACACGCTTAGCCTCGCGATCACGGCGCTCCCGAAGGCGGAGCTCGTCATCGAGCGGCTCGGCGTGGACCCCGGCTGCCTCCGCCTCCAGCGGATCGTCCAGGACGACCACGCCGAGGCCGGCCAGACGCAGCGGCAGTTCGCGGTCGACCTTCGCGCCGAGGGGCCGTGCGACGCGCCGATCGGGCCCTTCGCCGTGCGGGCGGGGGCGGCCCGCCTCGCGCTCGACCCCGTCGCGGTGAAGGTCGAGGCCCCCCCGGGCGCCACGGCCGCGGTCGGGCTGCCACCGCTCCCCACCCTCGTGCCGGTGCCCGGCGCCCTCGCCCCGCCCGACGGCGGCTTCCTCGCGCGTCGCGGTTCCGACGGCGTGGTGGCGATGGGGCCGCTCGACCGCGTCATCCTCGGCGGCGGACGCCCTCCCGACGTGGTGCTCGAGTGGCGGGTGGACGGGCAGGCGCGCGCGAACGGCGGCTGGTGGCGCACCTCCGAGCCGGTGGCGCTCTCGGCGGACGGGTGGAGCGAGACCGTCCCCTGAAAACGGCGACGGGCGCCCCCTGGGAGGCGCCCGAGGCGATGTCGGGGCCAGGAGCGCCCCGAAGCGGCCCTACTCGGCGCAGCTGTCCGCGCAGCCGAGGTGGGTCCCGAGGACGTTACCGGAGAGGTCGTTCGTCGAGCAGGAGGCGAGAGTGACGGTGCCGCTCTCGCAGCTCATCCCGTACGCGTCGTTGCCGGTGAAGGTGTTCCCGACGACCTCTGCGGTGACGTTCGACAGCTCGAGGCCACTCCCGCCGGCCGACGCGCCGCTGACGCCCGCGAGCGACACGGTGCCGCCGTCGAACGAGAGCGCGTCCGAGTAGGTGTCGGTCACGGTCACGTTCGAGAGCGTGGCGACGGTGGCGGCCGCGACGGTGCTGTAGGTGTAGGTCTCGTAGCTGTAGTACGCGTAGCTGTCGGAGCTGCTGATCCCGCTCCCGCCGACTCCGGCGATGCTGGAGTCGCGGATCGACAGGCTGCTGAGGCCCTCCGCGCTCACTCCGTCGCCGGTGGCGCTCGCGACGGTCAACCCGTCGAGCGTGGCGCTGCCGCCCTGGAGCGTGAGGGCGTTCCCGTACACCGTGTCGAAGGAGAGCCCGTCGACCGTCACTTCGGTGGCGGCGTCGAGGTCGGTGTAGACGTAGCTGCCGGTGGTCGAGTCGTACGCGTAGTCGTAGCTGCGCGAGGCGGCGCTGATACCGGAGCCGTACACCGTCCCGAAGTCCACGTCCGCGAGGCTGAGCGTGCCGAGGGCCGTCGTCGAGATGCCGTTGCCGCTGGCGCTCTCCACGTCCACGTTCGAGAGGTAGACCGAGCCGGCGTCGGACGGGGTGTAGTTGTAGAACAGGAACGCGCCGCTCGACACCGCGCCCGCGGTCAACCCGTCGATCTCCACGTCCGGCGCGAAGCCGTCCCACGATCCGTACATCAAGTAGCTTCCGACGTCGCCCACGGAGAGCCCGCTCACGTCGACAGACGCATTGTAGCTGTAGAGGAGGATCGAATAGGAATTTCCGACGGTGACGTCGGAGATGCTCAACGAGGCGGGGTCCTCGGTGACGGTGCTACCGTCGTCGTAGTAGGAGCCGTACGCGTAGAACACGTAGGACGAGCTCGACGAGGTGTAGCTGCCCGAGAAGTCGTTCTCGTCGTTGGGGTAGTCGTAGGAGTAGGTGACGTCGATGGGGTCAGACGCGCGCGTGGTGCCGATCTGGACGTTGCTGACCTCCACGTCGGAGGCGCTCGCGTACACGGCGTACCCGGCGATGTCGTCGAGCGTATTGTTGGCGAAGATCGCGGTGTCCGTCAGGTAGGACGCAGAGAAGACGGTGCCTTCGTAGTCGGTCCAGGAGTTGCCCGTGACCTCCACGCTGCCGGCGAGGTAGGCCCCGACGCTGCTGTCGCCGCCGACGAACGTGTTGTTGGTCACGGTGAGGGCGGCCGTGCCGTAGGCGAAGAGGTCCTGCCCCTGGCCGCCGCTGGCCTCGTACGTGTAGATGTAGTCGCCGTAGTCGTACCGGGAGTAGGCGCCGGCGCTGTTGTCGACGAAGGAGTTCCCGTCCAGCGTGAGGACGCCCTCGCTGTCGTAGACGCCGCCGTTGGCCGCGCCGTGCGTGAACGTGTTTCCGGTGAGCGTCGCCGAGCTCTGGTAGTTCACGACGGTGTAGCAGCCGTTCCCGTCGAACGTGCTGTTGGTCACCACCGCGGAGCCGAACACGTTGCTCAGGCCCCACCCGGCGTTCCCGCTCACCACGAGCCCGTCGAACGTCACGTCGGACGAGTCGTTGAGCACGCCCGCCGACTGGTTGATGTAGCCGGCGCAGGGATCGACGATCTCCGGCTCGCGGCTGTTGGTCACGGTGAGGCCGGAGACGGTGCCGGTGGCCGAGGCCACGTACGCGCCCCACCTACCGACGTTGTCCACCACGCCGCCGTTGATGTCGACCGTGGTGAGGTCCTCAGAGTCCGGGGCGACCACCCAGCCGTAGTTGTTCCAGCCCGACACGTTCACGTCGGTCAGGGCGATGGTGTCCGCGACGATGTACATGCCGCCGCACCACGGTCCGTACTTCACGCCCCAGTCGGCGTAGGCGTAGCTGCAGGACAGCTCGGAGTCGGCGGAGACGGTCGAGTCCGCCATGGTGAAGCTCGAGCCGGTCGCGTAGATGCCCTGGAGCACCGTGCCGGTCACCGAGATGCCGGTGATGTCGTAGGTCGACGCGGTCGCGTAGATCGCGAGGTAGTACGCGTCCTGGAAGGTGGTGTCGGCGAGGGTGATGTCCGCTTCGTTCGCGAAGATGCCCATGCCGTCCGCGCCGGCGACGGTGCTGCCGGACATCGAGAAGGTGGCGCCCTCAACCTGGACGGCGAAGCCGTCGGACACGTCGTCCGAGAGCATCACGGTGCCGGTGATGGTCGTGCCGGAGACGGTCACCACGGCGTCGTCCGCGACGTCGATGCCGAAGCCGCCCGGGTACTCGAAGGAGGAGTCGGCGATGCTCACGTCGCCGCCGGAGATCTGGATGCCGCCGGAGGCGGGCTCGACGACGATGAGGCCGGTGATCGCCAGGGTGGCGCCGGTGGAGGAGACCCCCCAGCTGCCCGCAGCGCCGACGGTGACGTTGGTGAGCGTGGCCTCCGCGCCGCTGCCGATCACGATGCCGGTGCGGGCGGAGGAGAGCGTCAGGTTCTCGACGGTGACGCCCATGCCCGTGATGGTGAGCGGGATGTCGGAGCCGGGGCCGGAGAGGAAGGTCCCGGCGGTCGACGCGCCGCGGATCGTGACGGGCTTGTCGACCGTGACCGCCTCGTCGTAGTTCCCGTCACACAGCTCGATCACCGCGCCGTCGGGGGCGAGGGTGACGGCGTCCGCGAGCTTTGCGTAGCCACCGCCGCCGTCCACCGTGATGCAGCCGGAGTCGTACACGACCTCGGTGTCCGCGGTGTCGTCGGTGCCGTCTCCGGTCTCCTGCTTGTCGGTCGGATCCGGGCAACCGGTGAGGAGCACGAGGAAGAGGAAGGGGCTGCGCATGACAGAGGTCTCCACGACTCGGCACGGTACCGCCACACAGGCTGATCCACAAGCGCACGCGCGTGCTACGTGGGCGCTCCTTGTGGAAGGTGCGTGTGGACACCGAACGTCGTCAGATGCTGGACCGCCTCGAACGCTTGAACGCCCTCGCCGAGGAGGGAGGGGGAGTCGACGCCATCGAGCGTCAGCACGCCCGCGGGAAACTGACCGCGCGCGAGCGGGTCGATCGCCTGCTCGATCCTGGTACATTCCGTGAGCTGGACAAGTTCGTCGTGCACCGATGCAACGACTTCGGCATGGACCAGACGCGCATCCCCGGCGACGGCGTGGTCACCGGCTACGGCCGGATCGAGGGCCGGCTGGTCTACGTGTTCGCCCAGGACTTCACTGTCTTTGGCGGGTCGTTGTCCGGCGCGTACGCCAAGAAGATCTGTAAGGTGCTCGACCTCGCGCTGAAGAACGGCGCGCCGGTCATCGGCCTGAACGACTCCGGCGGCGCGCGCATCCAGGAAGGGGTGGAGAGCCTCGGCGGCTACGCCGACATCTTCCTGCGCAACACCCTCGCCTCCGGCGTAGTGCCCCAGCTCTCCACGATCCTCGGCCCCTGCGCCGGCGGCGCGGTGTACAGCCCGGCGATCACCGACTTCATCGTGATGACCCGCGCCACGAGCTTCATGTTCGTGACCGGGCCCGACGTGATCAAGGCCGTGACCCACGAAGAGGTCACCCAGGAGCGTCTCGGGGGCGCCGACACGCACACGCAGATCAGCGGCGTGGCGCACTTCGCGGCGATCGACGAAGCGGGAGCCATCGCGGTGACGCGAGAGATCCTCTCGTACATCCCCCAGAACAACCTGGAGGAAGCGCCCCGTAAGGCGACGGACGATCCCCCGGATCGCCTCATCCCGGCGCTCGACGAGCTCGTCCCGACGAACCCGAACAAGCCCTACGACATCAAGGATCTCATCCACGCGGTCGCGGACGACGGCGGCTTCCTCGAGGTCCAGCCGGAGTACGCGGCGAACGTGGTGGTCGGCTTCTGCCGCCTCGGCGGGCGCAGCGTGGGCGTCATCGCGAACCAGCCCGCGGTGCTCGCGGGCGTGCTCGACGTGAACGCGTCGGTGAAGGCCGCGCGCTTCGTCCGCTTCTGCGACGCCTTCAACATCCCGCTCTGGGTCATCGAGGACGTGCCCGGCTTCCTCCCTGGCACCGCGCAGGAGTTCGGCGGCATCATCAAGCACGGCGCGAAGCTGCTCTACGCCTTCGCCGAGGCGACGGTGCCGAAGGTGACGCTCATCACCCGCAAGGCCTACGGCGGCGCGTACTGCGTGATGAACAGCAAGCACCTCCGCGCCGACCTCAACCTCGCCTGGCCGACCGCCGAGATCGCGGTCATGGGCGCGGACGGCGCGGTGAACATCATCCATCGCCGCGAGATCGCGGTGGCCACGGATCCGGTCGCCAAGAAGGCCGAGCTCGTCGCCACCTACAAGGAGCGTTTCGCGAACCCCTACCGCGCGGCCGAGCTCGGCTTCGTGGACGAGATCCTCGTGCCGCGCGAGACGCGGGCCCGGCTCGTCGAGGCATTCGACGCCCTCGAGAACAAGCGGGACTCCAACCCGCCCCGCAAGCACGGAAACATCCCCCTCTGAGCGTCGATGCGCGCCTCGAAAGGGCTCGCGACGCTTGACGACAGAGCCTCGAGGTCATAATGGCCCGGGCTCGCAAGCCCAGGAAGAATTCATGGTCCGCATCCGCCTTACCCGCCTCGGCGCCAAGAAGAAGCCCTTCTACCGCGTCGTCGTCTCTGACTCCCGCTCGCCCCGCGACGGCCGCAGCATCGAGTCCATCGGTCACTACAACCCGATGGTCGAGCCCCCGGTGGTCTCCATCGATCTCGCGCGCGCCGACTACTGGCTCTCCAAGGGCGCCCAGCCCTCCGAGACCGTGGGCAGCCTGCTCAAGAAGGCCCGCGCCGCCGCGCCCCCGGTCGAGAGCCAGGCGTGAAGGCGCTCGTCGACCACGTCGTCCGCCACCTCGTCGCTAACCCCGACGCGATGCGGCTGAACACGGTCGAAGGGGAGGCCTCTGTGCTCATCGAGCTCACGGTCGCTCCCGAGGACGTTGCGAAGGTCAAGGGGCCGGACGGCGAGACGCTGCGGGCAATCCGCACCGTCCTCTCCGCGGCTGCTGGCCGGCGCAAGGCTGTCCTCGAGCTGCTCGAGCCCGGCGCAAGCCGCGGCGAAGAGTAGCTTCCCCTGGACGAGGTCGTTCTCGGGGAAGTGAACGGCGTTTTCGGCGTTCACGGCGAGGTGCGGGTCATGCTGCACCACCGCGAAGGCCAGACGTTGTTCGCGGCGCGCTCCGTCACGCTCGTCTCTCCCACCGGAGAGCGGCGCACGGTGCGCGTCGTTGCGCGTCCGGGTGCCGGAAAACGCGTGCTCGCGCGGATCGAGGGGATCACCTCCCCGGAAGCGGCGGCCACCCTCATGGGCTGGGCCATCGTCGTCGACCGCACCGAGCTGCCTCCTGCCGCCGAGGGGGAGTACTACATCCACGATCTGCTCGACCTCCCCGTCTTCGACGACGCTGGTGTTTCCCTGGGAACCCTCGCGGACGTGGTGGCGGGTAAGGAGCGGGACATCTGGGTCATCCAGACCGACGCGGGGGAGGGGTTCGTGATCGCCTCGCCCGAGAACGTCGTGTCGGTGGATGTGCCGGGTCGTCGCCTCGTCGTCGCCGTCGGGGCCTTGAGCCTGGGCGAATGACGACGGAGCGGACGGTCTGATGCGGTTCGACGTGCTCACGCTCTTCCCCGAGATGGTGGAAGGGCCGCTGCGTCACTCGATGATCGGCCGCGGGATCGAGGCCGGTCGCCTCGAGCTCGGCGTGCACGACATCCGCACGCATGGACTCGGGCGCCACCGCACGGTGGACGATGCGCCCTTCGGCGGCGGCAGCGGCATGGTGATGCGGGTGGACGTGCTCGATCCCGCCATCGCCGCGGTGCGGCGGCCGGACAGCCATGTGGTGCTCTTCGAGCCCTCCGGTGCGCGGTTCGACCAGAGGATGGCAGAGCGCTTCGCGACGCTTCCGCACCTCGTGCTCATCTGCGGCCACTACGAGGGCATCGACGCGCGCGTGCGCGAGCACCTCGTCGACGAGACCGTGTCCATCGGCGACTACGTGCTCACCGGCGGCGAATACGCGGCGCTCGTCGTGGTCGACGCGACGGCGCGGCTGCTCCCGGGCGTGCTCGGGAACGCCACCAGCGCCATGGACGAGTCCTTCTCGTCGGGCACCCTCGAGTACCCGCACTACACGCGCCCCCGCGAGTACCGCGGGTGGCCGGTGCCCGACGTCCTTCTCTCGGGGAACCACGGGAAGGTCGAGAAGTGGCGCAGGGAGCAGTCGCTGCTGCGCACGGCCGCGATCCGGCCCGACCTGGCGCGTAAGGGCGACTGAACCTGCCTGCGCCGGGGACTGAACACTTGACGCCCTCGCGCTGCTGCGCTACATGCCGCGGCCAACCCGATCGCTGCAACCAGGCGGGATGGGGCGCCTCTCGAGTCGTAGTTTCGACCGATGTGCCCCAGGCCATGCCCACCCGGCAGTGGCGACGTAGACAAGGAGACTGACCATGGCCATGACCGACGAGCGGAAGGCGGAGATTATCGCCAACTTCCGCATCAATGAAGTTGACGCTGGATCCCCCGAAGTCCAGGTCGCGCTCCTCACCGAGCGCATCAACTACCTGCAGCCCCACTTCAAGGACCACTCCAAGGACCACCACTCCCGTCGTGGTCTCCTGAAGATGGTCGGTCAGCGCCGCCGCCTCCTCCGGTACCTCAAGGGTATCGACCGGGCGCGGTACGAGAGCGTGGTGGCCCGCCTGGGTCTCCGCCGCTGAATCGGGAAACGGCAGCTTCGGCTGCCGTTCGTTCTTTTCGCTACAACTAGTTTTCAACCCCCCGAAGGGGTTCCTCCGCTTCGCAGACCTCCGCGGGCTGAGCGCGGCCACACCATCGAGGAATGGTGGGGGCTCGAGCTCATTCCGGGCAGGTCTACGGTGCCTGTGGACCGAGGGAACCTTCACGGTGGGTCAACCGCGCGCCCGGACGAACCGGTGCGCGCTCGCCCGATGCGGATCCGAGATCCGTTCGGGCCTACTCACGAGGTTCCACCATGGACATCCAATCCGTTTCCGTCGAGATCGGCGGCAAGACCATCACCATCGAGACCGGTAAGTACGCCAAGCAGGCGCACGGCGCGGTCACCATCCGCCAGGGCGACTCCATCGTCCTCTGCACGGCCACGGCCGGCACGGCGCCCACGCGCTTCGACTTCATGCCGCTCACCTGCGAGTACATGGATCGCACCGGCGCCTACGGCAAGATCCCCGGCGGCTTCTTCAAGCGTGAAGGCCGCGCCAACGAGCGCGAGACGCTCGTGAGCCGCGTCATCGACCGCCCGATCCGCCCGCTCTTCCCGAAGACCTGGCGCTACGAGACCCAGGTCATCGCGACCGTGGTGTCGTTCGACCCCGCGAACGAGACCGACGTGCTCTCGATCGCCGGCGCCTCCGCCGCCCTCCACATCTCGGACATCCCGGCGAAGCAGTCCTGCGCCGGCGTCCGCGTCTCCCGCGTCGAGGGGGCCTTCGTGGTCAACCCGACCCGCGAGCAGATCGACGCCGCGGACATGAGCCTCGTCGTGGCCGGCACCGCCGACTCGGTGTGCATGGTCGAAGGCGGCGGCAAGGAGGTCTCCGAGGCCGCCATGATGGACGCCCTCGACCTCGCCCACGGCGAGATCAAGAAGATCTGCGCCGCGATCGACGAGCTCCGTGCCAAAACCGGCAACAAGGCCAAGCGCGAGGCCCCCGTGGCCGCCACGCTCGACGCCGCGACCGCTGAGAAGGTCAAGGCCGTGGCCGTCCCCGCTGTGCAGGCCGCCCTCAAGATCGCCGGCAAGGTCGAGCGCAAGGACGCCTTCGCCGCCGCCAAGGTGGCCGGTGTCGCCGCGGCGACCGCGGGCATCGACGACGACGCGAAGGCCGCCATCATCGGCGCCCAGGCCTCCGACGTGGTCGACAAGGTCGTCAAGACCGAGATGCGCAAGCGCGTCATCGACCAGGGCATCCGCATCGACGGCCGCGCCACCGACGAGATCCGCCCCATCTGGTGCGAAGTGGGCGTCTCGCCTCGCGCGCACGGCTCGGCGATCTTCACCCGCGGTGAGACCCAGGCCCTCGCGGTCGTGGCCCTCGGCGTGGAAGACGACGCCCAGCGCATCGACTCGGCCGGCTCGGTCGGCAGCTTCCGCCGCTGGATGCTCACCTACAACTTCCCGCCGTTCTGCACCGGCGAGGCCTACCCGATGCGCGGCCCCAAGCGCCGCGAGATCGGCCACGGCGCGCTCGCCCACCGCGCGGTCCAGTACGTCATGCCCGCCCAGGAGGCGTTCCCCTACGTCATCCGGTCGACCTGCGACGTGCTTGAGTCCAACGGCTCCTCCTCGATGGCCTCGGTGTGTGGCAGCACGCTCGCCCTCATGGACGCCGGCGTCCCCATCAAGGCCCCGGTCGCGGGCATCGCGATGGGCCTCGTGAAGGAAGGCGACGAGTTCGCGGTCCTGTCCGACATCCTCGGCGACGAGGATCACCTCGGCGACATGGACTTCAAGGTGACCGGCACCACCACCGGCATCACCGCCTTCCAGATGGACACGAAGATCTCGGGCGTCCCCCGTGAGGTCATGTCCCGCGCGCTCGCCCAGGCGCGCGAAGGCCGGCTCCACATCCTCGCCGAGATGATGAAGGCCCTCCCGGCCACGCGCCCCGAGCTCTCGGTGTACGCGCCCCGGATCACGACCATCCACATCAAGTCGGACAAGATCCGCGAGCTCATCGGGCCGGGCGGCAAGGTCATCCGCGGCCTGCAGGACAAGACCGGCTGCCGCATCACGGTGGACGACTCCGGCAAGGTCGATGTTGCCTCGACCGACCAGGTCATGGCCGCCAAGTGCATCGCGATGATCCGCGAGATCACCGCCGAGGCCGAGATCGGCAAGCTCTACGTCGGCGTGGTCAAGCGCGTGACGGACTTCGGAGCCTTCGTCGAGATCTTCCCCGGCACGGACGGCCTGGTGCACATCAGCCACCTCGCCAAGGAGCGCGTCAACAAGGTCACCGACGTGGTGAACGAGGGCGACGAGGTGCTCGTCCGCGTCATCGACATCGACAAGGCCGGCAAGATCCGCCTCTCCCGCAAGGAAGCCCTCGAGGACACCTAGTCTTCCCGGGCCTCCAAGACCGATTGGGGCCCCCTCCTAGGAGACGTGAGTGCTGGTGATCGACGTGAAGCTCCTCCCGAACGGGGAGGGGCTCCCCCTGCCCGCTCGAGCCACCCCCGGCTCGGCGGGCTTCGATCTGCGTGCCGCCGCCGAGGTGACGATCCCCTCCGGCGAGTGGCGCGTCGTCCCCACGGGCCTGGCGCTCGCCATCCCCGTGGGGTGGGAGGGCCAGGTGCGGCCCCGCTCGGGGCTCGCGGTGAAGCACGGCATCACCGTGCTCAACGGGCCCGGCACCATCGACGCGGACTACCGCGGCGAGATCCTCGTGCCGCTCGTCAACCACGGCCGGGAGCCCTTCATGCTCACGCGTGGGGAGCGCATCGCGCAGATCGTGTTCGCGCCGGTGCCGCAGGTCGAGCTCCGCGAGGTCGACGAACTGTCGGCCGCTCACCGCGGCGATCGCGGCTTTGGGAGCACGGGCCGGTCCTAGGGAGCTAGCGGATGGCCCGTTCGGCGGCGCGCGCGTGCTCGATGATGGCGTCCTGCACCTGCGGCCACACCTCCCGCGGGAGGGAGTGCCCCATCTTCGGGACGATGTGAAGAGTGGCGCCGGGGACGGCCCGTGCCGTCGCGATGCCCGCGGAGACGGGCACCAGCGGGTCCTCCGCGCCGTGGATCACGAGGGTCGGCACGCGGAGCCCGGCGAGTCGCGCCGTGCGGTTGCCCGAGGCGAGGATCGCGGCGAAGTGACGGGGGAAGCCGGAGGGGTGCCACGCGCGGGCGATCGCCGCGGCCGCATGCGCGCGCATCTCCGCCTCGTCGAAGGGGAGGGAGGGGCCGTGGAGGACCTTCATCGCCTGGACGAGGAACGTGACGGCTTCTTCCTTGGTCTTCGGGCGCCCGCCGAGCAGCGTGGACAGCGCGCGGGGATCCCCGATCCAGTGCCGGCGGCCGCCGGGCGTGGACATGATCGACGTGAGCGACCACACGCGCGCAGGGGCCTCCAGTGCGAGGTGCTGGGCGATCATGCCGCCCATCGACATCCCGACGATGTGCGCGCGTTCGAGGGCCAGCGCGTCGAGGAGGCCCACAACGTCGGCGGCCATGTCCGAGAGCGTGTAGGGCGCCGTCACGGGGAGGCCCAACGCCGCGCGCCCGATGAGGCCGCGGATGTCGGGGGTCCCCGCCGATGTGAGCCAGGTGGACAGCCCGATGTCGCGGTTGTCGAAGCGGATCACGCGGAAGCCGCGCGCGGCCAGCCCCTCGCAGAACGCGGCGTCCCAGAAGATCATCTGGGTGCCGATGCCCATGATGAGCACGATCGGCGCGCCGACGCCGAAGCTGTCGTACTCGAGCTCGAGGCCGTTGGCCTTGGCGCGCGGCACCTAGGCGGCGGGGCCGGGGTTCGACAGGGTGACGGGCTTGCCCAGCCGCTTGGTGAACAGCGCCGAGAGCACCTTCTCCAGCGGCTCGTTCGTGTCGCGCTCGAACCAGGCGCCCGCCTCATAGCGGAAGTGCCAGGCCTTCGAGAACGCCGACAGCCAGAGCTCGCGTACGGGGACCTGCTGCGAGAGGACGAAGACCCCGCCGGTCTCGAAGTCGACCTGGAACACGCCGTCCGTCAGCTTGGGATCGAGGTCGTCGGAGTCGATGACGTCGACCTCGCGGGCGATGTTCTTGAGGGCGGTGACGACGATCTGGCGGAAGCGATGCTCTTCGATCTGCATGGTGTCGCCAGTAACCGCGACCGGTTAGACGCGCGCATGCTCGAAACCCTCTCTCGCGGATTCCGTAACGCTCGCCTCAAGCTCCAGGGCAAGGCCGAGCTCAACGAGGAGAGCGTCTCCGACGCGCTCCGTGACGTCCGTGTTTCCCTCATCGAAGCTGACGTTGAGCTCGATGTCGTCAAGGCCTTCCTCCAGCGCGTGAAGGAGCGGACCCTCGGCCGGGTCGTCCAGATCAAGGCGCCGAAGGGCTTCCAGGTCGGCCCCGCCGACTACTTCATCAAGGCCTGCTACGACGAGCTCGAAGAGCTCATGGGCGGGACCGACGCCACGCTCGACCTCGACGGCAAGCCCACCCTCATCATGATGGTGGGTCTCCAGGGCTCCGGCAAGACGACGACCGCCGGAAAGCTGGCGCGCTTGCTGCAGAAGCAGGGCAAGAAGCCGATGCTCGTCGCGGCCGACATCTACCGCCCCGCCGCGGTCGATCAGCTCACGACCATCGGCCGCAAGATCAACGTGCCGGTCTTCTCCATCAAGGGGATGGACCCGGTGCAGCTCTGCGTGACCGCCGTGACCCAGGCCCGCAACGTCGGCCGGGACGTGGTCATCTTCGACACCGCCGGGCGCCTCGCCATCGACGAGACGTTGATGCAGGAGCTCGAGGGCATCAAGTCCAAGACCAACCCGCAGAACGTGCTCTTCGTGTGCGACGCGATGATCGGCCAGGACGCCGTCCGCACCGCCGCCGAGTTCGACCGGCGGCTCTCCTTCTCCGGCTTCGTCCTCACCAAGTTCGACGGTGACGCCCGCGGCGGCGCCGCCCTCTCCATCAAGCACGTCACCGGCAAGCCCGTGATGTACCTCGGCATGGGCGAGGGGCTCGACAAGCTCGAGGAGTTCCGCCCCGCCGGCCTCGCGAGCCGCATCCTCGGCTTCGGCGACGTCGTGGGCCTGATGAAGGACTTCGAGCAGGTCGTCGACAAGGAGAAGGCCGAGAAGGACGCCGTGAAGATGCTGAAGGGGGACTTCACCTTCGACGACTTCGCGCAGCAGCTCAAGATGATCAAGTCCATGGGCAGCCTCAAGGACGTGATGTCCAAGCTCCCGATGATGGACGAGCTGATGTCCCAGGTGCCCGCCGAGGCCCTCGACGACTACGAGCTGGTCAAGGTCGAGGCCATGATCCAGTCCATGACCAACCAGGAGCGCCACAACCCCGACAAGATGAACGAGTCGCGGATGAAGCGCATCGCCAAGGGGTCGGGGCGCACCGTCGGCGAGGTCAAGGACCTCCTCGAGCGCTTCAAGATGACGCGCCAGATGATGAAGCAGGTCGGCACCATGTCCGGGCTCTTCGGGAACGCCAAGGAGGCGCGCCAGATGCAGCGCCAGATGGCGCAGATGGCGCAGGCCGCCGGCATGGGCGGCGCCGCGGGCGGGATGGGCGGGGGCATGGGCGGCGAAGGCGGATTGCCGGCGCTCCCGGCGTTCACCAAGGAAGACCTCGCCGCGCGCCGCGCGAAGACGAAGGACGCCCGCAAGGCCCGGAAGAAGCAGCGGAAGTAGGCGGTCGCGGAGGGGGGGCGACCGCCCCTCCTGCTCCGACCGGGCCCCGCGCTACAGGCCGGGGCCGCCGGCGAGCACGTAGACGGCGCCCGCGTTCGTGGCGGCGCTGTCCTCGTCGGGCGCGCCGATGACGAGGTCGAGGAAGCCGTCCCCGTCGAGGTCTCCGGGGATCGCGAGCGATGCGCCGACGCTGTCGTTGGTGTCCTCGGCGCGGGTGATCGCTTCGGCGGCGCCGAGGCCGAGCACGCCGGTGAGCGGTCCGTACACGGTCCACACCGCGCCGCCACCGCCGTAGGACGCGCCCTCGCCCGCGACCGCGACATCGTCGTGGCCGTCGTCGTCGAGGTCTCCGACCGCGAGGGATAGGCCCGCGCCGTCTCCCGCGGTGTCCCCGAGGAGCGTCACGTCGCTGCCGAGCGTGCTGCTGCCGAGGAGTGGGCCGTGCGCGACGTAGACGGCGCCTGCGTTCGTGCCGGCGCGATCGTTGGTGAGGGCGCCCACGACCACGTCGCTGTGGCCGTCGGCGTCGATGTCTCCGGCGGCGAGCGTGAGGCCTGCACCCTCGCCGGAGCTGGCCCCGTACAGGGTGGCGTCCGCCGCGGCGGTCGTGATCCGCCCGGAGAAGGGGCCGAGGTAGAGGTAGACGGCACCGCCGTCCCGGACGCGGGTGTCGTCCGCGTAGGCGCCCACCGCGAGGTCGCCGAGTCCGTCTCCGTCGAGGTCAGAGAGACCCACGAGCGCGCGCCCGAAGTAGTCGCTGGCCGTGTCGCCGACGAGGAGGGCGGCGGCGTCTGCGAGGGCCCCGGTGCCCGTGGGCGCCGCGTCGAGCACGTAGACCGCTCCCGCGCCGAGGCTCTCGGTGGTCTCGCGGTAGGCGCCGACCGCCAGCTCCGCGTCGCCGTCGAGGTCGGCGTCGGGGATCGCGGCGAGGGCGATGCCGGCGTTGTCCCCGAGGTCGGTGCCGAGCCGGACGCCGTCTGCGGCGGAGAGCGCGGCGGAGGCGGGGGGCCCGCGGAAGAGGTAGACGCCGCCCGCGTTCGTGGCGGAGGCGTCGTCGTACGGGGCGCCGAGGACGAGGTCGGTGAGGCCGTCCCCGTCGAAGTCGCCCGCGGCGACCGCGCGCCCGAGGTAGTCGAGGGCGGCCCCGCCGAGCCACTGCTCGCCGGCGTCGGCCGCGGTGCCGGTATCCCCCAGCGGCCCGGAGAGCAGGTAGACGGCCCCTACGTAGAAGGCGGAGTCGTCCACGCCGGTGGCGCCCACGAGGAGGTCTGGGAGGCCGTCCCCGTCGAGGTCGCCGCAGGCAGCGACGGTGGTCCCGAACGCATCGGACTCGGCGACGCCGGTGAGCTTGCCGTCGGCGTCCGCGAGCGACCTGTCGCCGGCCACGCCGCAGCCGACCGCCACCGCGTCACAGTTGTTGTCGGCGCCGTCGCCGCAGACCTCGGTCCCGTCGGGGTTGACGGCCGCGTCGGAGTCGTCGCAGTCGCCGGGCACGGTCGCGGTCCACGGGGCCTCGGCCGCGCAAAGACAGGCCGCGGCGTCTCCGTAGGTGTCGCCGTCGGCGTCGGCGTAGAAGGCCACGCAGTCCACCGCGCCGGTGTTGGACGCGCCGTCGCAGTCGTCGTCCGCGGCGGTCGCGCAGGTCTCCTCGGCGGCGGGGGACACCGCGGCATCGCCGTCGTCGCAGTCCCGGTCGTCGGCGAGGTAGCCCGCGGGCTCTTCACAGGCGGCGAGTCCCTCGGCGGCGTCGCCGTAGCCGTCGCCGTCGGCGTCCGGGAACCAGGTGAGGGCGTCGGCGGCGTCGTCGTCGACCGCGGCGTTGCAGTCGTCGTCGACGTCGTTGCAGGTCTCGGCGGCGTCGGGTCGGACGTCGCCGTCGGCGTCGTCGCAGTCCTGGCAGGCGACCCAGCCGTCCCCGTCGAGATCGTCGCGACCGGCCGACCCGTCGCAGTTGTAGTCGGCGGGGTCCAGGCAGTCGATCTCGAGGGCCCCCGGGTGGAACGCCACGTCCGCGTCGTCGCAGTCGCCGCCGAGGTCGACCCGGTCGGCCACTGCGTCGCAGGACACGACGGCGTCGTCGTCGTCGCCCCAGCCGTCCCCGTCGAGGTCCGCGAACCAGCTCTCGCCGTCGACCGCGCCTCGCTCGTCGACGGCACCATCACAGTTGTCGTCGGCACCGTTGCAGCGTTCGTCCGCGTCGGGATGCGTGGCGGAGACGGCGTCGTTGCAGTCGCCTTCGATGCCGATGTAGCCGACCGGCGGGTCGCAGGTGAGGGACACGTCGAGGTCGGACCCCCAACCGTCGCGGTCGGCGTCCCGGTACCAGGTGCGGGGATCGGTGGGGTCCTCGTCCACGGTGCCGTCGCAGTCCTGGTCCACCCCGTCGCAGCGCTCGGCGGCGTCGGGGCTGCGCGCGGGGTCCGCGTCGTCGCAGTCGTCCCCCGCGGAGACGGTGTCCGCGATCGGGGTGCACGAGGCCTCCCAGACCGCCGGGTCGCCGTGCCCGTCGCCGTCGGCGTCCGTGTACCAGCGGTCGTTCCCGAACCGGTCGGGCTCGTCCACGAGGGCGTCGCAGTCGTTGTCGGCGCCGTCGCAGGCCTCGGCGGCGTCGGGGTGGAGGGCGGCGTCGGTGTCGTCGCAGTCGGTGTCCACGGCGCTGTACCCGTCGGGCCGGGTGCACGCGGCGAGCGAGGTCGAGGCGCGCCCCCAGCCGTCCCCGTCGAAGTCGAGCCACCACGTCTGGGTGGGGAGGCCGCCGTCGTCCACGAGGCCGTTGCAGTCGTCGTCGAGGGCGTTGCAGCGCTCGGCTGCGTCGGGGGACACGTCGGCGTCGGTGTCGTTGCAGTCGGCACAGGCGGCCCACCCGTCGCCGTCGTTGTCGAAGGCGGCGGGGAGGCCGTCGCAGTTGAGGTCCCGCATCTCGGTGCAGTCGTCCTCGACCGCGGCCGGCGAGATCGCGCTGTCCGCGTCGTCGCAGTCCAGCGGGAAGGCGACGTAGCCGAGGGGCTGATCGCAGGCCGCGACCCAGCCCACAGCCGAGCCGAACGCGTCCCCGTCGGCGTCCGGGTACCAGACGGAGGTGCCCTCGGCGTCGTCCTCCGAGCCGGAGCAGTTGTTGTCGACGCCGTTGCAGGTCTCGTGCGCGAGCGGATGGACGTTGTCGTTGAAGTCGTCGCAGTCGACGGAGGAGTCCCAGCCGTCCTCGTCCAGGTCGTAGGTGGAGCCGTCGTCGGGGAGGCGCACCCACTCGCATCCGGTGAGCGCGAGGAGGCCGACGCCGAGCAGCCAGCGGGTCATCGGGGACCTCCGTGGAGGACGACGGCGCCGCCGGCGTCCACGCCGCCGAGGTCCAGCCCGGGCACGCCGACGAGGAGATCGTCGTAGCCGTCGCGATCGAGGTCGCCGACGCCCGCGAGGCCGGCGCCCGCGGCGTCTCCGGGCGCGCCGCCGTAGAGCCGCAGCCCGGCGTCGACGGTGCGGAGGCTGCCCGAGAGCGGCCCGAAGTAGAGCGCGGCGGCCCCGGCGTCGCTCGCGCCGGTGTCGTTGCCGGGGGCGCCGACGAGCACGTCGGCGAAGCCGTCGCCGTCGATGTCTCCCGCGGCGCTCACGAAGAACGCCTGATCCGACGCGGCGACCCCGTCCATGCGCGCTTCGGCGTCCGCGAGGGGCACGGTCCCGGCGACCGGCCCGAGCACGAGCCAGACGCTCCCGGCCTGCGGCAGATCTCCGACTGTGGCCGGCCCGCCGACCGCGACGTCGGCGTAGCCGTCCGCGTTCACGTCGCCCGCGCCCGCGACGGTCTGGCCGATCGACTGGTTCGGCGCGCCCCCGACGAGCATGGCGGTGGCGGCGTCCTCGGTGATCGTGCCCGTGGTCCCGCCCGCGACGAGCCAGGCCGCTCCCGAGCGCGCGGCCCCCCCGCCCGTCGCGCCGACGAGCAGGTCGGTGAGGCCGTCGCCGTCCACGTCTCCGGCGCTCGCGACGGACGCGCCGAGGTCGACGGCGTTCCCGGAGAGGGTGAGGGCCGCCGCAACGCCGTCGAGCCGGCCGCTGAGCGGGCCCGGGAGGAGCCAGGCGGCGTCGGTCCAGCGACCGCCGATCAGGAGGTCGCCGATGCCGTCCCCGTCGGCGTCGGGGAGGGTGGCGACGCGTAGGTCGAACGGGTTCGTGGTCCCGAGGCCCTCGAAGGTCGCCTGGGCGTCCGCGAGGTCCACCGTGTCCGCGACCGGACCGGAGACGACGTAGGCGATGCCCGTCCAGCGCGAGCTCGTGTCCGAACGGCCGTAGGCGGCGAGCACGAGGTCGTCCGCGCCGTCTCCCGTGAGGTCGACCCCTCCCGACATCGAGATCGAGCTGGCCGTCCCGAGCTCGTGATCTTCGAACACCGCGCTCGGCGCGCCCAGGTCGGCGTCGGCGCCGAGCGGGCCCCGTACCAGCCACCAGGCAGGGCGCCGGGTGTCGTTCGGGGCTCCGACGAGGAGGTCCAGCCACCCGTCGCCGTCGGTGTCTCCGGCGCCGGAGACCTCGCCCCCGGCGCGGTCCTCCGCCGATGCGCCGATGACCACCACCTCCGCGTCGCCGAGGGTCCGGACGCCGCGCATCTCGCAGGGGGGCGTGGTGGCGGGGTCGGCGTCGTCGCAGTCCCCGGCGGTCGGCGCGCTCCACGCGTCCTCGGACGTGCAGAGGCAGGCCGAGAGCTCGATGCCGACGCCGTCGCCGTCGCCGTCCTCGTACCAGGGGACGCAGCCGATGGCGGCGGGGTCGTTGTTCGTGCCGTCACAGTCCTCGTCGGCGGGAGAGTCGCAGCGCTCCACGGCGCCGGGGTGGACGAGGGCGTCACTGTCGTCACAGTCGAGCGCGTTCGAGACCCACGGGCGGCGGTCGGCCTCGGTGTCGCCGCACCAGAGGTCGGCGGTGGCGGGGTCTCCCCAGCCGTCCCGATCGAGGTCGAGCCAGGCGCTCAGGCCGTCGCTCGGGTGGTCGTCCGTGGTGCCGTCGCAGTCCTCGTCGACGAGGTCGCAGCGCTCGGCGGCGCCGGGGTGGATGGCGGCGCTGACGTCGTCACAGTCGAGTGGGAGCGCCCAGCCGTCGCCGTCGTCATCGACCAGCACCTTTTCCGCCGCGGTGCCGGTGGTCTCGTCCGGGGCGCACGCGGGCGCGAACGCGAGCCCGAGCGCGACCAGCGGGGCGAGGCGGCGCATGGGGCTCCGGGGCGCGCGGGGAGGGGGAGGGCGACGAAGGGGCGGCGAAGCCGTACTGTACCCCAGCGGGCGGGCCGTCCGCATGGTAGCGTTCGGCCCGATGAACGGCGCGCGCAGCTATCAGGTCACGGAGCTCCTCGGGCGTGGGGCGTTCGGCGCCGTGTACCTCGCGGACACGGTCGGCATCGGCATCAGCCGCCCCGTCGCCATCAAGGTGCTGCGCCCCGAGCAGGCCGCGATCCCCGGCCTCATCGAGCGGCTGCGCGACGAAGCCCGCATGCTCTCCATGATCCGTCACCGCGCCATCGTCCGCGTGGACGACCTCGTGGAGCTCGACGGGCACTGGTCCGTCGTCATGGAGTACATCGAGGGCTGCGACGTCGCCGCGCTCCTCGGGGACGGCCCGCTCCCGCCGCGCGTTGCGCTCGCCATCGCCGAGGAGATCGCGAACGCGCTCCATGTGGCGTCCACGCAGCTCGGCCCGGACGGACGTCCCATCCGCCTCGTCCACCGGGACGTGAAGCCGGGGAACATCCGCGTGACCGCCCAGGGGGAGGTCAAGCTCCTCGACTTCGGCGTCGCGCGGGCGGACTTCTCGGCGCGCGAGGCCGGGGCGACCACGGCGGTCTACGGCACGCCGACGTACATGGCGCCCGAGCGCTTCCGGGGCGAGGACACCTTCGCGGGGGACGTGTACGCCCTCGGCGTGACGCTCTTCGAGATGCTCGCCGGCGAGCCCCCCGGACAGAGCCCGATGGAGCTCGAGCGCGTGCCGCCGGGCATCCAGCTCGCCGGTGCGTGGCGCCAGATCCGGGAGACGAGCCTGCCGCTGCGGGACCTCATCTGCGCGATGCTGGCCCACTCGCCGGGGGAGCGGCCCTCGGCGCGGGACTGCGCGCGGTCCTTCGCGCGGATCCGTGGGCAACTCGGGGGGATGATCCTCGAGGACTGGGCCGAGCGCGTCGTGCCGCTCGCGGTGCGCGGTCGGAAGCGCACGCCGGATGGGCGCGTCGGGACCGTGATGCTGGAGCGGCCGACCCAGGCCTCCCTCCGCATCCAGGGCACGCCGCCGAAGCGCTCGTGGGGCGCGATTGTCGCCGCGATGGGCACGGTGGCCTTCCTCGGCGTCGGGGCCCTCGTGCTCGTCGTGGGTGGGGCGGGCGCGTGGTGGATGTGGCGATCGGAGGGGGCGAGCGCGCCGGAGCCGAGCCCGGTGACGGTCGTGTCCCCGATCGTGCCGCCGGTGGACACCCGCGAGCCGGCTCCCGTGACGCCCGCCGCCGCTACCGTGCCCGCCGACGGCGGCGGCGCTTCGACCGCGACCGTGGAAGCGCCCCCCCCTCTGACCCCGACGGTGTCGACTCCGGTGGCGGCCTGGGTGACCCCGACGCCCATTGGCGCCTCGACCGCGCCCCGCCCGCCGCCGCGCCTCGCCGAGCCGGCCGTCGCGCAGAAGGGGGAGGGGACCGTCTCCGGGACCCGCGAGCTGCCGCGCACCGGCATCGTCGCGCTCGACGGGCAGGCCTCCGCGTTGATCCTCACCGGGCGCGCGGGGGTGTTCGGCGCGGGTGAGGTGACCGTCGGCGAGTACACCGCGGACGTCACGCTCACGAACGGCGAGACGCTCCAACTCAAGGGTGTGACGGTCAATCCGGCGCGCGTAACGACCGTGTCTTGCGACGCGCTGGCGTGCCGCGAGACCGAGGGCTGGTAGCCGAGCGTAGGCGCGGGGAGCGGGGCTACCAGCTGCCTTCGGGTCCGCCATACGCGCCCATGTCGTTCACCGACCCATCCGCGTCGTTGTACGCCGCGTCCGGGTCCCCGGGTCGACGAGGCTGCTGCGGGACGAGAGGGAGAGGTCGTCCGCGTCGGCGTCGTAGTCGTCCGTGTACGACGTGAAGCTCGGATTGACCGACACGTTGCCGGCGGTGCCGGTCGGGTCGGACAGGCCGGAGTAGTTCGTGGAGTTGCCGTAGACGTCGTTGTAGCGGAGGCTCCAGGTGGTGGAGCCGCCGTCGCACAGGCCGCAAGTGGTGCCGTTGATCACGCTGTTCTGCATCGTGAGCACACTGCCGTTGCCGTAGACGCCGTAGTCCGTGCTCACGATCGTGGCGTTGGTCAGCGCGACGGTGGTGTACTCGGCGTACAAGCCGCTGTACCCGTAGCTGCTGTAGTCGGCGTTGATCTCGAGGTTCTCGAAGTCGGCGTTCCCGCCGTAGGCGTACCAGGTGTAGTACTCGCCGGTGTTCTCGACCGAGCGCACGCGGGTGCCCGTGGTGGCACCGGCCGAGTCGTACATCGCGGCGCCGATGTACCCGGAGTTGCGGCTGATCTCGACGTCGAGGAGGGTGGGGTTCCCGCTGCTGTTGAAGAGGCCACCCCCGTAGCCGACGTACTGGTAGTAGTAGGTCCGGCTGCTGCTGGTGTACGAGGACAACGAGTAGCTGTAGACGGCGTTGCCGGTGATCACGAGATCCTCGAGGGTGGGGCTCGACCCGGAGATGTAGATGCCGCCGCCGTACGCGTAGTAGTAGTAGTAGGTGTACGACGTGTCAGAGTAGGTGCTGGCGCTCAGTTGGCCTGCCCCGCCGGTGATCGTGAAGCCCTTGAGGACGGCGTCGGCCGACTCGCCGCCGTCGAAGGTGACCACGGAGTCGCTGCCCGTGCCGTAGATCGTGGTCTCGGCGGAGCCGTAGAGGCCCTCCACCCGGATGTTCCGCCCGCCGAAGTCGAGGTCCTCGAAGTAGCTGCCCGGGCCCACCGCCACGCAGACGCTGGCCTTATCGATGCCGGCCTGCACGGAGCTGAACGGGCTGGTGACGCTGCCGGTGCCGCGGCTGCTGCCAGCGCTGTCGACGAAGACGGGCTCGTAGGGGTCGGCGTCGTCGCAGTCCCAGGCGTTGTCGGTGCCGCCGGCGGACGTCGCGTCGCAGCCGTACACGGCTTCGTCCGGATCGCCAGCGCCGTCGCTGTCGGCGTCGAGGTAGTAGGTGAGCCACGTCGTGGGGTCGTCGTCGGTGGCGCCGCTGCAGTCGTTGTCGCGGCCGTCGCACACGTCGGGGTTGCCGGGGGCGATGGCGGCGCGGGCGTCGTCACAGTCGTCGTTGTTGTCCACGTAGGCGCGCGAGCCGAGGTCGCACATCCGGGTGCCGGACGAAGTGTCGGCGCCGTAGCCGTCGCGATCCGCGTCGGGGTAGAGGAGGGTCCACACGGTGGGGTCGTCGTCGATCCCGCCGCTGCAGTCGTTGTCGACGCCGTCACACACGTCGTCCGCGCCGGGCCAGGCGGAGGCGTCCGTGTCGTCACAGTCGGTGTCGTTCGTGGCGAAGTCGAGCGCGCCGGGGTCGCAGGTGATCGTCGGCGTGGTGCCGATGGCGCCGTACCCGTCCCCGTCGGAGTCGGGGTACCACCGGAGGTCGGCGTTCTCGTCGACGCCGCCGTCGCAGTCGTCATCGCGATCGTTGCAGACGTCCGCGACGACGCCCGGGTTCACGTCGGCGCGGGTGTCGTCACAGTCGACATCGGCGGTGTAGCCGTCACCGTCGCGATCGGCGGCGGGATCGGTGTCGACGTCGGTGTCGGTGTCGACGTCGGTGTCCGCGTCGGCATCGCTGGTGTCCTTCGGCGCGTCGTCCGAACCGGTGCAGCCGACGAGGAGGAGCAGGGCGAGCAGCGAGCGCATGGGGGTCTCCACGCGCGCACGGTAGCCGTTCGTCCGCCCGATCGCCAGCTACTCTCGCAGGCGACCGGGAGACGGCCTACTCTTCGAAGCGGTAGCCTGTGCCGTGCACGGTCAGGATGTGGCGGGGGTCCGCCGGGGTGTCCTCGACCTTCTTGCGCAGCTTGAGGATCTGGTTGTCGACCGTGCGCGTGGCCATGCTCGGCGAGTAGCCCCAGACGTGCTGCAGGAGCTCCTCCCGGCTCACGTCCTGACCGCGGTGCGAGATCAGGTAGGCGAGCACGCCGGCCTCGTGCGTGGTCATGCGGTGCTCGTCGCCGTCGCGCATGAGGATGCGCCGGCGGAGATCGACCTCGTTCTTCCCGAAGCGGTAGACCTCGGGGGCGCGGGGCGCCGCGGGGCGAGCGCGGAGACGGGCCTTCACGCGGGCGATGAGCTCGCGCAGGGAGAAGGGCTTCACCACGTAGTCGTCCGCGCCGAGCTCGAGGCCGAGCACGCGGTCGACCTCGGCGCTGCGGGCGGTGAGCAGGATGATCGGCAGCTCGGGGTGGTCGGCCTTCACGCGCTTGAGCACGGAGAGCCCGTCCATCCCGGGGAGCATCACGTCGAGCACGAGCACGTCCGGCACGTCGTCCTCGATGGCGTCCAGCGCGGCCTCGCCGCTGTCACAGTGGGTCACCGTGAAGCGCTCGTGCTCCAGGGCGCTGGTCAAGCCCATCGCGAGCGTCTCGTCGTCTTCGACGACCAGGATGCTGGCCCCTAGGGTCTCCATAAGACTACCTCCGTCGCACTCGCAGGATGAATCGGGCGCCGCCGGCGACGCCCTCCCGACACTCTACTTTCCCGCCGTGCAGAAGCGCGGCCTCGGCGACAAATGCTAACCCGAGACCGTGGCCCCCGGCGGTCCCACGGCCGGGTCCCTCGACGCGGCGGAACCGCTCGAAGATGCTCTTCCGCATCGCGGGGGGCACCCCGATCCCGTTGTCCTCGACCTCGAACTGTACCCACCGTCGCTCGACCTGGACACGGATCCAGACCTCGCCGCGGCGGTCCTTGTTCCGATACTTCAGGGCGTTGTCGACGAGGTTCGTGAGGGCGTCGCGCAGGAAGGACGGGCGGCCCGACATGCGCTCGCCGGGGGGCGGCCCCTCGACGTGGAGGGTGACGCCCTGCTGCTCGAACAGGGGCCTCCAGCGCTCCGCCACGCCCTGCGCGAGCTCGACCGGATCGAGGCTCTCGCTGCGCTCCTCGATGGGGCGGCTCGCGGCGCGGATGACCTCGTCGAGGCGCTGCCCGAGGCGCTCGGCCTCCTTCACGATCTGCCGCGCGAACCTTTCTCGCTGGGCGCTGTCGCGGAAGCTGCCCATCTCGAGGTTCTCGGCCATCAGGCGGATGCCGGCGAGGGGGGTCTTGAGCTCGTGGGTCACGCGCGTCATGAACTCGCGCTGCCGCTCGAGGAGGAGGGCCTGCTTGCGGTCGCTGTGGATGAGCCCGAGCAGCGAGAAGACGCCGATGAGGATGCCGATCGCGATCGGGAGGAGCTGGACGAAGGCCGTGCGGAGCCCGGTGTCCGGCGCGAGGGCCCCGGAGGCGACCCCGACGCGGAGGTGGGGGAGGATGCGGGTGAAGGCGGCGTCGGCGGCGAGGGGCTCGGTGGTGCCGCTCATCACGCGGCCTGTGGGGTCCCGCACGGAGACGTAGGGGCGCAGATCCCGGGGGACGGAGGCGAGGAAGTCCCGGATGAGCGCGGGCTGGTCGAGCTGCACGCCCGCGAGGAGCGCGCCCATCTCGAGGCGGCTGTAGAACAGCAGGTAGGGAGGATCGCCGTACTGATCGACGAGGAGCCGCGGCCCTTGCGCGATGGTGGGCGCGTCGCGGAGGTTCCACTCGCGGGTGCGGACCTCGTTGTAGACGGTGAGGCGGCGCTGGGCGCGGAGGTAGAGCTCGTCGTCCTCGCCGCCGAGCAGGGGGCCACCGTACTGCCGGAGGTCCCGCGCGATGGGGTAGACCCAGAGGTCGAGGACGGACGCCAGCGAGGCGCCGTCGAGGAACGCGATCTCGGAGGCGAGGACCGCCACGATGCGCTCGGCGAGGTCGGTGCGGCCGAGCATGTCGGCGGCGCGGGCGCGCTGGAGGCGGAGGTAGACGAGGCGGCGAGCGCTGACCCCGTAGTTGGCGGCCTCGTGGAGGGGGAGGAGCAGGAGCGGGCCGAGCTCGACGATGACGCGCTCGGCGGCGAGCGGCTGGTCGGCGTTGAGGAAGAGCTCGGCGGACTCCGAGGCGGCGAGGAGGGAGACGGAGGGGCTGCGGCCGATGCACGCGCGGTAGAGGAGGGCCGCCTGGACGGCGTCGACCCGGCCGGCCTCGTGCCCCGCGGTGGCGAGGCACGGGTCCGAGCGGAGGAGCGCGAGGTCCTCTTCGAGCTGGGCGGGGGGCCAGCTCACCTCGGAGGGCTCCCAGATGTAGAAGGCGTCGAACCAGGGGCGGGTCGCGCGGAGGGCCTGCTCGCGCTCGCGGAGGCGCTCGGTGGACGCGAGCTCCTTGAGCCATTGGTCCACCGGCTCGGCGATGGCGTCCTCCCAGCGGTCGATGACGAGCACGAGCTGATCCTGGACGGCCCGCAGCTCCCGCTCCTCGCTCGCGCGGCGGAAGTTCACCGCCTCGCGCACCCCCACGATGCTCAGGAGCGCGAGGAGGATCGTGACCATGACGTAGATGACGGGACGCATCAGCGCGCACACGTCTGGAGGGCGCCAGACCCGGCCGCGGCGAGCGCGGACCAGGGGTGGGCGGGGTCGGTGCCCTGGTCGCGCCAGAGGACGGCCTGGGCGTCCGTCCAGCAGCCGCGGGAGGCGTGGCCGAGCGCGAGGCACCACGGCGTGCCCTTGATCTGCCAGTCCCCGCGCCGCTTGTCGACGCTCGCGCTCTCGCAGCCCACCCCGCCGGCGGTGTAGAGGTGGCGGAGGGTGCTCTCCTTGAGGGTGCCGTCCGCGAGGTCGGCGCGCACGAGCAGGTCGGCCCAGCGCAGGTAGTCCGGCACGTCCTCCGCCATGCCCGCGAGGCGGAGGCAGTCCTGGAGGAGCTCGGGGCCGTTCACCGGGGCGTAGGGCAACCACGGCTCGGCGGTCGTGCACGCCTTCTGTCCGGCGTCGAGCTCGGTGACGGCCGCGGGCAGCAGGGCGCGGCGGGCCTGGGCCACGAGCTCGTTGCGGACGAGCACCTCCGTCCACGTGGCCTCGACGCGAAGCCAGTTGTGCTCGGCCTCGTCGGGGAGGCGGGCCTGGACGGCGGCGAGGTCCTCGAGGGCGTCCGTGCAGTGCGTGGGGGCCGTCGTCTCGAGCTTGTTGAGGCGGCAGAAGGCGGCGTCGAGGGTGGCCGAGGCGAGGAGGGCCACCGGTTCGGTGCTGTCGGCGACGGGCTCGACGGCGGCGAGCGCGGTGTCGTAGGCGTCGGCGTGCCAGCCCGTGTTCGAGTCCTGGAATCCCAGGGACCACACCGTCGCGAGCGCGCGCACGGCGGCGGCGCGGGGGGTCTCCCGGATGGCGGCGGCGTCCTCGGCGAGGGCCCGGAGGGCCTTGCGCTGGGTCTTGTCCTTGTTCAGCTCGAAGCGGGTCTTGTTCGCCTTCATCGCGGCGAGGGCGTCCTCCGCGGCGGCGTTCGCCTCGCTGATCTTGGCGCGGTCCCACGCGATGCCGAGCCCGCCGCAGAGGACGGCGAAGGCGAGCGGGACGCCGAGGACGACGAAGAGGCACCCGCGGGTCGACGAGGCCTTCGCGGGGCGGGCGGTCGGCGGCGGCGGGACGAACGGCGCGCCGTCGGTGCGCTCGGGCACGCGCTCGGTCTGGAAGGCGGGGGCGGCGTCGAGGCTGCCCGTCGTCTCCGGGACCCGCTCGGTGTGGGTGCTCGCGGGCGGCGGGGTGGGGCGGTCGAGCCAGTCCACCAGCGGCGCGCCGAGCTCGAGGTGCGCGAGCAGCGCGTCCGTACGCGGGCGGCGGAGCGGATCGTGGAGGCGGCAGGCGAGGAGGGCGTCGCGCCACGCGGGCGGGGTGCCGGCGGGGAAGCTCTCCTCCACGAGGCGGGCCCACGACCAGAGGTCGCTCGAGAGGTAGGTCCGCTGCTCGCGCTCCTGCTCGGGCGCGGCCCAGGACCGCGTGAGGTCCCGCGTGGGGGCGTATGCGGTGGGGTGGGCGACCTCGCGGAGGGTGTCGAGGTCGATGAGGGCGATGGTGCCGTCGGGCCGGAGGACGAGGTTCTCTGACTTGAAGTCGCCGTAGGTGATGTGGAGGGTGTGGAGCGCGAGCAGGATGCGGAGCGCGTCGAGCACGCGGGCGCGGGCGTCTTCGGGGGGCGGCACCGGGAGGTGGTGGAGCGGCTCCCCGTGGATCCAGCGCGTGGAGATGTAGACGCGGCCCTGCTCGTCCACGCCGGCGGCGACGGCTTGGGTCCACGGGAGGGGGGGGCCGAGGTCCCGCGGGAGGCGCGCGGCGACGCGGTAGCCCTCGAGCGTGAGCTGGAGGTCCTCCGGGATCATCCCGATCATCGTGCCGTGCCCGTGCAGCACGATCTTCTCGACGAGGGGGCCGAGGTCGACCGGGAGGCGCGCGGTGAGGAGCACGCGGGTGACGCACTCCTCGCCGTCCACCCACGCCCGGGAGACGCGGCGGTGGCCGGGGACCTCGCGGAGGAGGACGGGCGCGCCGCTCACGGGGCCGCCACGGCCGAGGACGGGAGGAAGCCGAGGGCGCGGAGCTCCTTGATCGCCGCGAGGGCGAGGGGGCCCGCGGCGGAGGCGCCGAAGCCGCCGTGCGGGACGACGGCCGCGACGACGTAGCGGCCGGCGGTGTCGGGCGCGCAGGAGGTGGCGGCGTCGGGCTCGGCGATGGCGACGAACCAGGAGTGGGGGAGGGTGGTCTGCGCGGGCCGGATCTTCCAGGGGGCCTCGTCCCGCGTGCCCGGGGCGTCGGCGGTGCCGGTCTTGCCGTAGACGCGCACGCCCGGCACCTTCGGGAGCCGCGCGCCGGTGCCGGAGCGCATGACGCCCTCCATGCCGGCGAGGACGGGCGCGAGGCCGGAGGGGCTGTCGAGCAGGGCGTTGGCGGTGCAGGCGGCGCCGAGGAGCATGTCGGGCGGGCAGCGGCGGTAGGTGCCGCCGTTCGCGACGGCGCCGACGAGGCGCGCGGCCTGGGTGACGTTCCACGAGCCCGCGCCCTGGCCGAAGCCGGTCTGCGCGAGGCGACGGCTGCCCGCGGCGCCGAGGCCGGTGAACGCGCCGTCCGTCTCGGCGTCGAGGCCGGGGTTGCCGAACTCGACGCCCGCCGCGCGCAGGCCGCGGTAGGCCTCGGGGCCGAGCGCGAGGGCGAGCTGCCCGAAGTAGACGTTGGAGCTCTTGGTGATGGCGGCGACGAGGTCGAGGTCTCCCCGGGCGCCGCCGTCGCCGTGGTCGTGGATGGGGCGGGACCACGACGGGAGGGTGAAGGAGGGGCGGCCGTCGTGCACCTGATTGCACGGGAAGCGCGGCTCGCTCGTGGTCGGGCAGGCGTCGGAGGGGGAGGGGGGCACGTTTCCTGTCTTGACCGCGGCGACGGCGCTCAGCAGCTTGAAGACGGAGCCGGCCTGCCAGATGCCGTGGGCGCCGGTCTTGTCGGACCACGCGCCGTAGATGCCCATGAACTTCGGGTCCGCGGCGAGGCGCTGCTTGCGCCAGGTCTCCCCGCCCGGGTCGTAGTCGGGCCACTGGGCACGCGCGAGGACCTCGCCGGTGGCGGGGTCGAGGATGACGAGGGCGGCGGCGCCCACGCTGCTCTTGCCGGCCGCGGCCTTGACCTGCGCGGCGACGGCGGCCTGGAGGCGCGCGTCGAGCGTGAGCTTCACGGAGCGGCTCGCGACGTCGTCCGAGAGCGCGGTGATGGCGGCCTCACGGTCGGCGAGGGGCATGCGCGCGAGGGGCAGGAGCGAGGCGAGGTCGGGCGTCGCGAGGGGGATGCGGCGGATGCCCGCCGAGCCGGTGGTGCCGCCGAGGCGGGCGTAGGCGGCGAGGGCGGCCACGGATTCGGAGGGGGCCTCGGTCGCGGCGGAGGGGGCGGCGAGGAGGAGGCGCTCGCCGTCGGCGGTGCGGCCGAGCCAGATCGCGGGGCCGTCGGTCTTGTCGGGGTAGCCGCGGAGGAACGACTCCTGCTGGCGTTCGAGGCTCCACTTCGCGCGGAGAAGCCCGCCGCCCGAGGGCCCGAGCACGGTGCCGAGGGCGTCTCCGAGGGGGTGCTCGCGCGTGCCGGCGACCGGGGACGTCGCGAGCGGGGCGCCGTTGCGATCCTGGATGTCGCCGCGGCGGATGCGGGCGGCGATGGAGGAGAGGCGGCGATCCTGGAGGAGGACGGGGGTGCCGTCTCCCAGTGTGGTCACGACGCCGCGGAGGGTGGTGGCGTCCCGGCCGATCACCGCGTGCTTCACGGTGAACCCGACGCCGAGGAGCGCGAGGAAGGCGACGGCGAGCTGCACATGGCGAACGCCGCCGGCGATCTCGCGCAGCTCGTCGGTCGCGACGCGGGCCTCGCCGTCGTCCCCGAGGCGGGCGATCAGCGCGGCGACGGCCCAGAAGGCGACCATGCTGGTCTTGCCGAACGAGAGGAACGGGACGACGACGCCGGTGAGGGGGAAGGCGCCGAAGGTGCCGCCGAGGATCGTGCCGGCCTGGGCCACGAGGAGCATGCCGAGGGCGGCCGCGGTGAGCGCGCGCTCCGGCGTGCGGTTGCGCGCGGCGACGCGGAGGCCGTCCGTCACGGCGACACCGAGGAGGACGAGCCAGGTGAGGGCGCCGGTGACGCCGAGCTCCTCGACGAGGTGGGCGTAGACGAGATCGGTGTGGCCCGCGGGGATGCCGCCCGGGAAGGCGGTGCCGAGGCCGCTTCCGTTCCAGCCGCCGGCGGCCATCGCCCAGAAGCCGAGCGCGAGCTGGTCGCCGTTGGGGAGCCCGTTGAGCCAGGGGTCCGACCACATCCGGAGGCGGGTCTGCACGGTGGTGCTGGGGGCGAGCTCGGGCGCGAAGGCGAAGAGCGCGAGGGTGAGGCCGATGGTGCCGAGCGCGAGGAGCACCCAGCCGGGGCTGCGCGTCACGACGTAGAACAGGCCGAGGAACACGGCGCCGAGGATGAGCGTGGGGCCGAGGTCCTTGACGAGGAAGAGGCCGGCCCAGGTCGCGACGAGGGCGACGAGCGCAGGGAGGAGCAGCGTGGCGCGCGGCAGGCGCAGGAAGCCGGCCCGCACGCGTTGGAAGCGGATCTTCGCCGCGCGGCGCCCGAGCGCGTCCGCCGCGAAGAGCACCGCGCCGATCTTCACGAGCTCGATGGGCTGGGTGCCGAAGAGGTTGATGCGCTGCCCGGAGTTGCCCGGCGCGTCGCCAAAGGCGGCGAGGGCGACGAGCACGGCGAGGGTGCCGCCGCCGACGATCCAGCGGCCGCGGGACATCCAGGCGCCGACATCGCCGGGGAGGGCGAGCACCGCCGCGGCGGCGACGCACGCGTAGAAGACGCCCTCGGCGAAGCCCGGCCCCGGCCAGTCCGGCCGGAAGGGGCTGCCGTAGCCGAGCTGGACGACGAGCCCGAGCGCGCTGGCGGCGCCGACGGCGGGGAGGAGCAGGGGCGTACGGATGTGCTGCCCGCGACGGAGGCCGGTCGCCCCGCGCGCCACGGCGAGCAGGACGAGGCCGCCGGCGAACCACGCGCCTGCCGTGTGTCCAGCGGCGCGAACGAGCGCGATGTCACCGATGTCGCCGATGTCGCCGCGCGCCCCGGCGGCGGCGAGTGTTCCCTCTATCGCGACGCTGGCGCCGAACCAGCCGGCCACGGCGACCGCGAGGAGCAGCGCGAGCTCGACGAGCAGGAGGATCACGGGGCGCCCGGGGCGACGGGGGCCGGCTTCGTGGGGGCCCCTTCGGTGGGGACGCCCTCGCTGGGGGCCGCGGGCGCGCCCTCGACCGCCGGAGGCCCGCCGAGGAGCGCCACGTTGGTCTCCCGCGCGGCGACCGGGCCCTCGTAGACGGCCGCGGTGCCGAGCCACACGTTCTTCAGGACGATGGCGCCGCCGCCGGTGCTCACGACGCGGATCGACCCCGCCTCGAGCCGGCTGTCCTCGATCCGCAACGATGCGCCCTGCGCGAGCACCACGGTGAGCGCGCCGCTGAGCTGCACGGTCGTCTGCTCGAGGGCGAAGCTCCCGCCTTCGCCCACCTCGATCCGCCAGTCCACCCCGCGCACCTGCGTGCCGCGGACGTCGAAGGTGGAGCCGGCCGAGATGGTCGTGGTCTTGCCGGCCTCGGCCTCGACGACGGGCATCGTGCCGAAGTCGGTGGCGACGGTGACGCGGTTGGGGAGGTCCGCCACGGGCGGGAGGCGGCGGCCGAAGAGTGTGAGCCCCGCGAGCACGGCCATCGCGAGGAAGAGCCCGACGGTGACGTTGAAGCCGAGGCGGCGCGGGTTGCGCCCGCGGTGGAAGCGGCCGATGCGGACGGCCACGACGGTCACGTTGTCGGGGCCGCCGCGCGCGAGGGCGAGCGCGATGAGGCGGCTGGTCACGGCGTCGGCGTCGCCGCCCTCGCGCCAGAGCCGCATGAACTCCTCCGTGAGCTCCTCCGCGGGCACGGCGTCGTGGAGGCCGTCGCTCGCGAGGAGGAGGAGGTCTCCGCGGGCGACGGGGAAGCGCCCCGTCTCCACCCACTCGCCGTCCATGACCTTGCGCCCGAGGTCCCGCGCGACGGGCCGCTTCGTGGAGGCAGGGTTCGCGCCCTCGGCCGCGGCGGTCGCCACGTGGTCGTGGGTGAGCTGCCGCACGCCCTTGGCGTTGACCAGCCACGCGCGGGTGTCGCCGACGTGCGCCACGGCCACGGCGCGGCCGCTGTCCTCGAGGCGGACGGCCGTCGCGACCGCGCCCATGTCCTTCTGGCCGGGCTCGGACTCGGCCTGCTTCAGGATGCGCGCCCGCGCCTCCTTCATGGCGGCGACGAGCACGGTCTCGCTCGCGATGCGGGGGAGGTTCGGCACCTCCGCGATGGCGACGGCGGCGATGGCGGCGGCGACCTCGCCGGCCTCCTGGCCGCCCATGCCGTCGATCACCGCGAAGAGCCCCTGCTCGGCGCGGCAGACGGCGGCGTCCTCGTTGTGGGGGCGCACGCGACCGGCGTGCGTTCGGGCGGAGGCGGACATCATGCGCGCGACACCGAGAGCTTCATCTCGCCTCCGGACAACACGATCTCGACGGGGAGCTTCTCGCGGACGGCCTGTCCCGGCGCGAGCGCGACGCCGCCCACGGACACGGGGTTGCTGTCACCGGGCTCCCGGGAGACCTCGATGTGGTCCCCATCCACCTGCACGCTCGCCTGACGACGGTTGATGCGGGGGCCAGCGCCGGGGATCGCGATGTGGTCGGGCCCCGCGTCGGGGTGGGAGCGGCCGAGCACCTGCCGCGCGCCGCCGCGCAGGACGACCTCGCCGGAGGGGCTCCGCAGGACCGCCGCGCCGACCGGCACGGTGCCGACGACGCCCGGCGCGAGGCTCGGCCCCGCCGGCTTCTGCTTGTCGAGGCGCACGGTGATCTCGCCGACGCCCGGCGGCGCGGCCTCGCGGTCCGGTACGTGCCGCGCGTGGAGGACGCCGCCGCCGGGGAGGACCTCGTCCGCGTCGTCTACGAGAGGCGCACGGTGAGCGCGCCGACCGTGACGGCGTCGATCCGGACGAGCTCCTCGTAGAGGATCGGGCCGAGGTCCTTCTGCAGGCTCGCCTCGATCGGGCGGAGGCGGTCGTGGTCGAGGCGGGACAGGAACACGCGGTACTCGTTCCACACCTGGGGCTGGCCGGTGGCGCTCTTGAAGGGGCAGGTGACCATGACCGCGCTGACCGCCTGGCCGATGGCCCACGCGTCCACGACGACCACCGCCTTCGGTTCGAACACCTTCCACCACGCGCCCTTCCGCTTGACCTTCGAGAAGTCGGCGCGGAAGCGATCCGGAGACAGGGGCTGAAGCATCTACTCCTCCGTCGACACGAGTCGGAGCGCTACGCGCCCGTCGTGTCCGTCGTGCAGCTCGAGGCGGTCGCCCACGCGCAGCGGCGCGCGCCCGGACGCGGTCATCGCGGGGCGGACCTGGGTGCCGTCGCGGCGGACGACGAGGAGGAACTCCCCCTGCTGCCGCACCTCGACCTCGAAGAGGGCGCCGCTGCGGCGGAGGATCGCCGCCGCGCGGCTCACCCACGCGAGCGACTCGGTGAGGACGATGTCGTTCGGCAGCCGCTGGTCGTCGGGGCGCTCCTGGTGCCAGCGCCCGCGGCCGATCCGCCACTCGCGGCGCGCGAGGTCCACCGGAAAGCGGTGCCCGTCGTTGTCGCCGCCCTCCACCACCAACACTCCGGCGAGGGCGTGCTCGTCCTCGTGCACGGTGACCCCGACGGGCTCGCCGCGCTCGACGTGGTAGCGCCGCGCCGGCAACAGGTCGGCGGCGACGAGGCGGTTCTGGAGGCGCGCCTCGAGATCCCGCTCGAAGGCGGGGTCGGCCACGAAGGCGCGGAGCGGCACCAGCCCGCCCTCCGCCGCGCGGATCTGGACGCGGACGCCCGCGGGGAAGACCTCGCGGCCGCGCTCGCCATGGCGCTTGAGGGCGAGGATGCCCTCTTCGACCTGGCGCAGGAGGTCGTCCCGGCCAAGCTCGTCGTCGCCGCCCGACAGGGAGCGACGAATCGTGTCCAGAATCCCCATTGGAACCGCCTCACGCCGCGAACCTATCCGTGTTCCGGGGTTCCCGTCGCGTTCCGTGCCCAGAGCCCGCGCTCAGCGCTACGTCGCGCGCATGACGCGGTTGCGCCCCGCTGCCTTCGCCGCGTACAGCGCGCGATCCGCGCGGTTGATCCACTCCTTGACGCTCTCCCCCGCACGCACCCCCGCGACGCCCAACGAGGCCGTCACGCGCAGGCCGGGGTTGGTGCGCGCCCAATCGTGCCCCTCGATCGCGCGCCGCACCCGCTCGCCGACCTCGATGGCGCCGGACTCGGGCGTGCCATGGAGGAACATCAGCAGCTCCTCGCCGCCGTACCGGACGCACGCGTCCGTCTCTCGCACGCCGACCATGAGGATGCGGGCGACGCCGACCAGAACGTCGTCACCGACCTGGTGGCCGAAGGTGTCGTTCACCTGCTTGAACGAGTCGATATCCACGAACAGGCACGAGTAGTCCACGCCGAGGCGGGTGGCGGCGGCGAGGTGCACGGGCAGCTCGTCGTCCAGCCAGACGCGGTTCAGCAGCCCGGTCAGCGGGTCCCGGTTGTTGGACTCGAGGCGCTCGATGACGCTCTGGAGGTGCTCGACCTCCTCGAGGCTCAGCAGGTCCAGGCGCAGCGCGACCTGCCCGATCTCGAGGTGGTCCCCTGGGCGGAGCTCTGCGCTCTCGACCGGGGTCCCGTTGATGGCGGTGCCGTTGGTGGAGCCGAGGTCCTGCACGCGGAAGCTGCCGTCGGCGAGGCTGGTGACGCGGGCGTGCCGACGCGAGACCGACGCGTCGTCGAGGACGAGGCTGCCACCCTCGTCGCGACCGATCACGACGTCGTCGCTGTCGTGGAGCGTGACGTACCGGAGCATGTCGCGCCCGGCCACGACCCGAAGCGTCGGGACGACGACCCGGCGATCGGGGCCGTGGCGACGGACCTGGATCTTACGCGTGCTCTCCACGCCCGGGAGGGGCGGCAGGCGCATCTCCCCCGCGTGCAGGGTGTCGTCTCGCTTGGAGGCCATCCTGGATTGCCGTCGGGAGTGGGGAACGTGAAGCGCCCATGCTGGGACCGGGCAGCCCAGACGACCATCTTTACACCCAGCTCCGCGATTTTCAACCTTCCCGGTGCCGCTCGCGGCTCTACCGCCCGCGCGGCCGTTCCTCGGGGCGGGGGGGCTTCCCCTGACCGCGGGTGCCGTCGCCCTTCGGCGGCGCGTCCGCAGGGCGCACGGTGGCGCCGCTGCCGCCCTTGCGGATCTGGAAGACGACGCGGCGGTTGGCCTCGCGGGCCTCCTCGCTGGTGCCGGGCTGGAGCGGCTCGGACTCGCCGTAGCCCTTCGCCTCGAGGCGCGCGGCTTCGACCCCGGCAGTCACGAGGTAGTCGCGCACGGCGGCGGCGCGGCGATCCGAGAGGCCGAGGTTGTAGGCGTCGGAGCCCTGGTCGTCCGTGTGGCCCTGCACCTCGACGAGCGTGATCTCGGGGTGGTTCAGGAGGATGGCGGCGACCTCGTCGAGGAGGCGGAAGCTCTCGGCCTTGATCGTGGCGCTGTCGAACTCGAAGAAGATCTTGTCGAGGATCTCGACGCGGTCTCCCTTGACGACGGCCCGCGCCTGCTTGAGGACGACCGAGACGCGCGCGGGCTGGTCCTTGCCGACCTGCGTCGTGACGCGCTCGGCCTGGTAGCCCTCCGCCCACACGGAGAGCTCCGCGGGACCGACGGGGATCCGCTCCTCGCCGACGCCGTCCGCGCCGGTGGTGAACTTCTTGCCGCCGCCGAGCACGGTCACGAGGGCCGCCACGGGGGCGCCGGCCTCGTTCGTCGCCGCGACGATGACGCGCCCCCCGAGGATCACGGGCTGCATCGTGAAGGTCTTCTCGAAGCGCTCGGCGTCGGGCACCTTCATCGCGCCGGCTTCGCTCTCGTAGCCCTCGGCCGCGGCCACGACCTTGTAGTCGCCGGGCGGGAGCGAGCGGGTCATCTCGCCGCTGCCGAGCACGTAGCGGCCCGACTCGGGGCCGGACTCGAGCTCCACCGAAGCGTTCGCGATGCGCTGGCCGCGCGGGTCGATGACCTGGAGGCGGGTGGGGGTGAGCCCGGCGTCGGGGCAGCCGTCCTCGTCGTTGCGGCCGTTGCGGTCCTCCGGCTGGCCGGGGCAGAGGTCCTTCGCGTCCTCGATGCCGTCGCCGTCGCGGTCCGGGCCCTTGGCGGAGGTGACGACGTCCGCGTCGCGCTTGACGACGGGCACCCACGAGAGGCCGGCGATCGCGCGGAAGTCGGGGGCGCCCACGCCGGTGGTGAGGCCGGTGCCGAACGCGCCGCTCACGACGAGCTCGGGGCGGGGGTAGTACTTCACGCCCGCGTGCCACTCGATGGGGGCGGCGCCGAGCGCGTCGAGCTGGGTGAGGGAGAGCTCGCCGTCGATCTCGGCGAAGGCGTCGAGCTCCTCGACCACCGGGACCGCGCCGCCGAGGCCCCAGAGGAGGCGGGTGCCCCAGTTCAGGTCGGGGAGCAGGTCGGCGACGCCGCCGCCGCGCACACCCACGTTCGCCGAGACGATGCCGCGCTTGCGGCCCGCCGTCGCGATCACGCGGCCGCCGAAGGTGGGGGAGGGGTCTCCGAGCCAGGCGTCGGGGTTGCCGGTGGGCAGGCCGAGGTCGATGGCGGCGCCGACGCCGAAGCCCGTCTTGGCGCGGTCCACGAGGGTGGCCTTCAGGTCGAGGCGGAGGTCGCCGGGGTTGAAGCTGCCGCCCGTCGCGAGGTCGCTCCCGGACGCGAGGTGGAGCGGCATGTCGACCGCGAGGCGGAAGCGCGAGAGGGTGAAGAAGACCGCGAGGTTGGCCGTCGCGACGTCACCGGTGAGGCGGGTGTCCTCGGCGTCGCCGTCGTAGCGGTAGATCAGCGGATCCTTGGCGTAGTCGAACCAGAAGCCGCCGCCGATGCCCGGCCCGGGGACGGAGGCGTCCTCCACCGCGAGGAGCGAGCGGCCGTCCGCGACGGGGCGGAAGCGCTGGGCGTTGAACTGGTCCTGCGCGTGCGCGGTGCCGAGGCCGCCGAGGAGGGTGCCGCCGAGCGCCGCGGCCGTGACCTGACGCCGGCGCCGCCGGAGCACGCCGCCGAGCGCGAGGAGCGCGGGGAGGAGCGCCGTGCGGGGGTCGACCACGGAGCAGGCGCCGCCGGTGTAGTGGCCGCAGTCGAGGAAGGGGTCCTCGGTGTCGCAGTTCACCGTGTCGCCCGTGTCGTCCCCGGCGGGGTCGTCGCAGCCGTCGGCGTCGAATTCGTCGTCGTTGATGTCGGGGAGGCCGTCGCAGTCGGCGTCCTCGTCGCAGGACTCCTCACCGTCGGGGATACCGTCGCCGTCTGAGTCGGCGTTGTCCGTCTTCGACGCGCAGTCGGCCTCGGTGGCGTTGTCGAGGCCATCGCCGTCGGGGTCGGCGCAGGGGCCGTCCGTGTCGTCCGCGTCCTGGAAGTTGGGGAGGCCGTCGCAGTCGTCGTCCGCGGTGCCCTCGTCGACGTCGGGCTTGCCGTCGCCGTCGGCGTCCGTGTCGCGGTTGTCGGGGGCGCCGTCGCCGTCGGTGTCGCCGCCGCCCTCGGTGACGGTCGGGATGGTGTCGTCGTCGTCGTCGGGGTCGCAGAAGTCGGGGGCGCCGTCGCCGTCGGTGTCGCCGCGGCCCTCGTCGGCGTCGAGGATGCCGTCCCCGTCCTGATCGTCGGCGGTGCCGACCTCGGCGCAGGTGTCCTCGACCACGTCGGGGATGCCGTCGATGTCGCTGTCGAGGTCGTCCGCGGGGTCGTTGGGATCGGTCTCCCAGGGGTCGATGAAGCCGTCGCCGTCGAGGTCTTCGGCGCCGTCCGGCAGCGTGCCGCCGTCGGTGTCCTCGGACAGCGGGTTCGTCGTGGTGGTGGGGTCGGCGTCCGGGGTGAAGCAGCCGGCGGACACGTCGGTGCCCGCGCCCGCGTCGACCACGCCGGACTCGAGGCCGTCGGAGAGGCCGTCCCCGTCGCTGTCGCAGTCGAGGGCGTTCGTTCCGGCGTCGACCTCCTCCTGGTCGCCGAGGCCGTCGTCGTCGCTGTCTCCGTCCGTCGGGTCCGTGCCGAGGTCGCCTTCCTCGATGTCGGTCAGGCCGTCGCCGTCCTGGTCGATGCCGATGAAGTCGGTGGTGACGTCCGGCATGGCGCCGGGGCCGGCCGTGCCGTCGTTCCCGGCGAGGTCGTTGTCGATGTCGAGCAGGCCGGGGCTGTGCTGAGTGCCGATCACGACGCCGAAGGTGCTGTCCAGGGCGTTCCCCGTTACGAAGTCGAGGGTCGCGCGGTCGAACTGCATGTCGATGAAGTAGTCGGTGGCGCTGTCGAGGTCGGTGCCGGCGTCCGTCACGCGGGCGAGGCCGCTGGTGAGCGGGTCGTACCAGGAGGAGGTGAAGGACTCGACGGGGTCGTACACGCCGAGGCCGTCGTCCAGCGTGTTCTCGTTCAGCTCGAGGATGCCGATCGGGCCAGTGATGCCGAGCTGGTACTCGTAGGTCGTGGGGTCGGCGTCGGTGTCGAGCAGGAACGCCCAGCTGCTCGCGCGGAAGCTCGTCGCGGTGAGGAGGGGGGACTCGTTGACCCGCATCCGCAGGTAGAAGGCGGCGTCGTCCGCGTACCAGTAGGCGACGGGGGCGACGAGCGTGGCGTCTCCCACGAGGTCGATGCTCCCGTGCGTGCCGACGTCGTCGCCGGCGCCGCTGCCGTCGAGATCGGGGTTCTCGTCGAAGCTCGGATCGTAGAGATCCACACCGTCCTTCCGGAAGGCGACCCATGCGTCGTCCGCCGGCCAGGCAGCGAGGGCCTGCGACGGGGCCAGCAGGGCGAGGGCCAGCGGCAAGCGGTGTGCGTTCTTCATCCCTAACTCCAGCGGTGGTGTTGACAGCGCAAGCCTACAGGGCAGGCTACCGGGTGTCCACCCGGGAAATCCGGAGCCGGGTCGTGTTCGAGGGCCGGGTCGGGCACCGGATCTAGGGGGAAACGTCGGGTGTGGGAGGCGTCCGGGCGCCGCCGTCCGGGCACCCGTCGGCGTCGTTCCCGCCGTCGAAGTCCTCGCGTGCCCGGGGGCAGGCGTCCACCGCGTCGGCGACCCGATCGCGGTCGCCGTCGGCGCCCTCCGTGCGGGGGCGGCGGGCCTTGTGGGGGGGGATCCACGCGGCACCGAGTGAAAGCGACGGGAAAGCGGAGTCGGGGGTGATGCCCACGGCCGCGCTGAGCACGAGGGGACGTGCGCCCTCGGCGAAGCGGGGGGCGAGGTGGAGCCCGGAGCGCGCGCCGCGGATCGCGGGGGCGCCGAAGGTGGGCGGGAAGCCGGCGACGCCGATCGGGCCCATCCCGTCGAGCTCCGCGAAGGCGCCGAGGCCCTCGGTGAGCGGCAACGCCCCGCCGATCGCCCAGGTGAACGCCTCCAGCGGCGGCCCGATCGGCGCCCCGAGGTTCACCGACACCACCGTGTCCTTCTTCCCGACGGCGAGGGCGATCCGACCCCGCGGCGCCCGATCGTCGCCGCGCACGAAGGGGAGGGGCGTGTCGACCCCACCGGCGACCCCGAGTCCGCCGTTCTTGCGGTCGTGGAGGACGAAGAGGAGGTCGATCCTTGGGAGACGACCAACGATGCGGTCCGCGCCCACGTCGGCGGGGAACACGAGCGCGAGCCGGAGGGGGCGGACGGTCCACCCCACCACCGCCGTGCCGGTGAGCGAGGAGGAGACGGCGCCGAGGCCGCGCCCCTCCACGAAGAGACCGCCGCCCGGCCCGTTCCCGTCGAGCGCGGGATCGAGGACCGTGTAGAGCGCACGCGCCTCGGGAGCGGGGGCGACGTCGGCCGCCGTCGCGTCGAGCGCGGAGACGACCAGGAGCGCAAACATGGCGTGAAACCTTTCTTTTGGTGACAGAGCGTGCGCACCTCCCGGCCGGGGTCCAGCCCCCGCGAGCGCCCGGCGCGCGAGAGGACCCTCCCCGTCCCGACGCCGCCGCGGTACACCGGGGGCATGCCCGCCGAGCTCCGCCCCGCCGCAACCGTCATCCTCCTCCGCGACACCCCCTCGGGCCCCGAGGTGTGGATGATGGAGCGGAGCCGCGCGGTCGGCTTCATGGGCGCCGCCTGGGTGTTCCCCGGCGGCCGCGTGGACCCGGGGGACGCCGAGCTCCCCGCGCGCTGCACCGTGGAGGACGGCATCCCCCGCGCCTTCCGCGCCGCCGCCGCCCGTGAGCTCTTCGAGGAGGCGGGCGTGCGCCTCTCCGCTCCCGACGAGGCGGACGTGCCCGACGACGCCTACGATCTCGACGGGCTCGTGCCGTGGTCGCACTGGATCACCCCGGAGATCGAGGCCCGCCGCTACGACACCTGGTTCTTCGTCACGCCGCTCCCGCCGGGCGCCGAGGCCCGCATCGATGGGCAGGAGGCGGTCGCGGGAGACTGGCTCCGCCCGGCCGACGCCATCGCGCGCGCCGAGGCCGGGACGCTCCCCCTCGCCCCGCCGACCCTCCGCACCCTCGTCGAGCTGCTCCCGTACGCGGACGTCGCCGCCGCCGTGGCCGTCCGCCGGCCCCTCCCGCCCATCTGCCCGCGCTTCACGAAGGTCGAGGACGAGACCGTGTGGGTCCTCCTCCCGGGCGACCCCGACTACCCCTCCGACGCCCCCGTGGAGCCGCCCACGCGCTTCCCGTTCCACGTCGGGCGGTGGTGGGCCCGATGATGCTCCTCCTCGTCGCCGAGGCGCTGGCGCGCCCGGACGTCGTGTACTGGGAGCCCGGCCGCCGCACGGACGTGCTCTTCGTCGAGCTCGCCGAGCCCGCCCCGCGCGACCGCGCCGTGTGGTCCGCGGACGTGAAGTGGCGAGACCTCGACCTCGTCCTGGGCCCCGCCCGTGTGCGCCCCGTCGCCGCCTCTCTCCCCCGCTTCCTCCGCGTCGACGTGCCGGACGCCGAGCTCGTCGCCACCGATCTCCTCGCCGACCCGCGGGTCAAGGACGCGTGGCTCGGCTTCGCGGCGATGCCGCCCCCCGCGGATCTCGATCCGATCACCCCCGACTTCCGCCCCGATCAGACATGGCTCGACGCCTCTCCGGGGCTCGGCTTCACCGAGGCCGCGCGGTGGCCCGGCGGCACCGGCGCGAACGTCACCATCGTCGACATCGAGTACGGCTGGGACGAGTCCCACGAGGACCTGGAGGCCGCCATCGGCGCGGGCGCGTGGGGGATGAACCAAGCGTTGTACGCGTACCACGGGAACTCGGTGCTCGGGCAGCTCGTCGGCAGCGTGAACGGCTACGGCGTGGACGGCGCGGTCCCCGACGCGGTCCCCCTCGTCGTCTCGCCCTTCCGCGAGGACGGCGCCTACGACATCGCCGCCGCCGTCGCGGGGGCCACCGAGCTCCTCCGCCCCGGCGACGTGATCCTCATCGAGCAACAGTCCTACGCCAACGGTAACTATTGCCCGGTGAGCGTGGATCCCGCCGTCTTCGCCGCGATCCAGGCCGCGGTGGCAGCGGGGATCGTCGTGGTGGAGCCCAGCGGCAACGGGGGCCAGGATCTCGACGCCGCCGCCTGGGACGGCTGGTTCGACCGCGATCACGACTCCGGCGCGATCCTCGTCGGCGGCGGCGCCTCCCCCGGGAGCGGCTTCCCCGCGCGGACGTGGTACCCGAGCGGGTCCTCCCACGGCGCGCGCATCGACGTGCAGGGGTGGTACGACGGCATCGTGACCGCCACGTCCGGCGAATACGGGACCTACCTCGCTGATCTCTACTACCCGGGCGAGGACGGACGGCAGGCGTACACGCGCAGCTTCGGCGGCACGTCGGGGGCCTCGCCGATGATCACCGCGATGGTGGCCATCGCGCAGTCCGTCGCCATCGAGCTCACCGGAGAGCCGTGGACCCCCGCCCAGCTTCGGGCCGCGCTCGTGGTGACCGGCACGCCGCAGGTGGGGGAGCGCCTCATCGGGCCGCAGCCGGATCTCCGGCGCCTGTTACGGACCTACTTCCTGCCGTAGTCCGCCGCCCACTGGCGCAGTCGCTCGATCTGGAGCGGGTCGAGCAGGAGGCGGTACGTAGCGCTCTGCGGGCTGATGGCCTTGACCGTCGCCGCGCACTCGAGATGGAGCTCGTTGTGGCGGAGCATGATCCGGAGCGGCTCGAGGGCGGGGAGGGGCTCGGCGTCGCGTTGGAGGACCAGGAGGAAGTTCAGGAGATGGATGCGGGAGTCCCGGTCGAAGTTGGCCGAGGCGAACCACCGCACCTCCATCCACTGGGCGTGGTTGGTCAGGGTGGTGGCGTAGGCGGGGTCTGTGCCCGGGCGCGTGACGGAGGGCGCGGCGAACCCGGGGCTGGTGCCGCCGGTGGCGACGACGCGGCCGGGGCCCGGGCGGGCGCTGGAGGGTTCGGGCGGCGGGCTGCTCGGCGGGGAGGCCGGTGGGAGCTGAGCGGCGGGCGCGGGTGGGCGGCTCGGACCGGCGGCGGAACGGCCGGCCGTGCCCCGGGCGATGGCGCTGAGCAGCGCGTCGCGAACGGCGCCACGACCGGCTCCGAGCTGCGCGCCGGTCACGAGGTCCGAGCGGACCCCGAACGGGTCGGTCTGGGGGGGAGGGACGGGGCTCGACCCCGAGGCGCTGAGGGGCTTGCGCGACATGCGCTCGAGCGCCTGACGGACCTCGGCGTTCGCTTGGCTGTCGTTCCGCTCCGCGGCGCGATGGCTGGAGACGACGGTTTCGAAGCGGGAGAAGGTCCCCCGGGTCTTCACGTTGCGCATCCACTCGTCGAGCAGGACGCGCTCGGAGACGCTCATCGTGAGGATATCCACGACGTACCGAGGGGTCTCCCCGTGCGCGGTCACCAGCGGCCGGGTGACCCGCGCGGTCAGGAGCGCGGTGTGGGACGTCGGCGCGAGGGTGATCCGGACGTCGATCTCCTCTCCGGGCTCGAGCTCGGCGTCGACCTCGATGAGGAGCCGCTTCGGCTCGATCCAGCGCAACGCCCCAAAAAAGAACCCGGAGTCTCCGCGTATCGCCACCGCGGCGCTGATCTCGATCCGCTCGTCGACGGCCCCCACATGCCCCTCCGGCTCGATCGCGCACCTATCTGCACGGATCCCGCTCCGCCGCCCATAACTGCGACCTTGGCACAAATCCCGACGCTCGGGTCAGTCTTCCAGGTTCGGCAGCACGCTCGGCAGGGCGCGGACACCGGACGGCTTGTAGGGGTCGAGGAGCGTGTCTAGGGGCGTCTCTTCGGGCAAGCCCAACAGTCGTGCCAACGCGGCGGTCTCTCCGACGCGCCGGAAGGGGAGGCGGGTGATGCCTGGATCGTCGAGATACATGGTGACAACCCCCGGATGGGGCGCCTCGCCGCGCAGGTGGGCGCGGGCCTCGCCGTAGGCGGGGAGGAAGTGGATGCCCTCGACTTCGTCGTAGATGGCGCCCGGGCGGCCCGGCCCGGTGAGCGTGGCGCCGAGTGTGAGTTGGACGATCGTGGGCTCGGACCCCTTCGCGACCCGGAAGGCCTCGGCGCGCGTTCGGCCTCCGAGCGAGGGAAACACATGCTCGTTGTTCAGGTGGCTCATGAAGGCCGCGAGGCGGCGCTCCATGTCGCGGGGGTCGTCGAAGAGGAGCTCGTCGGCGCCGAAGTGGGCGATCCACGCCTCGCGCTCCTCCCGCTGGCGGAGGAACCCGACGCGCAACGCAAGGAGGTGTTCGAGCAGCGCGGGCTCGGGGGTGGCCATCCACTCCCGGAGGAAGTCCATCCGCGCGATCACGCCCATGGGCTCCCACACGTCGGGGGCGCCGGAGAAGCGGAGCGCGTCCCCCACGGGGATGACGCGCGCACGGACGACGGCGCGACGGGGCAGATCGGCCTGCATGCCGGGCGCGCTGACGGCGATCTCGGCCTCGGTGCGGATGTCGCGGAGGAGCACGAGGTCACCCTCCCAGCCGTCCACCACCCACATCGCCGTGCGGACCTCGCGCGGCCAGCGGAGCGCGGCCTCGGGCAGCTCTCCGGCGCGGACGGCGTGGTCGACCTCGGTGAGGCCCGCGCCGTCCACCCACTCGATCGCGAAGAAGTCGAGGAAGTCGGTGTCGGGGAAGTCGGGGTACGCCTCGGGATCGGGCGGGCCGCCGTAGAGCGCGTGCGCGGCGGCGGCGAGCTCGTCGGGCCGGCGCGCGGCGCGGGCGTAGAGGTGGTGCTTCCAGGCGGGGACGGGATCGGTGGGCACGGCGCGGTTTATCCCGATCGCGGCCCACGTGAGGCAGGCCGTGCGGCTGGTTAGGGGGTCGACGAGCTTGGGAACCGATGCTGCTGCTCCTCTCCGCCTGCACCGATGGACCGGCGCTCAACGCCGGGAAGCCGGAGATGGTCGTCACGCCCGCGCGCGTCGACTTCGGCGAGGTCGTGCTCGGCACGGAGGCGAAGCTCGGCCTGCGGGTCCGCAATGACGGCTACGGAGACCTCACCTTCGAGAGCGTCCTCCCCGGAGACGGCGCCTCGCTCGACTTCGGCGTCGTCGCTTTCCCCGAGGCGCTCGGCCACGACGAGGAGGGCGTCCTCGAGCTGCGCTACACCCCCGACGTCGAGGGCCAGGACTTCGGCACGGTCGTGCTCACCAGCAACGACAGCGTCGCGCCCGTGCTCACGCTCGACCTCGAGGGCACGGGCGTCCTTCCCCGCATCGACCTCGATCCGGAGGTGCTCTACTTCGGCACCGTGGCGCCCGGCGAGAGCCTGACGCTCACCGCGCGCGTCACCGCGGCCGGCTCGGGAAACCTCCGCATCGGGAGCGTGGACTTCGCGGGGGACGAGGCCCTCGCCTACACGGTCACCCTCCCGGACGACTGGGCCGAGCCCTACGTCGTGACGCGCGGCTTCTCGTTCCCCATCGACGTGACGTTCTCTCCACCGGACATCGCCGAATACACGGGCGACCTCTACCTCTCCTCGAACGATCCCGAGGAGCCCCTCGCCGCCATCCACCTCTACGGCAACACGGTGGACGACCCGACGGAGAACACCGCCCCGGTGGTCGAGATCCTCGATCCCGACAACGGCGAATACTTCATGGACGACGTGAACGTTGCCCTCCACGGCTACGTGTACGACTCCGACGAAGTGGCCACTAATCTTCTTTGTGGTTGGTTCGCCGACGGGACGCGCATCGACACGGGCACCATCGACCCAACGGGGCACGTGAGCGGCGCAGGCCTCCTCCCGGTGGGCGAGGTCGAGGTGGCGCTCCGCTGCTACGACTCGGAGGGCCTCGTCGGCGAGGACAGCACCGAGGTGACCGTGTGGCCCCACGACGAGCCCGTCACCTACACGATCAGCGGCGGGGCCTCTCCCTTCGACTGGTTCGGCGTCGACGACGACGTGACCTTCACCGTCAACGGCGTGGTCGTCTTCGCGGACACCAACCGCACGAGCGACACCCTGCCGCCGGTCACGATCGAGGCCGAGCGCGGGGACGTGATCGGCGTCACCGCGACCGACCAGAACTACTGCGACAAGGGCCTGGACGGCCTGTACCTCCACTGGGGCACCGGCGAGTCCCAGGCGCTCAACGAGGCCATCTGCGACTCGGCCTGCGGCGACTCGGCCTGCTACTCGGGCACGTACAACGGGCCGTGGCCGAGCGTCTTCGCGGACGAGACCTACACCATCGCGATCCCGGTGGAGTAGGGGCGGCGCGCCCTACGCCTTCCGCACCGACTTCACGGTGATGGAGGTGCCGGCCATCGCGAAGCCGAAGGCCTCCTCGGCGACCCCCTCCACCTCGACCTGCTGCCCGTCGAGGTGCCTGGGCACGTCCCCGTAGAGGGAGAGCTCGCCCGCCGGCGTGCGCAGGACCCACACGCCGCCCTCGAGGTCGCGACGCTCGAGGCGCCCGGACCAGCGGCTCACTCGGCCCTCCGACGCATCTTCTGCATGCCCGCGACCGCCATGCCCGCGAGGAGGCAGACGCTGCCGTTGACGGTGAGCCAGGTGCGGTCGAGGCCGAGCGGCATCCACCAGAGGTCCGTGCCGCCGGTAGCCGCGCCGTAGAACAGGTAGGCGCCGACGCCGCCACAGAGGCCGAGGGCGAGGGGGCCGAGCGCCTTGCTGGGCCCGAGGAGGACGGCGAAGCCGAGCGGCACGAGGCAGGACTGCCAGAGCGGGAAGCCCGACCAGAAGGGGCCCGGCCACGTCAGGAACGGGCGCGACAGGAGGCTCAGCCAGGCGCTCGGCGGCAGCGGGAGGAGCGGCACGAGGAAGAGGCCGCCGGCCATCGTCGCGCCGAAGAGGAGGGAGACGAGGCGGACGCGCCCGGGGAGCCCGCCGAGGAGGCCGAGGCCGAGGGTCACGAGCCCGCCGACGGCGAAGAGGAGGCCCTGCTTCGCGAAGAGGAGCGCGCGGACGGCGGCGCCGATGTCGAGGCGGCCCGCGCCGTACTTGAGGGGCTCGTCGCGGGTGTCCGCGCCGGTCTTGAGGAAGCGCTCGACCTCGTCCGCGCTCTGGGCGCCTGCGCCGAGGAGGACGGCGGCGGCGCCGGCGACGTGCGGGGCCGCCATCGAGGTGCCCTGCCACTCCGCGAACTGCTGGGCGCCGCCCTTCTCGACGGTCGCCTGGACGATCCCGCCGCCCGGGACGGTCTTGTCGCCGCCGGGGGCCGCGATCTCGACGCCCTTGCCCCACGAGGAGTACGGCGCCAGCGCGTCTCCGGGGCCGACGGCGGTGACGGCGATGGCCGCGGGGGCGTCCGCCGGGGAGCCGATGCCCTGGCGCCCGGTGTTACCCGCCGCCGCGACCACGACGACGCCGGCCTTGCGGGCCTTCTCGACGGCCGTGACGATGACGGAGGAGTGCCCGCCGCCGAGGGAGAGGTTGATGACGTCGGCGCCCTGGTCGACGGCCTCGTCGATCGCGGAGGCGATCCAGGTGGAGAGGCCGCCGCCCGAGGCGCTCAGCACCTTCATCGGGAGGATCGTGGCGTTCGGCGCGAGGCCCGCCGTGCCGATCCCGTTGTTCGTGGCCTGCGCGATCGTGCCGGCGACGTGCGTGCCGTGGCCGTGGTCGTCCGCGGCGGTCGACGCGCCGGGCACGAAGGAGCGGCCGGGGAGGATGCGATCCGCGGGGAGGTCGGGGAGGGGAGAGACGCCGGTGTCGATGACGGCGACGACCACGCCCTTGCCTCCGCCCACGCGCCACCCCACGGGGGCGCCGATGAGCGGGAAGTTCCATTGGCGGCCGTACATCGGGTCGTTCGGGTAGCCGAAGACGCGGGGGGCCTGTTCGGGCGCGGGGCCGGCGGTGGGCGCGGGGAGGTCGCTCGGCGCGGCGGGGGCGGCGGCCTCGAGGGTGTCCCCCGCGGCGTCGGGGAGGGAGGGCGGGAC
>CAJBVW010000103.1 GCA_903959175.1 uncultured Pseudomonadota bacterium
CGGACGCCGAGATCGCCGCCGCGCTCGAAGCCGCGGTGGGCGCGATGCGCGCGGCCGTCGCGAACTGCTGAAGGTCAGGGTGCGTCGGTGCCGCGGGTGCGCCGCTTCTGCTCGCGCAGGTGCCAGAGGTAGAAGCTCTCCACCTTCTCGCGCGCCCACGGCGTCTTGCGCAGGAACTTGAGGCTCGAGGTCACGCTCGGCTCGTTCAGGAAGCACTGGATCTTGACCTGCTGGCCGAGCTCCTCCCAACCGTAGGCGTCGAACAGCGCGGTCACGATCTGCTCGAGGGTCAGGCCGTGCAGGGGGTTCTTGGGCTGTTCGATGGCCACGGGTCGTCCGGAGGAGCGCCAGGGTAATTCCGTCCGCGGGCGGGGGCGTCGGTTGCGCCGGACATCGGCTCGCAGTAGGTCGATCGTCCTCCCGGATGGGCTTCCTGGTCGCTCGCCTCGCCCTGGCCCTCGCCCTGGCCCTCGCGCTGCTCGCCGGCTGCAGGGAGGGTGACACCGCCGCCCCGATCGGCCCCGGCGTGGGCGCGGGCCGCTCGGGGAGCGGCGCGCTGACGACCTCCGCGGACGGCGCCGCGCTCTACGCGGTGCTCGCGGACGAGGGGCTGGTCGCCCGCGCAGACCCCACCGACGGCGCCGTCGATCTGCTCGCCCTGGACGACGCCCCGAGCCGCATCGCCCGCTTCGGAGACACCCTCCTCGTCACGCTCCGCGAGGCCCGCGCGATCGTGGTGCTCGAGGACGACGGCGGCGCCCTCGTCGAGGTCGACCGCGTCGCCACCGGCGCCGAGCCGCTCGGCATCGTGGCGAGCCCCGACGGCGACCGCGTGTGGGTGGCCCTCCACGGGCAGGACGAGGTCCACGAGCTCGACGCGGACCTCGCCTTCGTCCGCGCCTTCGCCGTCGCGGGCCGCCCCTCCTGGCTCGCCGTCCACCCGAGCGGCGCGAGCCTCTACGTGGTGTCGGGCGCGGGCGGCACGATCACCTGGTTCGACCTCGACGAAGCGGCGCCGGCCGGCGTGCCGATCGACCTGCCGCCGGTCGGCGGCGCCGGCCGCGAGGGAGACCTCGACTTCACCCGCCGCCTCACCGGTGACCCCGCCGTCCGCTTCGACGGCGGCGAGCTCGCCGTGCCCGGCCTCTGGGTCGACAACACCTCTCCCCCCCGCCACACCGACGAGGAGCAGGCCCAGCGCGATCCCGCCGAGGGCTACGCGCGCATCGGCCTCGGCCTGTCCCCCAACAACCCCGGCGTCGTCTTCGTCGGGCTCGACCCCGACACCGGCGCTCCCCTCGCCGGCACCGCGCGCTTCCGCTACGCGACATCCGAGGCCACGCCCGTCGCCGCGGACACCCGGCAGGTCGTCCGCAGCTTCCTCGGCGCGGTGACCTACTCCCCCGACGGGGCCCTCGTCGCCGCCGCGATGGAAGGGTCGCGCCTGGTCGTCGTCCTCCCCGCGGACCCCACGGTCGAGTGGGCGGGGCTCGGCGGCTTCACCGACGGTCCCGGAGCGACCCTCGTCACGGAGGACGGGCCCCGCGGCCTCGCCTGGGGCCCCGGCGGCGCCTGGGTGCTCAACGCCTTCGCCCTCTCCGTGGCGGCGCTCCCCATCGACGCGGCGCGAGCCGGGCTCGACGAGCAGGCCGCGGCGGGTGCGCGCTACGACACCGCCCTTGTCGCCGCGCCCGGCCTGGTGCTGACCCCGCCGGTCCTCGAGCCGACGCTCCAGCAGGGGCGCCTCCTCTTCTCCACCGCCGTCGACCCCCACATGTCCACCCCCGCCGCGGGCCTCAGCTGCTCCACGTGTCACTTCGAGGGGCGGGAAGACGGCCTCTCGTGGCCCGACTACGACACCGTCGGCCGCCAGACCAAGACATTGGCCGGGCCGATCTCGCTGTCGCCCCCCTTCACCTGGACGCAGGACGTGATGACCGTCGCGGACGAGGTGCGCGCCACCAGCCAGGTGCGCCTCGGCGGGCGGGACGCGACCCAGGCCGAACTGGACGCGGTGGCCGCTTGGATCGAGCACACCCCCGAGGCCGACCACGCCGCGCGCGGCGCCGCCACCCCCGCGGTCGAGCGGGGCCGCGTCCTCTTCGCCGACCCCGACGTCGGCTGCGCGGCGTGTCACTACGGCGACCGCTACTCGGACCAGCTTCGCCACACGCTCTACGGGCTCGCGGACGTCGACACCCCCTCGCTGATCGGCATCGCAGCCACCCTGCCCTACCTGCACGACGGCGCCGCGCCGACCCTCCGGGACGTGCTCGAGGGCGCGCGGGACGGCAGCATGGGAGACACCTCGGCGCTCTCCGACGCCGACCTGGAGGACCTCGAGGCCTTCCTGCGGTCCCTGTGAGGCGCCTCGCGCTCGTCGTCCTCGGCGCCGGGTGCGCCGGCCCCGCGGCCATCCCCGCGGCCATCCCCGACGGCGTCACCCTCGGCGAGGTCCGCGCGTGCGCCGCGCCGCGGCCCCTCGCCTACACCGAGGTGGGCGCCGAGCTCGGGCTCACCGGCGGCCCCGATCCCGCGGCCCCGCACCACCACGGCGGCAGCCTCGCCGTCGGGGACCTCGACGCCGACGGCGACCTCGACCTCGTCCTCGGCTGGACCCAATCCCCGCCGACGCTCTGGCGCAACGAGGGCGGCGCGTTCGTCGCGGAGACGCTCCCCGGCCCCGCCGGCACCTTCCTCCTCAACCTCGCGGACGTGGACGGCGACGGCCGCCTCGACCTCCTCGTCGGCGGCTTCAAGGAGGACCCCCACGTGCTCGTCCAGGGCGACGACGGCTTCTCCGACTGGCCCCTGCGCGACCTGCCGCCCCAGGCCCGGCGCGTGCGCGAGCTGTCCCCCGGAGACCTCGACGGCGACGGCCTCCCCGAGCTGTACGCCCTGACAAACGCCGGCGCGGAGGACGACCTCGAGCGCACCGACTTCCTGCTCCGCAACGAGGGCGACGGCCTCCGCTACGACCCCAGCGGCGCGGTGAGCGTGGGGCGCGGCTTCGACGCCGTGTGGGCGGACGCCGACGCCGACGGGGACCCCGACGTGTACGTCGTGAACGACGACGGCGCCGACTACGGATCCAACCGCCTCCTCCTGAACGACGGCGGCACCCTCGCCCCCACCGAGGGATGCGCGTGCGAGCTCGTCCACTTCGGCATGGGCGGGGACGCCGCGGATCTGAACGGCGACGGGTTCCCCGACTACTACCTCACCGGCGTGGGCCGGAACGCGCTCCTCGAGAGCGTGCCCGCCGGCGGCTCCTGGGTGGACACGGCGCTCGCCCGCGCCGCGGACCCCCTGGCCGATCCGCTGCACATGGGGTGGGGCGCGATCTGGCTCGATCACGACAACGACGGCCGCCTGGACGTGCTCGTGGCGCAGGGGGACCGCTGGGCCGACGACGAGGCGACGTTCGACATCGTCTACGACGCGCCCATCGACCTGCTCGCGGGGCAGGCGGACGGCACCTTCGCCGACGTCGGCGCCGCGCTCGGCCTCGCCCGCGACGGCAGCCACCGCAGCGCGGTCGCGGAGGACCTCAACGGCGACGGCGTGCTCGATCTCGTCGTCACGGACGTGGTCGATCGGCCGCGCGTCTACCTCTCCGACGGCTGCACCGAGAACGGATGGCTGCGCGTCGAGGCGCCGCTGCACACCCGCGTGCGGTGGACGCTCGACGGGGTGGAGCACACCGGCTGGGTCACCGGGGAGTCGAGCTACGGCGCCGGCCATGCGCCCTTCCTGCACCTCGGGACCGGCGCGGAGACCGTCGTCCCCTCACTCCTGCTCGATCTCCCCGACGGCCGCACCCTCGCGTTGAAGAACATCGAGTCACGACGCGTCCTCACCGCCGAGTGAGCCGTTCGCGTACACTCCGTCGGCATCCGGAGTCGCGTCGTGGAACACCCTGAGGCCGTGAGCGCCCTGCTCGTCACCCTCTTCGGCGCGGCGGACGTCCGCGCGCCGGGCACCGTGGACGAGGACGCCCTCGTCGGCATGCTCCGCGACCACCCGCGGCACGCCGTGGCCGTCGCGTCCGTGTACGAGGGGCTCTACGGAAAGCGCCTCGCCTGGCTCGCCGGGGGGGAGAAGCTCTCCGCTGCCGTGCCGCCCCGCCATCCTGCGATGTCCGACGCCCTCGTGGCCGGGCTCGACCTCTGCGCCGGCCACTGCAACGCGACGGGGTGGCGGGAGCTCTCCACCACCACCGTCTTCCAGGTCTACCGGTGGAGCCAGCCGTGGGTCGTGGCCGCGCTCCCCGAGGGCGCCCTCCGCGACGTCGAGGCCGACTACACCGGGCAGTCCACCTCGATCTTCCACGCGGATCTCCTGCTCTCGGCCTGCCTGCGCAAGAGCCTCGCCGGGCTGTGCCGCGCCGCGCCCCCCGGCACGACGGTCAGCTTCCACGACCTCTTCTTCGACCTCGCCCGCTTCGGCGGCGGCCGCTCCGTCCAGAACCTGCGGACGCGCGGCGTGGACCTCGCGACGCTCGACGCGTTCGGCCGGCGGCTCGGCATCGGCGCGAACACCCGCCACGGCCCCGTCGTCTAGAAGGCCTACTCGGCGTCGCAGGAGGCAGACACCAGCGCGGTGCCGCCCTTGTTCCAGCGCCAACAGGGCGCGCCGTGGACCTCCGTGCCGCGCAGGAGGATCGGCCGGACGAGCAGGTGGTCGGCGTACACGTCCACCACGGTGTAGCCGAAGTCCGCGTAGACGTAGGCGGGGGCGAGCCCCGTCGCGGTGCGCCCGGCGGCGCCCTCTCCCGCGGCGTCCACCGAGATGGCGGCGACGGTGCCGTCCGCCAGGGTGAGCGGCTCGCTCGGGAAACGGCGTTCGGAGCCGGTGCCCGACACGACGGTGACCATGCGCACGGGCACGGTGCCGCCGCCGCCCTCGGCCACGATCCCCTCCATGTGGTGCGCGTGGCCGGCGATCACGAGGTCCGGCGCCCGCGCGGCGAGGACGCTCGCGACCCCCGCGATCTCCTTCTTCTTCTCGAAGGAGGTGGCGGGCGGGTGGTGGAGCCCGGCGATCTTCCAGGTGCAGCTCGCCGGCCACTCCGGGAGCCGGATGTCCTCGACGTTCGCGCTGTCCCCGGTGACGAGGCAGATCCCGTCCTTCTCTCCGGCGTAGCAGAGACGGGCCGCGTCCCCGCCGTCGTCCGCGCCGGGGGAGCAGGGCACGCGCTGCCAGGGGGCGTCGGTCGGCAGCGGAAAGGAGGCGGCGAGCAGGGCGGCGACCTTCGGCTGGGTCGCGGCCTTCACGTCCTCGGACAGGTCGTGGTTGCCGCGCATCGGAAGGACCGGGGTTCGACCCCACCTTCCCCAGAAGCGACGCAGGCCGTTGCGGTAGGCGGGCGGGGTGGCAGAGGTGCCGTAGAAGAGGTCACCCGTCGCGAGGACCACGTCGGCCGCGGGGGAGAGCGCGGCGAGATGCGCGCGAAGGAGGGCGTGCTGATCCGCGCAGATGCGGGCCGCGGCGATGTCCCCGGGGGCGCCGCACGTCTCCGCGAAGGTCTTTCCGGTGTCGCCGACCGCCACGACGCGCAGGAGGGGCGCGCCGGCCGCCGGTGAGGCCCCCGCGAGGGCGCCGGTGAGCAGAAAGATCGCGGTCGCAGAGGGGCGCGGCATCGGGAGCTCGAGTAGGCCGAGAGCGTAGCCCGAACCGGCTCCTTCCTCGACCCACAGGGCGCCGACGGCCCACCGCGGGCCGTGCAGGGCGGCCGTGGAGGGCGGAAAGACCATTGACGCCCCGGGGGTGATCGAGTACTTGGGCGGGGCTGATGGAGCGGTATGAAAACCGGCCCCGGCGCGGTTCGGAGCATTCGAAAAGATGCTTGACGGACCCGCACCCCGCGGATAACAGGCGGGGCGCAAACGGGAGGGGTTCATCCCCGACCGAGTGTTGGTTCGGACGGCAATGAAAGTTGCTTGACAAACCAACGCCCCTCCGATAACAGGCGGGGCGCAAACGGCTTCGAGGTTACACTCGAAACCAACGTTGGTTCGAGACGCGAAAGCGGATTGGGCCGGTCTTTGAAAAATTGGTAGCAGTTTCTGTACGTTCAATAGAGTTTCGGCTCGAACGTGACCCTTAGCCGGGTTTCGTGCGGACCAAAGTGGATTACAAACTGGAGAGTTTGATCCTGGCTCAGAGCGAACGCTAGCGGC
>CAJBVW010000104.1 GCA_903959175.1 uncultured Pseudomonadota bacterium
GAGAACGTGCTCCGCGCGTCCAAGAGCACGACGACGGGCGAGCTCGTGCTCCGCCCCGACGCCTACCCGATCGACGGTCTCGAGTTCCCCCTGTCCAAGGCGGATATCCTCTCCCCGGAGCTCCGGACCCGACTCGACGCCGCCGGCGCGTGGACGGCCCGCACCGTGTTCCCGGCGCGCCTCGTGAAGGGCGTCGAGGCCGTGCGCGCGAGCGGCAACGCCTTCGACCCCGCGACGGACAACGGGGTCTTTCCCCGGAAGAGCTGGGCGCTCGACGGTGCGTGGCCCGGGGCGGACGCCTCGGAGATCGTCCTCGGGATCGGGCTCGCCAGGCTCATCGACGCGAAGGCGGGCGACGAGGTCATCGTCGAGGCCCGCACCTTCCCAGGGGCGCTCAACGCGCTCACCTTCCGTGTCTCCGGCATCGTGGAGACGGACAACGCCGCGCTCGACAGCGTCGGCTTCTGGATGGCGGAGGGGCTCGCGGAGGGCTTCCTCCAGCTCGACGGGCGCCGGACCCACGTCGCGGTGGACGCCCGCGGTGACCCGGCCGCCGCCGCCGCCGCGCTCGGGGGCGCCGGTTGGACGGCCCGCACCCTCCAGGAGGAGTGCGCCGACCTCATCTCCGCCAACATGATCCGCCGGTACGCCCTCTTGTTCCTCGTCGGGATCATCCTGCTGATCGCCGGCGTCGGCATCGCGAACACCGTGATCATGGCCGCGTACGAGCGCGTCCGGGAGATCGGCACGCTCATGGCGCTCGGCATGAAGAAGCGCGATGTCGCAGGCCTCTTCCTGCTCGAGGGCGCGGGGATGGGCCTCGGTGCCGGGCTGGTCGGCGCGGCGATCGGCGTGGCCGGCGTCCTCCACTGGCAGGCGAACGGCATCTACTTCGGCGAGGCGATCAAGAACGCCGGGCAGGTCGCGATGGGCTCCACGCTCTACATGCAGTTCCGGTGGATGCCCGTGTTCGTCTCTGGCAGCTTCGGCCTCGCGATCGCGATCGTCGCGTCGCTCTGGCCCGCCAGCTACGCCGCAAATCTGAACCCCGCCGACGCGGTCAAGGCCGACTGATGTTGTTCTCCTTGGCCCTCCGGAACTCGCTCCGCAACCGGCGGAGGTCCCTGCTAACCGCGACGATGGTGATGCTCGGCGTCGCGAGCCTGACCGTGGCGATGTCCTGGATCGAGGGCGTGTTCGGCTCGATGGTCGGCACCGCGTCCAACCTCGCCGGTCACGTCCGCGTGGTCGACGCCGACTACGCCCGTCGCGAACAGCTCAACCCGCTCTACGAGAACATCGTCGTGAGCGCCCCGCTGGAGGCCGCCATTCGCGCCGTCCCGGGCGTGATCGGGGTCTATCCCCGCATCTCCATGGGGGTGACCGCCACGGTGGGGGAGGAGATCGGCGAAGAGTTCGGCCTGGTCCAGGGCGGCCCCATCGCGCTCTTCGAGGGGCCGCTTGCGCTCCCGAGCCACCTCGTCGAGGGCCGCCTCCTCGCGGACGACGGCGAGGTCGTGATCGGCAAGAAGCTCGTCGAGAAGATGGGCGCGCACCTCGGGGACGACGTCGTCCTCCTCGGGCAGACGCAGGACGGATCGATGTCGCCCGCCAAGCTGAAGCTCGTCGGCATCGTCGACCTCGGCAACGCGATGCAGAACAGGCAGATCTTCGTGACCCTCGACAAGGCCCGCTACATGGCGGACATCCCCGACGGCGCCGTGGAGCTGGGTGTGTACGCCGCGGACAAGAGCGAGGGCAAGGCGCTCGCCGCGCAGATCGCTGCTCTCTCCGAGCTGGCCGGGACGGACGTGAAGTCCTGGGACCAGCGGCCCCCCTTCGACAACATCGTGGGGCTGATCTCCACGGTCAAGGGAGTGGCTGCCTCTGCGATGGTGTTCATCACGGCGCTCGGAGTGCTGAACACCATGCTGATGAGCGTGCTCGAACGCACCGGCGAGATCGGCGTCATGCGGGCGATGGGCCTGCGTCGCCACCAGGTCGTCTCCCTCTTCGTGCTTGAGGCCCTCGGCATCTCTGCGATCGGGGGCGTACTCGGCGCGGCGTTCGGGGGCGCCGGCGGCTACTGGCTCCAGGTGCACGGCGTGAACCTCGGCACCGTCGTCGACAAGTTACCGGCCTCCATACCAGTTAACTCGACCGTCTACGCCCAGGTCACCCCGGGAATCCTCGTCTCCGCGGTGCTGCTCGGCCTGTCCATGGCCGTCGTCGGCGGGGTGATCCCCGCGCTCCGCGCCTCCCGGATCGAACCCATCGAAGCGATGCGTCATCGCCGTTAGGAGTCCCTCATGCTCCGCTGGATCCTCGCCCTCGTCCTGACCCTCCTCCCCCTGGTCGCGCGTGCGCAGTCCCTCGACGAGATCCTCTCGAGGGTGGACGCGAACATGACCTACGATACCCGGGAGACCACCCTCAAGATGACCGTCACCAAGGGCGACCGGGTGAAGGTCTACCGGATGCACAGCTTCGGTCGAGGCGCGGACGAAGCCGCCGTCGAATACCTGGAGCCAGCGCGCGACAAGGGCACGAAGATGCTCAAGAACGCCGCTGACCTGTGGATGTGGATGCCCGCGGTCGAGAAGACCCAGAAGATCTCCGGACACATGCTCCGCCAGAGCATGATGGGGTCGGACATGTCCTACGAGGACATGATGCAGGCCTCCGGCTGGCGCAAGCAGTACGCGGGTGTGGTGGTGGGGGAGGAGCTTCTGGAAGGCCGAAAGGTCTGGAAGCTCGAGCTCAAGGCGACGACCCCCGACGTGAGCTACCCGCGCCGCCTCGTGTGGGTGGACCAGGCCACGAGCATCCCGCTCAAGCAGGAGCTCTACGCCCTCTCGGGCATGCTCTTGAAGGTGTGGACGATGTCCGACGTGAAGGACTTCGGCGGGCGCCAGTTCCCCACGCGCATGGTGGTCGAGGACAAGGTCCAGCAGAACAGCCGCACCGAACTCGTGTTCGAGAACATGAGCTTCGCGGTGCCCCTCGAGGGAGAGGTGTTCTCGTTGCGCTGGTTGGAGCGGTAACTTCGTTCGGCTACGGGCACGGCGCGCGAGAATCGCAGCGCGAAAGCCTTGCCGCGGGGGAGGGGAGGCACTATAAGGCTTGGACCGGCGACGGAGGCTTCGGCCTTCTTCGTCGCCATCCGATAGCGCCGAAAGGTGATTGACAGATGGACGCCAGCCGGGTAATCGGTCGGCACGGAAGACGCGGGTATGAAACCTCGCCTCTCCACCCCGGTTCGGAGCGTCGTAATAGATGCTTGACGGACCAGCGCTCACCAGATAACAGGGTGGGCGACTTCGGAGCGAGACTTACTTCCGCTGCGAACACGACGCGAAACGCGAAAGCGGATTGGGTCGGTCTTTGAAAAATTGGTAGCAGTTTCTGTACGTTCAATAGAGTTTCGGCTCGAACGTGACCCTTAGCCGGGTTTCGTGCGGACCAAAGTGGATTACAAACTGGAGAGTTTGATCCTGGCTCAGAGCGAACGCTAGCGGC
>CAJBVW010000105.1 GCA_903959175.1 uncultured Pseudomonadota bacterium
GGTCCCAGCACGGCCCTCCCTGGTGGACCTCCAGGTTCGCCTGGTACGCACGAACGGCGGCCGCCGTGGCCACGGAGCCGCCGGCTGCCTCGGTCGTCGTCCGCCGTAGCCGCCATCCCACGTCCTCGACCGTTCCGATCGCCTTGTACGCGCGCCCCGAGCGGGCGTCCCGCGCGCCATGAAGGCCTCCGCGACGGCACCCTGGGCCCGTGCGCGAACCTCGTAGATCTTCTTTCGGCGAACGCCGTATTCACGGGCGAGGGCCGCCACACCGCCATGCTGCCCTTGCAGGAGGAGCGCGCGGATGGCAGCCTCGTGAGCCGAGGGGGGAGAGAGGTCGTCGGACGTGGGTCGACGACCGGTCGGTGCCCGGTTTTTCCAAGGGCCGACCAATGGCCCTTGACTCTTCGCCTTTTGACCCCAGAGCGCTATGCTCCCGTTTGCGTCTCCCCCAGGGTCCCAAACTGTACACGTCCCGCACTTTCCTGCCGTTCCTGCCGCTCCTGCCGCTCCTGCTGCCGCTGGTCGCGTGCTCTGAAACCATGCCGGGGGCGCAGGATGCGCTGGGCACACCGTTCCCACCTGCGCGCGGCAGCGGGTCGATCGTCAGCTCCCGCTCCGGAGATGCCGTCTATGCGGCGTTCCCGGACGAAGGCGTCGTCACCCGGCTTGACGTCGCCTCCGGAGCGGTCAGCGAGCTTGAGGTCGGCGGAGAGCCGATCCGCCTCGCGCTGCAGGGCGACCGCGTGCTCGTCACCTTGCGCGCCGCGCGATCCGTCGCCGTGCTGAGCTGGACGGGCACGGCGATCGAGGAGATGGACCGCGTGGAGGTGGGCACCGAGCCCGTGGGCATCGTCGCGCGGGAGGACGGCGAGCGGGTGTGGGTCGCGCTCTCGACCGACGAAGCCGTGGTAGAGCTGGATCGTGGGCTTCAGCCGCTGCGACGGTTGCCGGTGGCAGGCCGCCCGACCTGGCTCGCGGTGCACCCAACCGGGCGCACGCTCTACGTAGGCGAGGTGGTAGGTGGCGCGCTGCATTGCTTCGATGTGTCCGGAGATTCATCGGAAGAAGCCGCGGATAGTCTCGCGGAGTTTCCGGTGCTTGTGGGGATTGGGAGGAATGGGGCGCTCGACTTCCTTCGGCGCGTGACGGGCGATCCCGCGGTCAACGCCGATGGAACCACGCTCGCTGTCCCGACGCTCTGGGCCGACGATCAGTCGGCTCCCAACGCCGAGCATCAAGGCGGCGCGACCTCAGCCGCAAGGTACGCGGCGCTCGGCCTTGGCCTTTCGGTGGTCAACCCTGCGCTTGCGATGCTGCCGCTCGATGTGGACGGCCTACCCGCAGGTGAGGCCGTCGTGGTCTACGTCGCGGGGTTCGCGCCGGATGATCCCGAGCGCGTGGCGGTGGTGCGCAGCACGGTGTCCAGCGCCGCATGGTCCCCGGATGGCGCAGAGCTCTACGCGACCATGGAGGCATCACGCACGGTGGCGGTGCTGTCTGCGGATGCTGCGCGGTGGGTCGCCATGGACGGCGGCTTCATGCAGGCACCCAGCGTGTTTGCAGCGGTGGGCGAAGGGCCTCGCGGGGTAGCTTTCGCCGACGGGACGGCCTGGGTTCACACCTTTCTGGACGGTTCGGTCAGTCGCCTGGCCGTCGCGGCTGCGGCTGCGGCGGTGTCGGATGACCCCGCGGAACCTGCGGCCATCGCGGCTACTTTGGCTACGCTGGTCCACGGGGGCTCGCTCGATCCCACGATCGCGCTCGGTCGCAGCTACTTTTATGCGGCCACCAATCCGCTGATCGTCGAGGCCAGCGCGGGCGTCTCCTGCTCCACCTGCCACTTCGAAGGCCGCACCGACGGCATCACCTGGCCCACCGACAGCGGCATCCGACAGGTGCCTTCCCTCGCGGGCAAGGTCTCCGAAACCACTCCGCTCACCTGGACCGCGAACGTAGCGACCGTCGCCGAAGAGGTGCGCATCACCAGTCAAGACCGCCTTGGCGGAGCGGACGCGACCGATGCCGACCTTCAGGCAGTTGCCGCCTACATCGACTTCATCCGCGCCGTGGATCACCCTGGGTTAGGAGAGACGTCTTCGGCAGTCGCTCGTGGCGCGGCGGTGTTCGAGCGCAGCGACGTCGGCTGCTCGGATTGCCACTCAGGCCCGCGCTACACCGACCGTTCCGCGCATGATCTCTTCGGTCTCGAAGCGGTTGACACACCCTCGCTCAGCGGGATCGCTGCGACCGCGCCCTACTTGCACGATGGGCGGGCCGCGACCCTCGGCGATGTAGTGGAGGCTGCGCGGCGCGGCGAGATGGGGGACATCGTCACGCTGTCGGACGCCGAGGCCGCCGACCTCGTGGTCTTCCTGCGCTCGCTGTGAGGCGTCTGATCGACGGCCGTGCTGTCGCCCTCCGCGGCGACCACCACCCGGCCCGTTGCGCAGTGTGCCAATGTGCCAATGTGCCAATGTGCCAATGTGCCAATGTGCTTGCGACGATCACCGCTGCCCGATCCTCCGGTCCCGTCCGCGCTAATCATCAACTAGGCGCGGGTCCTCGTCCTTGACAACAGCTTGGGGTGGCGTCCCTGCAGGGCTCCGCCTATGGCGCTCCGACCGACACGGGGGCGGCCCGCTCACTCCCGCGCGGCGGCATCGCGTCCTGGGCGCCGGCCTCCGCCGGATCGAGGGGGTGGAGGTTGGTTAGGGGGATGTCTCCCCAAAACCACGCACCTGCGCGCCCGAGCGACGGAACGCCACGGGCGCGGTCTGCAGCAAGCCGCGCGGCACACCGTACGTCCTGGGCGCGAGAGGGGAGCGCGCCGTGGATCAACGCTGCCCACTCGTTGTCCGCGGGCACCGGTGCCCGTGCGGGGGCCGATGGGGCAAGCGCCGTGTAGGGCAAGCCCGAGAGCACAGCCACCGCGCTGCCGATCGCGAAGCCGACAACGGGCATCCGTCGCATGTTCCCGCGCGCGCGGTCGAGGTGGTGCAAGAGGCGGCCCACCGCCGAGGTGGCCTCGGCCTCGAAGAGGACCGCCCAGGCAACACCCAGCAGCACGGGAGCGGGAACGAGGATCGCGCCGATTCTGCGCACGTTCGGGTCCTGCATGGCGCTCATCGCCATCATCGCGAAGGGCACCGCCGGTCCGACGAGCGCAAGGAACCCCCGCTGCGTGAACAATCGACGCCCAGACATGCCGAGCACGCTCACCACCAGCGCGAGCCCGACGATCGGCATCCAGGGCGCCCCAACCTGAGCCCATCGGTCAGCGTCGTGAAAACGCAGCAGCTCGTAGGATGGAATTTCTGCCTGAATCTTGCTCAGGCAGCGGACGGTGTCGGGCAGCACCCGAAGATCGGAGACCCCCCAGGTGAGCCCACTCCCCGGACAGGCCCGGAGCGGAGGCGTGACGCCGCTCAGACGGCGCATGTCGTTGGCGAACACGAGCACCTGCTGCTCCAGGCTGCCACCAATGTCGCTCGAAGCCACGTAGCGGCCGATGTGCCAGCTCGCCGCCAGCAGGAGCGGAAAGGCGACCCATCGCGCGACACGCGCTCCCGCGGACCCCGTGCCCGCGGACCCCGTGCCGATGCCCGCCGCGGCGAGCATCACGAGCGGACCGCATGTGGGAATCCAGAGCACGTTGCGCACATCGAACAGGGGCGCGGCGGCGACACATGCGCCCGCCGCCCAGATCCACCCCGATCCGCCGGTTCGCAGCGCCATGGCGGTGGCGCCGGAGGCAACCGCGGTGATTGCCACGATCGACGGGTAGAAGGAGAGCGTCCGCGCGAAGATAGCCACCGGAGTGCACCCGATCAGGAACACGAGCGCGCACAAGGCGGCCGTGCGACCCGCGATGGCGTGCGCCCAGAGGTAGACCCCCACGGCTATTCCCATCGCCCCCGCTGCGGCGCCGAGGACGAAACCGTCGAACACGCCCAGCGACTCCACGCCCGGTGCGAGCAGCCACGCAGGGAGCAGCGACCGATGGAGACTCACCGGCCGTCGCTCGCCGAGGACAGCGTCCACGAGCTCGCAGTACTCCCCAAAATCCGACGCGGTGTATGGCCCGTTCCGGAGTGCGGCCCCCGCGGTACATACCAGGAGGATCGTTGTGATCGCCGTTGCCACGAGCGCAACGGCACCGTCCGTCGGCCACCGCCACTCTTGCTCTCTTCCCGCCCTCCCGATGAGTAGCCTCAACAGGATTGGGAGCGCGAAGAGGAACGCCAGACCAAGCACAGGCACCGTCACGTCGGGGTCAGGGATCATACACCGCCCACGGCGTCGAGCCCAGGCGGGCACCAACCATGCTCGTGGGGTGTCGCCGGGACCGGCCGGGGAACGCGCGCGGTGCTCACTCGGCGCTGGTGGCCTTGCGCCAGGCGCGGTGTCCGGTGTCGAGCCCCGCCGCGATGACCTCGCGGGAGAAGCCCAGGCCCCGCAACGCCTGGAAGCCGCCCATGGTCTGGCCGCTCTGCTCGGCCCAGCTCTCGTGCGCCGCGATGCTGGCGGCGCGGGTGGCCACGGCGATATCCCGATAGGCCGGCGGTGCCTGCGCCGGCGCGGGGGCGAAGCCGACGGCCACGGCCAGGGCGGGGCCGAGGTCCCAGGCCTCCGCCATGAGCACGCCGACGCTGGGGTGGACCTGGCGGGCGACCTTCGCCACGAAGGCGGGGCTCCCCGAGTCGTCGGCCGTCTTGCCCGGCCCGCACCGGTAGACGACGAGCTGGCCGAGCCCGTGCAGCAGGGAGGGCAGGAAGGGATCGCCCGACACGGCGACCGTCGCGCTCACCTCGGCCGCCACGATCGAGACCTGCCGGAGGTGGTTCGCCTGATCCTGGTGGCTCCGCACCTGGAACACCTTGGCGTTCATGCACGCGGACATCGCGAGCTCCCACAGGCGGCGCTGGCCGATGCGGACGATCGCCTCGTCGAGGGTGTAGGGGCGGACGGCCCCCGCGACCCCGAAGCGCGCCTCCAGCCACACGCGTTGCACCATGCCGGGCTCCGTCCGCACCACCTCGACCACCTTGGAGTGGGCGGGCTCACCGGTGCGCAGGAGGCGATGGAGCCGGAGGGCGCCCGCCGGGAACAGGGGGAAGTCGAGTCGCGGCGCCATGCAGGTGCGCATGAGGCGGTCGACGAAGCGCCAGTCGCTCCGGCTCGGCGCCTCCTCGCGGAGCTGGTAGAGGCGCTCGGCGAGCCGCCGACGCGCGGTGCCCAGGTCGGGGTCGACCAGCGCCTCGGCGCCCTCCCACGGAGCGGGCCCAAGAAACAACGGGTAGGGCCCCGAGGTCTCGGAGGGCGGCACCGCGCGCGCCACGACCCTCGCGACGGGGGGCGAGCGGCGGATCGGCGCCGCTGGCGCGTTCCACACGCGGAGCGGAGCGGCAGGCGCCACGGCCTTGCCCCCCCACACAAAGGAGAACAGCACCCGCCACCACGGCAGGACCGGGGGCAGCTGGGGCCGCCGCGTCGGCGCATCGAAGCCGTGCGTTCGATCCGGTGGGAGCGCAGCCGGCGCTGGACCGCCGGGCGCGGTGATCTCGTCGCGGTCGTCGTCCATGACATCCACCGGACTCGCGCTCAGGCTGTCCGGCGCGGAGACGGCGGGAGAAGGCGGCGCGTCACGCTCGTACTCCAGCGGCACGAGGGTCACGTTGCAGCCGGGGTAATTCGGGTCCTCGTCGCTGGAGAACACGTTCTCGACGAAGCAGATGATCACACAGTTATCGTCGGCGTCGCGGATGACGTCGAGCTCGAACTCCTTCCAGCAGAGCACGCTCTCTTCAACCAGCACCTGATGGTTCGGCGAGAGATCGAGCCCCTGCGCGACGATGTCGCGCAGCTCCTGCATGGTGTAGGCGATGCCACCGCCGGCGCCGCCGAGGGTGAAGCTGGGGCGGATCACCGCCGGTAAGCAGATGTCTTTTACGATGCGCTCGGCGTCTTCTACGCTCCGGGCAAAGCCCGCGCGGGGCACGCCAATGCCGATCTCCTCCATCGCCGCCTTGAACAGCTCGCGGTCTGCGGCGACCCCGATGGCGGCCGGGTTCGCGCCGATGAGCTCCACGCCGAATTCAGTGAGCACGCCGGCGTGGTGTAGCGCCGCCGCGAGGGTAAACCCGTTTTGTCCGCCCACCGTCGGCAATATCGCGTCGGGACGTTCTCGCTCGATGATCTGGCGCGCCACATCGACCGTCAGCGGCTCGATGTAGGTGGTATCCGCGATGTCCGGATCGGTCATGAGATTGGAGTTGATCAGGATGACGCGGTATCCAAGCGCGCGGAGCACCTTGCACGCCTGCGTGCCGGAATAGTCAAACTCACAGTCTTGTCCGATAACAATCGGGCCACTGCCGATGACCATGATCGAACGTAGATCGGTGGGTTGCGGCATCGGTCAGACTCCGGCGATCTGGAGGAAGCGCTGGACAAGCAGGTGTTCAGCGTCCCGCGGGCCCGGCATGGCCTCGGGCTGGAGTTGCACGAAGGCGAGGCGCAGATCCGCGTGGGAGAAGCCCTCGAGCGTCCCGTTGTTCAGGTTTGCGTGCGTGACCGTACCACCTGCACGTTCGGCCTCCTTGGGGGGTACGCAAAAACCCAGGGTCTGGATGGTAATATCAATGCGCCCGGTGACGTTGTCTCCCACCGGGTGGTCTCCGCCGCGGTGCCCAGACCGCAGCTTGAACGTATCGGCGCCCAGCGCCAAGCCAAGCTGCTGGTGCCCGAGGCCAACGCCTGACAGCGGCTTCTTGCCCAGCAGGTCGGCAGGGGTATTTTCCGGGAATAGCTCGACGCTACAGCCGGCTTTCACAAGCGGTAGGAGCTGGTTGCGCTTCATGCCGCCGTCGAGCATGTGGATTCGCGCCCTCGGCTGCTCGGGTGCGCGGCTGAACTCCCGCGCGACGAACCCCGCGGGATGAATGTCGCCGGACTCATCATCCGCAGCGTTCATGCTGTAGGTACCAACCTGCGCGGCGGTCATCACCACGATCTGCTCGGCGTGCGAGGGATCGGTGAGGATCTCCTGGTACCTGGCCATCGCTGTGTTGAACACTACATCGCCCGCACGGGCCGCAGTCGCACCGGAGGCTTCCCCCTCAAACGACCGGCCGTCTTCACAGCAGGAACCTCGCGCGCACGACCACCTCCGAACCGGCCGGCGGTTAGCGCGGGAGGGCGGGCGGGGCAAAAAGACGCCTTTAGGCACGCACATCGATAGTCTGCGCGGCGACACGGATACCCTATGGCCAAGAAACGTAGCGGAAAGATGAACCATTCATTCCACATTCTCGCACCTGACCCTCCCCCTTGTCTACCCCGCCGCCCGTCCGGTCGTCGCCCACGGCGTCGAGCCCAGGCGGGCCGGTCGCGCGGCGAAGCCCGGTCCGCACCGGTAGACGACGAGCTGGCCGAGCCCGTGCAGCAGGGAGGGCAGGAAGGGATCGCCCGCCACGGCGAACGTCGCGCTCACCTCGGCCGCCACGATCGAGACTTGCCGGAGGTGGTTTGCCTGATCCTGGTGGCTCCGCACCCGGAACACCTTGGCGTTCATGCACGCGGACATCGCGAGCTCGCACAGGCGGCGCTGGCCGATGCGGACGATCGCCTCGTCGAGGGTGGAGGGGCGGACGGCCGCCGAGGTCTCGGAGAGCGGCACCGCGCGCGCCGTGATCCTCGCGACGGGGGGCGAACGGCGGATCGGCGCCGCCGGCGATGGACCGCCGGGCGCGGTGTCGGCGGTGGGGGCCCCACCCGCGGCCTGGAAGGCGCGACCGGCGACGGATAGGCTCCCGTATGCCCCACGGACCCCCCATCCGCACCCGGCCCCTCGGAGCGTCGGGGTGGGCGGCGGTGCTCGCCGTGGTGCTCGTGGTGGCGCCCCCGCTGGTCGGGCTCGCGGCGCTGCCGGCGGCGCGCGAGGGGACGGCCGTGCCGGTGGCGCTCCTGAAGCCGCAGATGGCGGTCCAGGCGGACACGGAGCTCGTGCTCATCGGCAACTCGAAGGCGGGGAGCGACATCGACAAGACGACGATCCGCGCCACGCTCGGCCGCCCCGACCTCAAGATGGACGTGCTCTCGATCGGCTCGGCCACCCTGCCGATCTACTACGCGATCCTCAAGAACATCGTGCTCGCGCAGGCCCACCCCCGCGTGATCGTGGTGTACGCGACGCCGGTGGAGATCCTCACCTCGGACCTCACCGCGGATCGCCGCGAGCGCCTGCTCCGCCCGTTCCTGACGGCGGACGAGCCGGTGATCGCGCGCAAGCTCTACGCGCACACGTCCGGCGGCTTCGAGGGGGTGCGCGAGCGCGCGGTGGCGGGGCGGGACGGGGCGCTCTCCGCCCTCGCGGCGGGGGTGGCGGGCGCGGTCACGGGGAGCTCCGGGCGCGCGGCGTTGGACGCGGCGTTCGGCGAGGTGTTCGGCCAGGGCTGGGCCCGCCGGACGAGCATCACGACCATCCCGATGGGCGGCTACCCGTCGGAGTCGGCGCTGCCCGAGACGCTCGACGAGAGCTTCGTGACGGAGACGGCGGCGCTCTGCGAGGCGGCGGGGGTGCGGCTCGTGTTCGCGGTGGCGCCGGTGACAGGAGCGATCCGCGAGCGGGAGACGCGGCGGCTCAAGGGCCTCGAGCCGGTGCTGGCGCAGGCCGAGGCGCACGCCACGGCGTGGGTCGTGCTGCCGGATCCGGGCCCGCGGGCGTCGGCGTGGCGGGACGACGAGCACATGAACGAGCGCTCCGCGCTGACCAACTCGCGTTGGTTGGCGGAAGGGCTGCGGCGGGCGGGCGTCCTGGAGGAGTGACACCGCCCCGCGCGAGGGGGCGTGACCCGGAGGGCGGAGACCGGCGCCCGGGCCGGGCTCCGTTGGGCGGCGTCCGCGCCGACCGATAGCACCCGGCCGGCGCAGCCGGCGCGCCCGAATCGGAGGGCGGCGCCCAACCCAAGGTCAGGCCTTTGAGGCCGGTCGTGCCTCCTTCGGGAGCCACGGTTGGCGGGCCAACCCCACCGCGCAGAGCGCCTGGATGACACGCCAGGAGGGGTCGAGCCCGCCGTCGAGGCCGTGGCGGGCGCTGCGCGGGTGGCGGTGGTGGGCGTTGTGCCAGGCCTCGCCGAGGGTGACGAGGGCGAGCCAGGGGACGTCGCGGGAGTCGTCCCCGGTGGGGCGCGGCTGGCGGCCGAAGCGCGGCCAATGTGCCACAGAATTGACCGCCCAACTGCTGTTGGTCAGCGCGAGGTGCACGGCCCAGAGCCACGCGATGCCCCACCCGCCGCCGACGGCCCACGCGACCGCGAGCTGGCCGAGGAACCACGCCGGCATGACGCCGGGGGTGTCGAGCGCGCGCATCAGGGGCTCCTTCATGAGGTCGCCGCAGAGGTCCCGCCACACGGGCGGGTTGGTGCCGCGCAGGCGGCGGAGGTCGTGCAGCGCGATCATGGCCTGCTGGCCGAAGCCGGAGAGCGCGAAGAGCAGCACCGGGAGGGGGCGGCGGGTGCCGAGGATCCAGCCCGCGTGGGCCCAGGCGAAGCCGCTGTCGCGCGGGGAGTGGGGGTCGCCCTCGCCGTCGCTGCGGGCGTGGTGGAGGCGGTGCAGGCCCACCCACACCACCGGCGAGCCGCCCGCGACCGCCCCGAGCATCGTGAGCACAGCGCGCACGGTGAGCCCGGTGACGAAGGCGCGGTGCGTGAGGAGGCGGTGGTAGCCGACGGTGTTGCCCAGGCCGAGGAGGCCGAGGGCGACGATGCTGGCGGGGATCCACGGGGGCACGGGCACGCCTATCGTGGGCCGCTCCCGGGTGTCCCGAAGAGGGGGCGTTCGGGGCGCACACCGCGCAGTGTTGACTGGATGTGAACACCTTCTGCTGGCCCGGAACGCCGCGCGTGGCTTGGCGATCACCGGCCTCGCACCCCTGATGTTCGCGCACGGCCTCCCCGCGCCGGCCTTCCTCGCCGCCATGGGCCTCACCGCCGTCGCCGTGGCCCTCTCCCCCGTCGGCGCCCGCCTCGCCGTCCTCCCGTTGCCCGTCCTCGTCGGATTCCAGGCCTTCCGCCTGCCCTTGGAGCTGGTCCTCCACGCCTGGGCCGGCACCGTCCCCCCGCAGATGACGTGGACCGGCGACAACTGGGACGTCGCGACCGGCGTGGTCGCCCTCCTCGCCGCGCCCTTCGCCCGCCGTGTCGGGGTGGCGTGGGCGGCCAACCTCGTCGGCACCGCGCTCCTGCTCAACGTCGTCCGCGTCGTCGCGCGCTCGGCCCCCGGCCCGCTCCTGGCCTACCCGGAGCCGCTCTTGTTGGCCTTCCACTTTCCGACCGTGTGGATCGCGAGCGTGTGCGTCGTGGGCGCGATGGTCGGGCGCGTCGCGACCTTCCGCGCGTTGGTGCGGCGGTGGGGGCGGGCGCATCCCGCCGCGGACGCCGGGTCGGGTGTCCTCCGGGGTCGGGCGTTCGCCCTCCGTCGTCCCGCTGCGCGCGGGCCGACGGGCGCGGGCCGTCCGGTGTGGCGCGGCCTCCGGCCCGGGGCGGTGCGGCGCCCGCGCCCCCCTCCGGCCCCCCTTGCGCGGGGGAGGCGCGGGGTCGGAGGGTGGCGGTGGGCGCGGCGAAGTGACAGTGTTAAAAAATATGCCTCCTCCTCTATGGTCCCCCTTGGGTATGCTTTTAGGCTAC
>CAJBVW010000106.1 GCA_903959175.1 uncultured Pseudomonadota bacterium
CCGCGACGAGGGCGGCCTCCGCGACGACGGGCGCGGGCGCCGGGACGACGGGCGCGGGCGCGGGCGCCGGGACGACGTCCTCCGCCGGCTCTTCGTCGGCCTCCTTCTTCTTCCGGCCCCTGGGCTTCTCCTTCCCCGCCGCCTCGACCGCGGCCTTGCCGTCCGCCGTGAGCGTGAAGATCGTGCCGTCCCAGGCCACGAGCCCGTCGGCGGTGAGGCCCTCCATGAGCTGGCTGAAGGCCTGGTGCGCGGCCAGCAGCTTGAGCCCGCTCCAGTCGTGCAGCTGGCCGATCGCCATCACCCCGCCGTTCTCGTGGAGGTAGGCGAGGAGCTTCTTGCGGCGGGTCACGTTGATGTCGGCCATGGGGATCCTCTCGTCGCACGCGGTCTAACCGCTCCGTCGCTACTCCGGCTCGACCGGGAGCGGACGCCCCTCCGCGCGCGCGCGGGCCCTCGCCTTGCGTCGCCGCGGCCACGTCGCGATGGCCTCGATCGGGCCGCTGACGACGTGCGCGAGGCCGAGGAGCACGAGCACCGTCGAGATGTTGTAGACCGCGCCCACCGCGAGACACACGCCCGCGAAGACGACGAGCGCCGCCATGATCGGCGGGGACATCTTGAAGGTCTTCATCGTGCGGAAGGGGACGGACGAGACCTCGAGGAACGAGACCGCGAGCACGAAGAGCACGATCCCGGTGGGATCCTTCGGCGCCGGGATGCCCGCGCCGGCGAACCACATGACGACGGAGGCGACGGTCCCGCCGCCGAGCGTGATCGTGAGGCCCTGGCTCCAGCGGTGGGCCTTGCCGTCCGCCATGACGTTGAAGCGGGCGAGGCGGAAGGCGCCCGCCAGCATCAGCGAGCCCGCGACGAACACGCCGAACGCGCCCTGCTCGGAGAGGCCCCAGAAGTAGACGAGGCACGCCGGCGCGACGCCGAAGCTGATGATGTCGATGAGCGAGTCGAGCTGGACGCCGAAGGCGGTGCCCGTGCCGGTCATGCGCGCGACGCGGCCGTCGAGGGCGTCGAACAGCCCGGCGAAGAAGACCATCAAGCCGGCCTTGTAGTACAGGTTCGGGTCGTTCCCGGCCTGTCCGGCGAGCAGGATCGCGTAGAAGCCGCAGAAGAGGCTCGCGGACGTGAACCAGTTCGGCGGGTTCAGGAACTGCTTGATCATCATGCGGGGGAGGTCTCCAGGAGCGCCTCGTGCAGGGAACGCTCCAGCCCCGCCGCGCGCGCGGGGTCGATCGTGAAGACTACCGCGTCCTGAGCCGCGCGCCACCGTGTCGCGTCCGCCCCAGCCGCGCGGAGCACGCGCCGGAGCAGCGTGGGGTCGGCCCCGACGCGCGCGCCCACCACGGCGACGGTGGCCGCGGGCACCAACCCGACGAGGTCCGCGTGGAGGTTGCGACGGTCGAGGAGCAGCCCGTCGGGCCCCGCGGCGCGCACGCACGGGGTCGGGAGGGTGTCGAGGAGGGAGAGGGGGCCGTGCGCCAGCTGCGTGTCCGCGGCGATGGCGAGGACGCGCGCGGGCGCGGCGCCGGGGTGGATGCGCGTGCCGGGGGCCTCTGCGAACGTGGCGCTGGCGCGCAGCGTGATGCCCTCGCGGTGCGCCCAGGCGACGGCCTCGTCGTAGAGCACCTTGGCGCCGTTCTGCGCGAGCGCGAGGGCCTCGTCGAGGGTCATCGAGGCGAGCTTCACGGCGGCGGGGACCGCGCGGGGGTCAGCGCTGTAGACGCCGTCCACGTCGCTGCAGATCTCACACTCGTCGGCGCGCAGGGCGGCGGCGAGCACGACCGCGGTGGTGTCGCTCCCGCCGCGGCCGAGCGTGGTGACCTCACGCTCGCGGCTCACCCCCTGGAAGCCCGCCACGATCGCTACTTCTCCGCGCGCGAGGGCCTCGCGCACGCGGTCCGGCCGCACCTCGACCACCCGCGCGTTCGCGTGGCTCGTGTCGGTGATGATGCCGCTCTGGCTCCCGGTGAACGAGCGCGCCGCCACGCCGAGCTCCTGGAGCGCCATCGCGAGGAGGGCCATGCTGACGCGCTCCCCGACGCTGATGAGCATGTCCAGCTCCCGACGTCCGGGCGCCTGGGTGACGGAGCGTGCCAGCGCCAGGAGCTCGTTCGTGGTGTTGCCCATCGCCGAGACGACCACGACGACGCCGTGGCCCTCCGCGCGGGCACGCGCCACGCGGGCCGCCACCTTCCGGAGCCGCTCCACGTCGGCGACCGACGACCCGCCGTACTTCTGCACGAGCAACATTCAGCGAATCTCGAAGGTATCGAGGTAGATCGTGTTCTCTCCACGCTCGGGGGAGAGGAACCCGGTGAGGTCTTCGAGCTCGAGCAGGCGCACGCGATCGTCGGCCCTCAGCGCGCTCCCGCCGCCGCCGCGCGCGCCGTCCGTCGAGCGGAAGGCCCCCGCGGGGAGCACGACCTGGAGCCACTCCCCGGTCGGCACCTGGATGACCGGCGCGCTGTAGCGCCCGCCCGCGCCGTCGCTCACGGTGAGGCGGAGCTCGGCGGGGAAGAGCTCCGCGCGCACCTCGAAGGACACCCGCGTCACGGGGCGGTCGAGCTCCAGGGCCGCCGCGATGTGGTCGGGTTCGCCCGTGGACACGGTGGTCCCCCACGCGAGCGCGCGGCGCCCGAGGAGCGTGCGGGCTTCGGCGCGGCCCTTGCCGGCCTGATCCCAGGCGCGCACGAACGCGCCGGTGTCCGAGTCGAAGGTGAAGAGCACGGGCAGGGCGGTGATGGCGTGGGTCTTGAGCTCGATGCGCGCGAGGAGGGCGCCGGCGTTGGCGCGCTCCGCGGGGTCCCGCATGGCGGTGCGCAGCGCGAGCACCGCGGCCTCGGTATCGCCGAGGCCGTACTTCGCCCGACCGAGCCAGTACCACGCGGTGCCGAAGAGGGGGTCGTCCGCCTCGAGGTCGGTCACCAGCTCCTCGTAGTACAACGCCGCGACCTCGGGGGTGCCGTCGGCGGCCTCCACGAGACGGGCGTCGTAGAGTGTCTCCCAGGCGCGGACGGGGTCGTCCGCGTGCGCCAGGGAGGCCCCTCCGAGGGCGAAGGCGAGGATCACCCCTCCTCCCCGACGAACTTGTAGCCGATGCCGTGGTAGGTCTCGATGAAGCGGGGCGAGCCGGCGTCGTCCCTGAGCTTCTTGCGGACGTTCAGGATGTGCGTGTCCACCGTACGGGTCGTGACGCCCGCGCTGTACTTCCAGATGCTCGCCAGCAGCTCCTCGCGGCCGAGCACCTTGCCCCGGTGCTCGATGAGGTAGCGGAGCAGCTCCTGCTCGCGGTTCGAGAGGCGCTCGACCTCTTCCCCATGGCGGATCAGGTAGTTGTCGAGGTCCACCTCGACGTCGGCGTAGCGGTACACGCTTTTGCCGCCGCCCGCGCGCTTGAGCACCGCGTTCACGCGGGCCCGCAGCTCGAGCAGCGAGAAGGGCTTGGTGATGTAGTCGTCCGCGCCGAGGTCGAACGCGAGGAGCTTGTCGTGCTCGAGCGTGCGCGCGGTCAGCAGGATGACGGGGCCGGCGAAGCCCGTGCGGCGGAGCTCGGAGAGGATCTGGAAGCCGTCGAGGCCGTTCGGGCCCTCGGGACCTTCGTGGAGCATCACGTCGAGGACGGCGATGTCCACCTTGTGGCGGCTCGCGATCTCGAGCCCGGCCTTCCCACCGCGGGCATGGAAGACCTCGAACCCTTCACGGGTGAAATAGGCCACGAGCGAGGAGAGGAGGTCCTCCTCGTCTTCGCAGAACAGGATTCGGGCCATCGGGGGGGGGCTCCTAGGCGTTCGGACGGGGCGGGCGGAGGGGGAAGTGCAACGTGAAGGTCGAGCCGCGACCGGTCGCGGAGCGGACGCTCACGCGCCCGCCGTGGGCCTCCATGATGTATTTCACGATGGTCAGACCAATGCCAGTCCCCTTCTTGCGTCGGGCCAACGGATCGGACGACCGATAGTACTGCTCGAAGATCTGGCGCTGCTCCTCGGGGGAGATCCCGATGCCCCCGTCGGACACCGCGACGCGCACCTCGTCGCTGTCCGAGGTCACGTCGACCTTGATCCACCCGGCCTCCTGCCCGTACTTCGCGGCGTTGGAGAGCAGGTTCGTGAGCACCTGGCTCACCGCGTCGGTGTCGTGCCACACGACCGGGGAGTCCTCGGGGAGCGTGAGCTGGATGTCCATCCCGCGCGTCTCCATCGCGACCATCGCGGCTTCGACCATGCGCGCGACGATGGTGCCGAGGTCGCCGGGCCGGAAGGTGTAGCGCTTGCGGCCGCGCTCGATGGACGCGAAGTCGAGCACGTTGTCGACGAGGCGGGAGAGGCGCTCGGACTCGCGTACGATCACGTCGTAGTGCCGCTCCCGGGACGCCTCGTCCGGGGCGAGCCCGAGCTGGAGCGCCTCCGCCTTGAGACGGATCTGGGTGATCGGCGAGCGGAGCTCGTGCGAGACGTTGGCCGCGAAGTCCGACTTGTCTCGCGCCATCTGGAGTTCGCGCTGGACCAGCCGCGCGGAGAGCCCGGTCCCGACGACGATCATGGTGAGCGACAGCAGGATGATGCCGATGCCGCGCTGGCGCTCCTCGGCCTGCCGCTGGCGGAGGGCCTCGGCGTCGCGCGGGTAGATACCGACGGACCACCCGGGGAACCACGGCGCGAGGCTCCGGCGGGCGAGCGGCGCGGCCGGCTCACCGTCGTCCGGGCCGCGCACCACCGCGACGACGTCGCTCTCGGGGCCCGCCGCGCGCACGGCGATCTCGCCCACCTGCGCCCACATCGCGTCGAGATCGAGACCGAGGACGTACTGATCCTGGGAGGTCCAGGTGGTGGCCCAGAGAGCGTCCTCCGTACGGCTGTATGAAAAGGAGCCCGCCGCCATCGGGAGGAGGCGCCCCTTGGCGCCGAGCGTCTCGAGCTGGGGGAGCAGGCGCTCTGCCCAGAAGAGCTGACTGGCGCGATCCTCGAGCCGCCCGCGCGCGCGGCCGAGCCACTCCGGGTTGGCGCGCCCGGCGATGAGGTCGATCCCGCGACGCGCGACCGCGGCCTCGCCCCCGCGCCCGATGATCCACGGCTCGGCGAGGAGGGCCTCGACGTGCTCGCGCACCGAGGCCTCGCCGGAGACGGGGTCCCGGGCGAGCCGGAGCTCCCCGAGCTTGAGGCGCGCGAGGTCGCCGAGGCGGAAGCCGTAGGCGTCGCGGACGGCGGCGTAGCCGGTCAGGACCTCCGTGTAGAGCTGCTCCGCGAGGTAGAGCTCGCCGGCCCGATGCGCCGTGTTCGCCCGCGCGTAGACGGCCTGCCCGCGCAGGTCCGGCGCCCGCGCTTCCCGCGCCGCCTGCGCAAAAAGCGTGGACGCCCGCGTGAACTCCCCCTGCCGCTCGGCGTGGAGCGCGGCCTGCCACGGCGCGAAGAAGAAGAGCTCCTGGTCCTCGAGGCCCTCGCCGTCGTCCGGCGGGCGGGGAAAGACGAGCTTCCCCTCGCCGTCGTACCGGAACACGACCCGCAGGGACTCAGAGAGCTCCCGCAGCCCCGAGGTGACGGACTGGCCGGACTTGAGGCGGTTGAGCGTGCCGTCCTCGAAGCCCTTGAAGAGGGCCTCCACGCCGACCTGGAAATTGTCGGCGGCGCTGGTGGCCACGCGCTCGACCTCCGCGGCGCCGGCACGCTGCTGCGCGCGGATGCCCGCGACGCCGTAGTAGGCGAGAAGCAGGCCTGGGAGCACGATCGTGGCCGCGAACACGAGCACGAAGAAGAGCACGCCGCGCAGGTGGTAGACGTCGACCATCGCGCGCACGTCACCGCGCCGCGCCGCGAGGAGGCGACGCAGGAGGCGTACGGGACCGAGGCTCTTGTCGTCGTCCACGCCGGGATGCTACCCGCGTGGAGCCCGGAGGGCACGCTTCCGACGTACCTCCGCGTCGTCGCCCCGCTCGCCCCTCCCTCCGCACGGCGCACGCGCGCGCCGCCGGTGCCCGCCTCGCGGCCCGGTGATACCTCCCGGCCCCATGGCGCTTCCCACCGGCATCCGCATCGACGCACACGGCGGCCCCGAGGTCCTCCGCGTCCGCGCGCTCCCCGCCCGCGCCCCCGCCCCCGGTGAGGTCCGCGTCGCCGTCACCCACGTCGCCCTCAACCACCTCGATCTATGGGTGCGCAAGGGCGTCCCGGGGCACGACTTCCACCTCCCGCGCGTCCCCGGGAGCGACGTCGCCGGCGTCCTGCGCGACGCCACGCCCACCCTCCCCGTCGGCACCCGCGTCGTCCTCCACCCCTCGTGGGGCTGCGGGACGTGCGCGGCCTGCCTCGACGGCACGCACGATCGCTGTCGGTCCTTCCGCATCCGCGGCGAGAACACCGACGGTGGCTGCGTCACAGAGGTGGTCGTGCCCGCGTGGCAGGTGCTGCCGATCCCCGCCCACCTCGCCCCCCACGAGGCCGCGGCGCTCCCGCTCACCCTCCTGACCGCGTGGCACATGCTGGTCACCCGCGGCCGGCTGGCCCGGGGCGAGCGCGTGCTCGTCCAGGCCGGCGGTAGCGGCGTCGGCGTCATGGCCATCCAGATCGCGCTGCTGCACGGCTGCGAGGTCCACGCGACGGCGTCCACCCCCGAGCGCCGCGCGCGCCTGGCCGCGATGGGCGTGCAGGCCTGGCCGTACGACGCCATCGGCGTCCGCGACGTGGACATGGTGGTCGAGAGCGTCGGCGAGGCCACCTGGGCCGCGTCCGTGCGTGCCCTCGCGTGGGGCGGCCGCCTCGTCTGCTGCGGCGCCACGACCGGCCCCGACGTGCGCCTGAACCTGCGCGCGGTCTTCTTCAAGCAGCTCGAGATCATCGGCTCGACGATGGGCGCCACCGGCGAGCTCCTCCGCGCCTGGCGCGAGGTCGAGGCAGGCCGCATCCGCCCCGTCGTCGACCGCGTGCTCCCCCTCTCCCACATCGCCGAGGCCCACGCCCTGCTCGAGGCGCGCGGCGTCTTCGGCAAGGTCGTGCTCGAGCAAGACCTGTCCCCCTCGGAGTCGCCGTGAGCCACGATCGCCCCGCCCGCCCCTCCGGCGAGCCCCGCCCCACCGGCTACCGTCCGACGCACGACTGGCCCCGCTGGACCTCCGGCGAGGGCGCCGGCGGCACCTGGAAGGCCTCCCCCGACGACTTCCAGGTCACGGAGCTCCCCCTCGTCGCGCCGACCGGCAGCGGCGAGCACCAGTGGCTCCGCATCGAGAAGGTCGGCCTCACCACGCTCGACGTGGTCGAGGCCCTCCGCGCCGCCGCGGACGTGCGCCCCGACGACATCGGCTACGCCGGGCTCAAGGACCGCTTCGCCCGCACGGTGCAGGACTTCACGATCCACTTCGGGCGCGAGGTGACGGCGCTCCCCCCCGGCATGCGCATCGTGGAGCGCACCCGCACCGCTCGTCGCCTCCGCTCCGGCCAGCTCGTCGGCAACGAGTTCGCGCTGCTGGTGCGCGGCGGGAACGCGGCGGTCGCACGGGCGCGCCTCGACCGCCTCCGCGCGACCGGCATGCCCAACTACTACGGCGCCCAGCGCGTGGGCGGCACCGCGCCGATCGAGGGCCGGGCGATCCTCCAGGGGGGCGGACCACGGCTCAACCACAACCAGCTCAAGTTCGTGCTCTCGGCGTACCAGTCGCTGCTCTTCAACCGGGTGCTCGCGGCGCGCGGCACGGCCCGGCTCGACGGAGACGACCTCGAGGACGACATCCCCACCGGGCCCATGTTCGGTCCGACGATGCGCCAGCCCACCGGCGCGGCGCTCGCGCTCGAGCAGCGCGTGCTCGCGGCCGAGGGACTGCCGGAGCACGCGTGGAGCCGCTTCGCCAAGCTGACCCAAGGCACGCGGCGGAAGCTGTGGGTGCCGGTCGAGGCGAGCCTCGAAGAGCAGGACAGCGGCTTCTGGCTCCGCTTCCGGCTCCCCGCGGGCAGCTACGCGACGGAGCTCCTGGAGGAGATCCTCTAACCGTTTAGAAGTAGTACCGGAACCCGGCGGTCCCGCGGCCCTGGATCCAGCAGAGGCCACCCAGTCCGATGGACGAACAGTAGTTGACCGGGAACACGCCCGCGCCGGCGGTGAAGTACGCTTCGCCCGGGAAGTTCGCGAACTGGAGCGCCGCGCCCGCGCCGCCCGAGACACCGAGCTGGGGCGCGAAGATGCCGTAGCCCGTGAAGCCGCCCGCATCGGCGCCGGCCCACCACCAGATGGGGAGGTCTGCCCAGGAGAACCACTCGCCGGTGTAGAACGTGCTCTCGTAGCGCGCGCCGACCTCGTGGTAGCCGAACGAGGTGCCGGCGTGGAAGGAGATGCCCGACTTCTCCGTGAGCCAGTACTTGGCGGCGACGCTGATGTAGGTGCCGTTCCCGACCTCGGCTCCGAGTCCGAACTTCCGGACGGTGCCGATCTCCGTGGCGTGAGCGGCGTGGGCGAGGATGAGGGCGGTCAACATGCCGAGTCTCCAAAAAAGCTCACCCACTATAACTTGGCGTCGGGCCAGAGCTGACTGGGTGCGTTAGCTCGCCTCTGCTCAGCTTCACGAGCCCCCCTGCCCTACGAAGGACCCCCAATGAAGAACCTCCTCCTCGCGCTTGCCGCCATGGCGACCCTGGCCGGCTGCAACCTGAAGTCGCACACCTTCCCCGGCGCGCCGCTTCCGTTCGCCAGCGTCGACTACGACGTGCTCGGCGCCACCAGCGCGGAAGCCTGCGGCACCTACATCTTCGGCATCGACTTCGGTCACCTCTTCACCGACAACCAGGGCGCCGCGGGCGCTGCGGCCGGTGGCGATCCGCTCTCCGCTATCCTCGGGCTGCTCCCCATCGGTGGCCCCTCCCCCGAGGCCGGCCGCGCGCTCTACGACGCGATGGAGAAGATGCCCGAGGCGACCAACCTCTACTCCCCCAAGATCCACGAGACCGTCACGGGCATCTCCCCGTTCGGCATGCCGCTCTTCGGCCAGCGCTGCGCCGAGGTGGAAGCCCGCGGCGTCAAGCTCGGCAAGGGTCCCGTCCCGAACGCCAACTAAGCGTCCCGGCCGTCGCCTCTTCGGAGGCGCTCTCCACGCCCTCCCCGGCTCGCCGGCGGGGGGCGTGGTCGTTTTGGAGACCCGCGGTGGGAGGGTGGGAGCCGCGGTGAGGGACGCGACGTGCCCGCTACTTCAGCCAGCCCCGCGCGAGCTGGGCCTCGGCGGCCGCCTCTGACCAGAGGAGGTACTGGTCGAGCTCGGCGGTGGTCGCCTGCCCCTTCTGCGGCTGGATGTGGCGGCCCACGAGCGGCATCGTCCACACGGGGCGCCCCGACACGGTGTCGTAGAGCGCGACGAGGGCCTCCACGCGCGCACCGGCGGTGCATCCGAACGTCTGCCCGAGGAACCACCCGCCGTTGTGGGTGTAGTACGACCGCAGGTAGGGGACGAGGACCCAGCGCGACCCGGCGGTGGCGGCGCGCGCGGCGTCGTCCAGCGGGGTGGGGACGAGGTCCGTGCGAGGCAGGTTGAGGTTGTCGTGGCCGTCTTCCGGGTGCATGCCGCGGAACCGGCGGCGCTCGGGGACCGGCGCGACGACGGGCGCGGGGGCGCCGAGGGGCACGGCGTTGGCGGAGAGGACGCGGGGCACGGCGTCCGCGAGCCAGCGGGCACCGTCCGCCGCGTAGCGGTCGTCCAGGCCGAGCTCGATGAGGCGCGCGCGGACCTCGAGCGCGACGTCTCCGGTGCGCACGAAGCCGCCGCCGAAGCGGATGTTCCCGAAGAACTCGTTGCGGAGGAAGGCGGCGTCGCGGGGGTCGGTCACGTCGAGCACGGACGGGGCGGGCAGGTGCTCCTCCCCCGCCCGAAGCCCCGCTTCGATCCGCCCCATCGCCGGTGACGGCGGCACGGGCGGCGCGGGGAGGTCCTGCATGAGGACCACCGGCGCGATGGAGACGCCGTCCGCGAGGATGGAGCGGGCGAGCTCCGCGTCGACGCGGCCCGAGGTGACGATGGGCGCGCGCGCGGCGCAGCCGACCGTGGCGAGGAGGCCCAGCAGCAGCGCACGGCAGAGACTCAAGCGGCACCCCGCTCGGCGGAGACGCGGCTCCGTCCGACGACGTCACGGAGGGAGAGGCCCTCCCACACGAGGAAGAAGAGGCCGGCCCCGACGGTGAAGCCGAACTGGCCGAGGTGGAGGAGGACGGCGAAGGTGCGGGCACGGTCGGCGTCGGCGCCGAGCATGACCAGGCCCGCCGAACACGAGGCCTCGAAGCCACCGAAGAAGCCCGGCGTCGGCACGACGGTCATGCCGGTGAGCGTGACGGTCCAGACGAGGAGGGCGTTGCCGGCGGTGGCGGGGAGCCCCGGGAACGCGAGCAGGGTGAGGTAGACGGCGAGCACCGTGACCGACCAGATGACGACCGAGGTGCCGAGCACCGCGCCGAGGGCGAGGGGCCGACGCGCGAGCGTCAGGATGCCCTCGCGGAACCGGCGCAGGAACCCGCCGCCGGGGAGCCGGTCGGTGAGGCGCAGGAGGGGCTCGCCGACGAGCAGGAGCACGGCGAGGCCCACGACGCCCACGAGGACGAGCGAGCCGACGGCCTTCTGGCCGGCCTGGAGCACGTCGATGCCCTCGACCACGATGCGCCCGGCCGGCAGCTCGACCGCGAAGCTGACGAGCAGCATCATGCCGAGGAGCATCAGCATGTCGACGAGGCGCTCGACGAAGATGGCCGCGAGTCCGGCTCCGAAGGGGATCCCCTCCTTCTCGGCGAGGAGGGTCGGCCGGACGAACTCGCCCATGCGAAGGGGGACCACGTTGATGGCGAGGTAGCCGATCGAGAGGATCGAGAGCAGGCGCACGAAGGGGACGTGCCGGCCGAGGATCGCCCGCAGGCGCACCACCCGCAGCGCGTGGGCGCCGGCGTACGCCGCGAGGACCACGAGCATGTACGCCCACCGGAAGTCCCCGAGGCTCACCGCCACGACGGAGGGGTCGATGCCCCACAGCACCCAGCCGAGGCAGAGGATCGTCACCGCCAGCACGGCGGCGATCTTCAGGCGCATGTCAGGAAGCCTTGGAAGGATCCGCAGATGCCCGCCACTTCAGCTGGCGCGGGCCCGGACGGAGGAGCTGGAGGCCGAGGAGCGAGCCGTCGAGCGACTGCTTGTCCTCGACCCCGTATAGCTCGGGGGGCAGGTTGCGTGTCACGTCGGTGCCGAAGAGGCGGTCCCACACGGGCAGCGCGTTCGCGTAGTTGCCGTCGTAGATCTGGCCATCCCGGGTGTGGTGCCAGGAGTGGAACAGGGGGGTGTTGAACACCTGGAACCAGACGCGGCGAAAGGGCGTGTCGAGCGTGAAACGTACGTTCGAGTGCTCGATCGCGTCCGCAACGATGCCCACGATCAGCGCGGCGGGCAGCGGCCAGCCGTCCGACACACGGAAGATCACGCCGAACAGCAACACGGTGAGGGCCGAGAGCTGGAGGAAATCGACCACGTGCATCCGGAAGCCGGTGGTGGTGTCCAGGGCCTCGGCCGAGTGGTGCACCCGGTGGAAGCTCCACAGGAACGGCACGCGGTGGTCGGCGTAGTGCAGCCAGTACCGGGCGAAGTCGACCGACAGGAACGCGATGAGGAACTGCACGAACCCGGGCAGGCCCGACAGATCGATGAGCCCCACGTCCAACGCGTCCACCCCCGCGAGCCCGAGCCCGATGCGGACGGGGTAGAGCATGGCTCCATTGAAGAGGTTCACCCACGTCTCTTTGGTGAAGAGACCGGAACGGGCCTCCCGCGGCCACAGCACCGCAGCAACGAACCCGAGGCCCAGCACCAGGATCTGCGCAAGGAGCGTTGGCATCGCGCTCAACCTAACCCACCCCCGCCCGTGCGGCGCGCCCGTACGCATGCCCGGAGGGACCGCACGACGCTCCCCGAACGCCGCGCGATCGGTTAGATGCCCGGCCCAACGTCCCCCCGGTAGGAGCCAGGCATGATCGTCGTGAGCAACGTGTCGAAAGGCTTCGGAGGGCGCCTGCTCTTCGAGAGCGTCACGACGTCCTTCGGGCCCGGCAAGCGCTTCGGCCTGACCGGCCCCAACGGCGCCGGCAAGTCGACGTTCATGAAGATCCTCATCGGGGACATCGAGCCCGACAGCGGCACGATCAGCCGCCCGAAGCGCCTCGGCATCCTCCGCCAGGACCACACCCTGTACGACGACATGCGTGTAGTGGACACCGTCATCGCCGGCAACAAGCGCCTGTGGGACGCGATGACCGAGAAGGAGGCCCTCCTCGCCAAGCCCGACCCCACGGAGGAGGACGGCGAGAAGATGGGTGACCTCGAGTGCGTCATCGCGGAGGAGGACGGCTACACCGCCGAGTCCGACGCCGCCGTGATGCTCGAGGGCCTCGGCATCACGCAGGCCCAGCAGGACCGGCCGATGAAGGAGCTCCAGGGCGGCTTCAAGCTGCGCGTGCTCCTCGCCCAGGCGCTGTTCGGTACGCCGCACGCCCTGCTGCTGGACGAGCCCACGAACAGCCTCGACATCGAGTCGATCGCGTGGCTGGAGGAGTTCCTCCTCTCCTACAACGGCGTGCTGGTCGTCATCTCCCACGACCGTCACTTCCTGAACTCGGTGTGCACGCACATCTCCGACATCGACTACCAGGCCATCATCCAGTACACCGGCAACTACGACGACATGGTCCGGGCGAAGGCCCAGGTCCGGTCCCAGGTCGAGTCGTCGAACACGCGGAAGATGGAGAAGATCAAGCAACTCCAGGACTTCGTCCAGAAGTTCGGCGCCGGCACCCGGTCGACCCAGGCCGCCTCCCGCAAGAAGGAGATCGAGCGCCTCCGTCCGGACGAGATCAAGCGCTCGAACATCGCGCGTCCGTACATCCGCTTCGACTTCGAGCGGTCCAGCGGTCGCGATGTCCTCGAGATCCGCAAGCTCGCCGGCGGCTACGGCGAGACGCGCCTCTTCGGCGGCCTCAACGTCGACATCAGCCGCGGTGACAAGATCGCGATCATCGGCCGCAACGGCACCGGCAAGACGACCCTCGTGCGCACGCTCCTCAAGGAGCTCCCGGCGCTCCAGGGCAGCATCAAGTGGGGCCACGAGACGAACCCCGGCTACTTCCCCCAGGAGCACGAGCACCAGATCCCGCCCGGGTACACGGTGTTCAACTGGATGTTCGAGCAGAAGCCCATCGCCGGCAAGGAAGGCGTGCGGCAGGTGCTCGGCCGCATGCTCTTCTCCGGGGAGGACGGCGACAAGCCGACCGCCACGCTCTCCGGCGGCGAGCGCGTCCGCACCCTGCTCGCGAAGCTCATGTTGCTCCAGCACAACGTGCTGATCCTCGACGAGCCCACCAACCACATGGACCTCGAGGCCATCTCCGCCCTGCGGGACGGCATCGAGGCCTACCAGGGCACCTGCATCTTCGTCACGCACGACCGCGACCTCGTCGAGACCGTCGCCAACAAGATCATCGTGATGGACGGCAACGGCAAGGCCGAGGTCTACGCCGGCGGCTACGCGGAATACCTCAAGGTGAAGCGGTAACGATGCGCGATCGGTGGCCTCAGGTCCGCGCCGTCCTGGTCGCGTTCCATCTCGTGGCCATCACGCTCTCCGCGCTCCCCTCCCCCGAGGGCGGGCTGAACCGCGGCACCTGGTCCGACCCGACGGTGCAGGCCGAGTTCAAGGCCTGGGCCGGTCGCTTCGGCATGGATAAGCAGGCCTTCGAAGACCGACTCTGGGTCTTCGCGAGCAGCTACGGCCGCGGCTACAAGCAGCTCCTCGCGCCGATCGACCCGTACGAGGAGCTCGTCGGCTCCGAACAGAGCTGGAAGATGTTCATCGCGCCCCACCGCTTCCCGACGCGGCTGGAGATCGCCGGCCGTGCGGAGGACGGCGCGTGGGACGTGCTCTTCTACGAGTCCTCGTCCACCGCCACCTGGCGGCGGGACGTGCTTCGGCTCGAGCGCCTCCGCTCCGCCATCTTCCGCTGGGGCTGGCCCAACTACAGCACGGCCTGGGGCCGGGGCTGCGCCGCGCTCGCCGGCCTGGCCTTCGGTGACTTCCCCGCCCTCCACGAGGTGCGCTGCCGCTTCTGGAAGGCCCGCTCCCCCTCGCCGGAGGAGGCCACGAGCGGCGATCTGCCCGACGGCGAGTGGATCAGCACCCGCCTCGTCCACCGCAGCACGGACGGCGCGCCGCTCGTCGCGGAGCGCCCCGACGTCGCACCCCCTGCTGCCCCCACCAAGGGCGCCGCCGCCGCCGCCGCCGCACCATGTACCTCTGGCAGCGCTGGGTGGCCCTCCTCGAACACCGCGAACCCGCGACCTCGCTCGCGCTCGCGCGCATCGTGCTCGGCCTCACCATCGCCACGCACCTCGGGCACATGGTGTGGGTCGACGGGGACCTCCTCGTCTGGACCGACGCCACGTACGGCGGCCTCCGCGCGCTCGAGCCCGGCTGGCTCGCGTACGTCGGCGGGCTCACCCCCGAGATCATCCGCGCCCTCGTGCTCGTCACGATCGCGGCCGCCCTCGCCTTCACCGCCGGCGCCTGGACCCGCATCGCCGCCCTCGTCACCTGGCTCGGCTTCCGCACCCTCGCGGACCTCAACAGCCACTCCGGCGGCGCCTACGACGAGCTCGCCAAGAACATCCTGCTCTTCCTGCTGGTGAGCGGCTGTGGCCGCTCGCTCTCGGTCGACGCGTGGCGCGCCGCCCGGCGCCCCGGTGCCAGCCCCGCGGACCACCTCGCGCCCGCGTGGCCCCGCTACGCCCTCATCTTCCAGCTCGTGCTCATGTACTGGGCGACCGGCATGCAGAAGGTCTCGTCGGGGTGGGTCCCCGGCGGCGCGGCGGACGCCCTCTGGTACATCTTCCAGCAGCCGACGTGGCAGCGCACGGACATGACGTGGCTCGCGCCGGCCTTCGCGGTCACGCAGGTCGCGACGCTCGGGACGTGGTTCTTCGAGCAGGCAGCGCCCGTCCTCCTGCTCGCCTACTGGTTCCGCCACACGCGCACCCGGCCCGGCCGGCTACGCGCCGCGTTCAACCGACTGGACGTCCGGAGCCTCTACCTGCTCCTCGGCGTCGCGATGCACATCGGCATCGAGCTCACGATGGAGGTCGGTGCCTTCAGCTGGGCGACGATGGCGATCTACGCCGCCGCGCTGCACCCGGACGAGTGGGCCCGGATCGGCCGCCTCGCCCGGGGCGCGCTGGGCCTCAGTCCGTCTGCACGATCGTCAGGCCCTCTTCCCACTCCGCCGTGATGTCCTCGGCGACGATGTAGATGCAGTAGGGCTCGCCGTCGGAGCAGGGCACGCAGCTCACGCCCGCCTTCGCGGCGATGTTGCAGACGGCGTCGTAGGCGTCCGCCGGCTGCATGAGGAGCGGCCCCATGTACCGGGAGTCCCCGAAGCCGCTGCCGACGCCCTTCTGGATCGCGGTACCGTCCGCGGTGAAGGTGCCGGAGAGGTGGAACTGCTCGATGGGGATGGGGATGCCGTTGTAGCTGACGGTGATGTAGTCGGAGTAGGCCTCGAAGTACGGCTGATCCGCGAAGTCACCGGCGGGGAAGTCCCAGGTTTCTTCGCCGTCCACCTGGGTGTACGCGCCGTCGTTCTCGTGGTAGCCGACGCCGCCGAGCAGGTCGATCGAGGTGTCGTCCGACGCCGTGACCCCGATGAGGAGCGGCACGGTGAGGTAGGACGACGCGACGAAGTCGAGGAACGCGGGCTCCGTGATCGTGGCGTCGGAGAGGCGCCAGACGTAGGCGCGGCCGAGCAGATCGGACGCCGGGATCGCGAGCGGCGAGCCGAGGCTCGACGTGGTGAAGGTGCTCGCCGTGACGACGCCGCACACGTCCACCGAGATGGTGTAGACGGTGGCAGGAAGGAGCACACCGGACAGCGAGGCCTGCACGTCTCCCTCGGACCACGCGGTCTCGAGGGTGGCGCCGCTGCCGCCGGCGTCCATCACGGTGATGACGGCCGCGGAGCCGTCCCCGTCGAAGCTGACCACGACGGGGTCGCGGTAGTAGACGGCCGTGGCGCCGTTCGCGGGCTCGGTGCTGAGCACGACGGCGGCGCAGTTCAGCTCGGTGTCGGTGTCCGTGTCGGTGTTGTCGGTCGCCGTGTCCGTGTCGGTGCCGACGCTCGTGTCGTCCCCGTCGGTCGCGGTGTCCTTGTCCTTGTCGCACGCCGCCAAAGCCAGCGCCAGCAGCAGGAAACGGTTCATCTCTCCTCCTCTCATTCGGTCGGCGTCGACGTGATCGACAGGGCGTACCAGTGGAACGGCCCCCCCTTGTCGTCCTCGGTGCGCGCCAGTAGGTACAAGTCCTGCACGCCGGTCACGCGCTTCTCGAGGAAGGGGTCCCGGTCGTAGGCGATCTCGCCCGAGTACGAGGTGCGCAGCAGGTCGCCGTCGGCGTTGTAGAGCACGAGCATCATGTTGGCGGCGGAGCCTTCCTTGAAGGCGGTCACGTTGAACGTGAGCGTCTGCTCGCCTTCGGACGACGTGGTGATCTTGTACCAGTCGAAGTCGCCAGCGCTGTCGATGGCGCCGAACAGCGTCTGGCCCACGGTGAAGGCCTCGGCCTCGTCCCGGTCGTCGTTCGGCTCGACCTCCTCGGCGTCCCACTCGACGGGCTCCTTGGAGAGCGTCGTGAGCATGTACCAGGAGTAGGCGTCGCCGGAGAGGAGCTCGGTCTCGGCCAGGGTGATCGAGTAGCTGTCGAGGGCGGAGGTGGGGAACACGAGGAGAGGGTCCGTCGTGAGGTAGCCGTCTAGGACCTGCGCGCTGCGCCCGGCGCTGTCGTTGACGGTGATCTGCGGGTTCGCGCTCGAACCGCGGAGCGCGGCCTCGACCCGAACCGTGATCCATCCCGGCTGGTTCGGCGTGATGGTGAACACGTCGAGGTCGAGGTAGGCGCTGAACCCCCCGCACGCCCACATCTCCATCGGGAGGGCCTGGCCCTGCGCCGGCGAATTGTTCGGCTCGATCTCCTCGAAGTCGCAGCGCGGCGGCGGGCCGGTGTCGGTGTCGACCGCGGTGTCGGTGTCCGTGCTCGAGTCGTCGGGCGACGACGAGTCGTCCTGCGGAACGTCGTCCCCCGAGGGGTACGGGAGCTGCGGGCTGCACCCGTTGCACCCGACCAGGACCAGGAGAAGCACCATCCAGCCGCCTCCGGAATCACGAACGGCAGGATAGCCGCACGGGGTCCGGGTATGTTGGAAAAGAGGAAGACGCCATGCTCTCGATGATCGTGCTCCTGGTCGCCTGCAACGGGGATCAGGAGTTCCAGCAATTGAAGCCGCGGATCGTGGTCACGCCCGAGGTCCTCGACTTCGGCGAGGTCGTGGTCGACTACTCCCTCCCCGGCCAGGTGAAGATCATCAACGCGGGCCGCGGCGTGCTCGAGATCGACGAGATCTCGCTCAACGGGGACGACGTGTTCACCCTCGGCGACGTGCCGGTGACCATCCCCGGGGACGGCACCTACGACCTCGACCTCTCCTTCCTCCCGGTCGACCCGATCGGCTACACCTCGACCCTCTCCATCCACACGAACGACGAGGACGACCCCGTCGTCCCCGTCACCGTGATCGGCGCGGGCATCGAGGCGCCCACCCCCGACATCTCCTGCGATCCGCTCTCGATCGACTTCGGCACCGTCGCGTCCGGCACGCTCTCGATGCAGTTCTTCACCTGCACGAACCTCGGCGGCGACGACCTCTACATCTCCGAGCAGATCGGCGCGGGCGGCGGCGCGATGCAGGTCCAGACCGACCTCACCGGGGACGTCCTCCCGCCCGGCCAGGACACGCAGATCGTCGTGTTGTACGCCCCCACGACGGACGCCGGCGACAACGGCACCATCACCCTGAGCACCAACGACCCCGACGAGCCCACCACGCTGCTGACGATGGTCGGTAACGGCGGCGGCGACTTCGACTACCCGGTCGCCGTGGTGGACTGCCCCTCGTCCGCCGTCCCGCGCCAGACCATCACCGTCGGCGGCGGCGGCAGCTACGACCCGAACGGGTTCGAGCCGCTCACCTACTACTGGACGGTGGACGGCCCCTACGACGGCATCGACAGCACGACCTCCGACACCGACGTGTACGTTCAGCTCGACCTCGCCGGCAGCTACATCGTCACGCTCCAGGTCGAGAACAGCATCGGCCTGCTCTCCGCGCCGACCGTGTGCCGCGTCGACGCGATCCCCGAAGAGCAGCTCCACGTCGAGCTCGTCTGGGAGGACTCGAACGACTTCGACCTGCACCTGATGAACGGGGACGGCTCGCTCTTCGACGCCGTGAACGACTGCAACTACTGCAACGTGAACCCGAACTGGGGCACGTCCGCCGCCACCGACGACCCCACGCTCGACCTCGACGCGTGGCAGGATCCGCCGGGCGTCGAGAACATCAACATCGACACCCCGGCCGACGATCTGTACTCGGTGAAGGTGCACTACTACGAGGCGAGCGGCGCCGGCGACGTCGTCGCCACCGTGAACATCTACCTCTACGGCGTGCTCGAGGGCAGCTACTCGCGCGTGATGTCGCGCAACAAGGTCTGGGACGTGGCGCAGATCTCCTGGCCGGAGGGCTACATCCTCGAGGAGGACGTGGACCTCTACACGCCGGAGTACCGGTACTGCGAGTGATCCCGTAGGGCAGAGGGGCACGAACTGCGGCCCCTCCCCGGGACACACGCCGCGCCGCCGCGCCTCCGGGAGGGCCCCGGAGGCCGGCGCCTACGCTACGGGCAGGTGTGGTTGTCGCGGCCCGGGGTGCCGTACTCGCGGACGGACGAGCTGACGTAGTACCACTGGAAGTACACGTTGTTCGTCACCGCGCACCAGCTCTCCTTCGCGTCGTTGTCGATCGCGTCGTACGAGTCGAGGTCCAGCTGCATGGACCGCGAGGCCTCGCGCGGCCAGTAGCCGTCCGCCGCGCTGTAGGTCCAGTGCACGGAGTCGGCGAGCGTGCCGGTGGAGGCGTCGCCACCGAAGTAGAGCGAGAGGGTGTCCTCGTCGCGCTGCAGGTTGAAGGTGTTGTCTTCGTACGTGCTGGAGTAGCTCGCGCTCGCCGTCTCGTTGCCCCAGTAGTAGTCGCAGGGGGCGAGGGTGCTGTAGCTGGTCGACGCCGACGTGAAGTTGTCGGTCTTGCAGATGACCACGTAGTCGTCCGCGCCGATGACGACGCTGTCCGCGGGGTCGATGTAGAAGGCGTCCGCCGCAAGGCTGGTGGACGCGCGCCGGATGTACCAGTTCGACAGGTCGATGTCGAAGCCGGTCGTGTTGTACAGCTCGAACCAGGCCGCGTTCGAGTTCGTCGAGGTGCTGCCGACGCGGGGCTGGCGGTCGATCTCGGTGATGATGACGTCGCCGGCGCTGACGAAGTCCTCGTCCACGAAGGCGTCGCAGTCGTTGTCGAGACTGTCGTCGAGCTCGGACGCGGTCGGGTACGCGGTGGGCTCGGCGTCGTCGCAGTCGTCCGCGGTGGCGGCGTAGCCGGACGGCGCGTTGCAGCTGTCGGTCGTCGCGTCGGAGACGCCGTAGCCGTCGCCGTCGTTGTCGACGTACCAGGTGGTCGCGCCGGTCGCGCCGGACTCGTCGGTCGCGCCGTCGCAGTCGTTGTCGACCGAGTCGCAGACCTCGACCGCGCCGGGGTAGACCGCCGCGGCGCTGTCGTCGCAGTCGGTCGCGTTGGTGACGGTGCCCGAGGGCGCGTCGCACGCGATGGAGGCGGCGGAGGCGTCGCCGAAGCCGTCGCTGTCGGCGTCCGCGTAGAACATGCCGACGTCGGCCGCGTCCGCACCGTCGACGGTGCCGTCACAGTCGTTGTCCACGGCGTCGCACACCTCGGTGGCGCCCGGGCTCACGGCGCCGTCGCCGTCGTCGCAGTCGGTGGCGTCGAACACCGAGTCGGCGTCCTCGCCGCACGCGATCTCGGACATGGCGAGGTCGCCGTAGCCGTCGCCGTCGGTGTCCGCGTAGATGGTCACGCCGTCGGTCGGCGCGTCGTCGACGAGGCTGTTGCAGTCCTGGTCCTCGCCGTCGCAGATCTCCGCCGCGCCGGGGTAGGTCAGCGAGCTGGTGTCGTCGCAGTCGGTGTCGTCCGCGACGTAGCCGGCGGGCACGTCGCAGGCGGGGGCGCCCATCGAGGCGTCGCCGTAGCCGTCGCCGTCGCCGTCGGCGTACCAGGTGGAGGCGTCGCCGGCGGAGTCATCCACGGTGCCGTCGCAGTCCTGGTCGACGCCGTCGCAGATCTCGGCGGCGGCGGGGTTCACGGCGAGGTCGGCGTCGTCGCAGTCGGTGTCGCTCGCGACGAAGCCCGCGGGCTGGTCACAGGAGCCGGTCGAGGCGGAGGGGTCGCCGTAGCCGTCGAGGTCGGCGTCCACGTACCAGAGGGGCGCGTCGGTCGCGGTGGCCTCGTCGGTGACGGTGTCGCAGTTGTTGTCCACGCCGTCGCACAGCTCGGCGGCGGCCGGGTTGGTGTCGGCCGAGGCGTCGTCGCAGTCCGTGCCGTCTTCGACGTAGCCGGAGACACCCTCGCAGGTGGAGACGAGCGTGGCGGCGTCGCCGTAGCCGTCGCCGTCGGCGTCGACGTAGAGGGTGAGGCCGTCCACTGCGTCGACGTCGACCTCGGTGTCGCAGTCGTTGTCGAGGCCGTCGCAGATCTCGGTGGCGCCGGGGGAGCGCGTGGCGTCCGCGTCGTCACAGTCGGTGCCCTCCTCGACGTAGCCGGCGGGCGCGCCGCAGGAGGCGAGGGTCACGGCGGGGTCGCCGTAGCCGTCGGCGTCGACGTCGACGTAGTAGGTGCGCTCGTCGGGGGAGCCCTCGTCGATCGCGCCGTCGCAGTTGTTGTCCTCGAGGTCGCACACCTCGATGGCCGCGGGGTTCGTGAGCGAGTCGGCGTCGTCGCAGTCGGTGGCATCCTCGACGGTGCCGGGGGTGAGGGCGCAGACGAGGGCGCCGGTCGCGGCATCGCCGAAGCCGTCCGCGTCGGCGTCGGTGTAGACCGTCACGCCGTCGCTCGCGCCGACGTCGATCTCGCCGTCGCAGTCGTTGTCGAGGCCGTCGCAGAGCTCTTCCGCGAGGGGGCTCACCTCGGGGGTGGTGTCGTCGCAGTCCTCGGCGTTGCTGGCGGTCCCGACGGGGAGCTCGCAGTACTGGCCGAGGGACGCGCCGGTACCGAAGCCGTCGGCGTCGGCGTCGAGGTAGGCGACGAACTCGCCGCCCTCGTCGATCTCATCGTCGCAGTCGTTGTCGATGCCGTCGCACACGTCGGTGGCGATGGGGGAGATGGCGCTGTCGGTGTCGTCGCAGTCGTCGCCCTGCTCGACCGAGTCGCCGTCCTGGTCGTAGTCGTTCGCCCCGTCGCAGTCCTGGTCGACGCCGTCGTACCAGACCTCGTCGGCGCCGG
>CAJBVW010000107.1 GCA_903959175.1 uncultured Pseudomonadota bacterium
CGCGCCCGCCGTCCGCCGCGCCACGCCCGCCCGGGGCCGGCTTCCCGCCCGCGGGCTTCGCGCCCTCGAGACCGCCGACGCGCGGCTTCACGTGCTTCGCGCCGGGCTTCGGCGCACCCCGGCGCTCGGGGCGCTTGTCCTCGCGGGTCTCGCTGCGGCGCGCCTCGGCCTTGGCCTTGGCCGGCGAACGATCGCGCGCCACCCGGAGCTTCTCGCCGGTGTCCAGGCGACCGCCGCCCTTGAGGCGCTCGATCTCCTTGAGGAGCACGGCGTCGTCCGTGGTGACGAGGTTGATGACGCGCCCGGACGCGCCCTGGCGCCCCACGCGCCCGATGCGGTGCAGGTACTCGCTCGCTTTTTCGGGGAGCTCGTAGTTGAGGACGAAGGCGAGGTCGTCGACATGGAGGCCGCGGCCGCCGAGCTCGGTGGTGACGAGCACGCGGCCCTCGCCGGAGCGGAACGCCTTCATCGCGCGCTTGCGCTCGTCCGGCTCGAGCGCGCCGTGGATGAGCACGACGGAGTGGCCGCGGTCGCGCAGGGTGGCGCCGACGAGGTCGGCCGTCTCGCGGCGGTTGCAGAACAGGATGCCGCGTGCGTTGGCCGGCAGCGCCACGAGCGTGTCGTGCACGGTGTCCATGCGCTCGATGGGCTTGACCTTGATGTTCTGGATGCTGACGGACTCGGGGGCGCTGTGCGCGTCCTTCGAGAGGAGCAACGTCAGGTTCTCGGGGCGCGCCAGGGACCACGCGCGGATGGGCTCGGGCAGCGTGGCCGAGAACAGCGCGAGCATGTGGCCCGGCGGGAGCGCGGCGAGCAGGGTGTCGATGTCGCCGCGCTGGCCGGGGGCGAGGAGGGTGTCGGCCTCGTCGACGATGAGGATGCGCACGTCGTCCAGGCGCACGGCGCCGGCCTTGAGGAGGGCGACCAAACGCGGCGGGTTGGCGACGAGCACGTCCGCCGCTTCGGAGAGCTGGATGCGCTGGGCGCGCTCGGCCAGGCCGCCGGACGCCGCGCGCACCCGCGCCTTGAGCGCGTGGGCGTGGCCCTTGATGGCCCTGAGCGTCTGGTCGACGAGCTCGCGCGTGGCGGTGAGGACGACGGCGCGCGGGCGGGCGCGATCCTTCACCATGCCCTCCTCGGCCTCGATGCCGTGGAGGATCTGCAACATGGGGAGGGCGAACGCCAGGGTCTTGCCGGAGCCGGTGCGCGCGACGACGACCGCGCTGGTGCCGCCGAGGAGGGCGGGGATGGCGATGCGTTGTACAGGGGTGGGCTCGACGAGCCCCGCGGCGCTCAATGAGGCCGAGAGAGGGGGCAGGAGCCCGAGGTCAGCGAAGGACATGGCTCCTTCTATCCGATTCGGCTGACACCCGGCCCACCGTGTGGTATGTCCAGAGTGCGCGGGGTGTTGCAGCGGCACCACCCCCCCACCCCCCGGTGTTGCTCCGCCCCGCGCATTTCCCCCACCGGCGGCCGTCAAAGCGGCTGCGGCCCGCGTGACCTCCGAGAGGGGCTCCGGGTACGGGCGGCGCGCCGGCAGAGCCGTCGCCGGCCTCCGCCGGGCTCGGCGCGGGGCGCCTCGGTCGCCCGTGCGGACACGGGCGGACCGGTCGGCGCGGACGCCGCC
>CAJBVW010000108.1 GCA_903959175.1 uncultured Pseudomonadota bacterium
GAGATCAAGCACGAGGCCAACCTCGCCGACCTCGTGCGGCGCCATGGTGGGCTCGGCCATCTGGAAGTCCGTCGGCACGGCGCCTCGCTCGTGCTCTACACCCCCCTGGGGGACGTGAACATCAACCGAGCGCGCCTCACAGCGGTCTCCCGCACTCGCTGGCGGCTCGACATGCCGCTGCGCACCGAGCGGTGGCAGCCCACGCCCTACATGGGCTCGCTCACCGACATCTTCGGTGTGCTCACCGGCGAGCTTGCTCCCCTGATGGGGCCCCTTGATTGACATTTGGGGCGGCACTTCCGCAATGCGCCACTAGTGTAGTACGATCCCGCGCACTTCGGCACATCTGTGGAACTCGCGCTCGCTATCCTCTGCATCACCGGCGCAATACTCCTCGCGCTGTTCCTCGTGATGGTGCTCGCCTCGAAGAGCAAGTCGCCGCCCGCCTACGACGACTACGCGGGCCACCCCGCACGCCCGCCCCCGCGACAGCCCCCGCCGGTGAGCAGCAAGGGCTCGGTCGGCCGGGCCACCGTGCCCGGGAGTCCTGCAACGCCACCGATGCCTGTCTCCCACGGTCCGACTCCGCGCGCTTCTACGCCGCCGAGCGCCACCCGGTGGCTCCCCGCGGGCGAGAGCGTGACGGTCGCCGGCTACAAGCTCATCGGAGGATTGCTCTACGTCGGCAGCGGCCTCCAGGCCGTGGCGTCGTACCGAGACGTCGAGCCCGCGCTGATCGATCCCCGCTTGCCCGTGCGCGCGGGACCAAACAGCCAGAGCGGCGAGGGCATGGGCTACTGGCCCGCATATGCGAACATCTCGCCCGAACACCGGGCCGGGTACCTGCAGTGGCTTGCGGGCGGACGCGCGGACCCCAACGCCTACGTCGGGTACGTCTTCCTGTTCTTCTACGGCCTCGAGCGACGCGCGCTGCACACCGACACGGCCAGCCCCCCCGGTCCGGCCGAGCTGGCGAGCATCGTGGCGGAGGTCGAGCGGCTCGTGGAAGTCTACGGGTCCAATGGCTCGTTCGCCGGGTACGCGGGCGGCTTTCTGAACCTCTGCCGCTTCCGCGCTGGGGCGGGCGACGGTGTCCTTCGTTCCGGGCTGTTCGGATGGGAGGTTCCGGCGGACGTGCGGCTCCGCCTCGGCAGATGCGCGTCCGAGAAGACCCCGCTCTCCGCCGAGGTCGCGTTCGCCTGGGCATGCAATCTTCCGTCCGCTCCGAGGCGGACCCCCGCGACGCGATGCGAGCCCGAGTTCCGGGAGCTCTTTGCGTTGCGCTACGAGCGCGAGCAGGGGGCCGGCGTCATCCTGAAGAACCAGGGTGGAATGCTGACCATCACGTACCGGCCCGCGAGCCCAGGTTTCGGCGGCTCCATCGAGCTCAAGATCCGGGACGTACGTGACGTTACGAAGGCCAACGAGCCTACGGGCGAAAAGCTAGCGCTTCTCGCGGGGAAGTGCGTGGAGGACCTCGATGCCTACAGCCGTTGGCTCGGTCGCAACGCGACCGGCGACGGGCCGGCGCTGGCTGGCGTGGCGCTCCTCCCACAAGAGCTCCTGCAGCGCCACGGAGCCCCGGCGCTCGCGGACCTCCGGCAGTGGCTCGAGCAGTATGTCCCCCCCGAGCAGCCCCTCCTGACGGGCGCGCCCGAAGTGCTCGCGCGATGGCAGCCTGACGGCGGCCCCAAGGTGTCGAAGGGCGACGCGACCGCCTTGCTCCTGTTCTTGCAGAAGCTCGGCTACGGAATGGAGCCGGACGTGCGTTTCGGCGGTCCATCGCCCTCACCTGCCGGACGGGTTGCGCTCTTCCGGCTGCAAGGGGAATTCTCCGCTCCCACGGTGGAGTACACAGGCGTCACGACCCTGCTTAGGTTCGCGGCCACGGTGGCAGCGGCCGACGGGGTTGCTGATGCCGAGGCACGGTTCCTCACCGAGCACGTCAGCAGCGGACTTGGGCTCGGAGCGCCTGAACGCCGTCGCCTCGCGGCCCATGTCGCCTGGCTCCTCTCGGATCCGCCCGGTGTTGCCGGCCTCAAGAAGGCCGCCGAGTCGCTCACCCCGCGCCAACGAACCGACGTCGGCAGGTTCCTCGTGTCCGTGGCGGGTGCCGACGGTACGGTGAGCCGCGCGGAGGTCCAGATGCTCCTGAAGGTGTTTGGGATGCTGGGCTTGCCCGAGGAGGCCGTCTACTCGCAGGTCCACGAGCTGGGGGGGCCCACGCCTACCCCCCGCGCAGCAACCTCCGAGCCGGTCGTGGTGCGCCCGGCGGGTGCTCCTGGCCAGGAGTTCGCCATCCCACCGAGGACGGCTACGGCGGCAGCGCCGGCGCCTGCCGCGGACGGCATCCGCCTCGACATGGCCCGCGTCCAGGCCCAGATCGCCGAGTCCGCGCGCGTCTCGGCGGTGCTCGCCAACATCTTCCGCGGCGACGATGACGCACCCCCGCCCGCGCCCGTGCCGACGGCAGCGGCCGTGGGCGGCTTCGACGGGGCGCACTCGACCCTCCTCGCGCGGCTCCGGGACGTGGACACCCTCGGGCGTGCGGAGTGGGATGCGTGGTGCGCAGAGGCCGGGATCATGCCCGACGGCGCCATCGATTCCCTGAACGAAGCCGCCTTCGATCGCGTGGGAGATCCCCTCCTCTCGGGCGACGACCCCATCCACCTCGATGCTGATGTCTATCGGAGCCTGCTGGCATGACCACCGCCCCCATCCGGCCGCGCGAGCGCGACGCCGTTCTTCAATCTCTCCGAGCAGGTGTCGTCCCCCGAGCGGGGCAGCACCTGATCCAGGTCGGCCGCGCCCGCGAGATCGACGCGATGGTCAAGGACATCGACCGGCTGGCGGACGGCGGTTCGGCGTTTAGGGTCGTTGTCGGGACATATGGCTCCGGAAAAACCTTCTTCCTCAACCTCGTGCGCAGCGTCGCGATGGAGAAGAAGCTCGTCACGGCCCACGCCGATCTGAATCCTGACCGCAGGCTGCACGCGACGGCGGGACAGGCACGTTCGCTGTACGCCGAGCTGATGCGCAACGTGGCGACCCGTGCCAAGCCCGAGGGTGGCGCGCTGTCCAGCGTCGTCGATCGGTTCGTGAGCACGGCCGTGGTGGACGCCCGGGCGCGTGGAGTCAATCCGGACGTCGTGATCCGCGAACGGCTGGCGGACCTCTCCGAGCTGGTGGGGGGCTACGACTTCTCCGAGGTCATCGCGGCCTACTGGCGCGGCCATGACACCGGAGACGAGGGGCTGAAGCAGAACGCCGTTCGCTGGCTGCGCGGCGAGTTCACCACCCGCACCGACGCTCGCGCCGCGCTCGGCGTGCGGACGATCATCGACGACGCGACGTTCTACGACCACCTCAAGCTCTTCGCGCGCCTTTGCCGGCTGGCGGGTTTTGGCGGGCTGCTCATCTGCCTGGACGAAATGGTCAACCTCTACAAGTTGGCGAACACCCAGGCCCGAACCGCGAACTACGAGCAGATCCTCCGCATCCTCAACGACAGTCTGCAGGGTGTGGCCGTCGGTATCGGGTTCGTCCTGGGAGGCACTCCCGAGTTCCTGCTCGACCCGCGGCGCGGGCTCTACAGCTACCCGGCGCTCCAGGGGCGGTTGTCGGAGAACAGCTTTGCCGCCGAGGGCATGGTCGACCTGAGCGGCCCGGTCATCCGGCTGGCGAGCCTGACGCCAGAGGACCTGTATGTGCTCCTTGGCAAGCTGCGTCACGTCTACGCCGGTGGCGATGCGGGCCGGTATCTGCTTCCGGACGATGGGCTCACCGCGTTCATGGGGCATTGTCAGGAGCGCATCGGGGACGCCTACTTCCGCACGCCGCGCGCGACCATCACCAGCTTCGTGAACCTCCTTGCCGTGCTGGAGCAGAACGCCGGGGCGTCCTGGAAGAACCTGCTCGGCAGCGTAGCGATCCGTCCGGACTCCAATCCGGACCTGGAGCCCGCGGGAGGAGCGGACTCGGAGGACGAGCGGACGGACCCGGGCCGTGATGGTGATCTTGCCTCCTTCAAGCTCTGACGGCCGCAGCAGCGGGTTCGACCGGCTGCACCGTGGCATCCAGGAGTGGATGTGGGACAACGGCTGGAAGTCGTTGCGCGCGGCACAGGAGCGCGCGATCGACCCGATCATGGGCGGCCGCGACGTCATCATCACCGCGGCCACCGCGGGGGGGAAGACCGAAGCGGCGTTCTTGCCCGTGCTCAGCCGCGTCGCGGAGAGTCCGGGCGGGGGCATTCGCGTCCTCAACATCAGCCCCCTCCGGGCGCTGATCAACGACCAGCACCGCCGGCTGACTGACCTCGGTGCCCGGGTCGGAGTTCCGATCCACCGATGGCACGGCGACGTTCGCGAGAGCGAGCGGCGCGCCGTGCTCAAGGACCCCAGCGGGGTGCTCGTCATCACGCCCGAGTCCCTGGAGGCGATGTTCGTGCTCCGGGGCACGGCGATGCCGCGGCTCTTCGGGAAGCTGGAGTACGTCATCATCGACGAGTTGCACGCGTTCATCGGGAGCGAGCGTGGCCAACAGCTTCGCTCCCTGCTGCACCGGATCGAGGCGGTGGCCCGCCGACGGATCCCACGCATCGCCATGAGCGCCACGCTGGGAGATCTGTCGGTGGCGGCTCGGTTCCTCCGGGGAGAGAAGCCCGACGACGTCGTGCTCATCGAGTCGCCATCCGAGGGCGGCGAGCTTCGCCTCGTCGTTCGAGGCTTTCGCGCTCCCCAAGGGGAGGAGGCCGAGCCGGAGGACGAGCTTGCCATCGCGCGAGACCTGTTCGGTGCCCTGCGCGGCAAAAAGCACCTCGTGTTCTGCAATCGACGCCGTGACGTCGAGCGCTACACGGACCTGCTGCGCCGCCTCTGCGAGCACGAGCGCCTGCCGGTCGAGTTCCATGCCCACCACGGCTCGCTGTCGAAGGAGCTGCGCGAGGACGCTGAGCGCCTGCTCAAACAGGAGGAGCTGCCTGCGACCATCCTCTGCACGAGCACACTCGAGCTGGGGATCGACGTGGGCCACGTGGAGAGCGTCGCCCAGATCGGAGCACCCGCCTCGGTCGCAAGCTTGCGCCAACGGCTGGGCCGGTCGGGACGCCGCGGTGGTCCGGCCATCCTGCGCGCCTACGTGTCGGAGGAGTCCCTTGGGGACGACCCCGAGCCCGAGGATGCCCTCCGCGCCGAGCTCGTCCAGACCGTCGCCGTCGTGAACCTGCTCCTGCGGAAGTGGTGCGAACCCCCAACGGAAGGAGCGCTTCACCTCTCGACCCTGTTGCACCAGGTCCTCTCCCTCCTCGCCCAACATGGGGGCGCGAGCGCCGCCCAGGCCTACAAGCTGCTCGTCCAGACCGGGCCGTTCGCGGGAGTCAGCCCGGCGGACTTTGCGGCGCTCCTCCGCGCCATGGGTGCGAAGGACCTGTTGAAGCAGGACCACGACGGCACGCTCGTGCTGGGTTTCGCCGGCGAACGAATCGTCAACCGCTACGAGTTCTACGCGGTGTTCGCTTCCCAGGAGGAGTGGAAGCTCATGTGGGGCGGGCGCCCGCTCGGGACGATTCCGCTCGTCGATCCGCTTAGCGACGAGAGCTTCGTCGTCTTTGGCGGGAAGCGCTGGAAGGTGGTGGCCATCGAGGAGGCACGGAAGATCATCGACGTGGTTCCGTCGCCGGGCGGCAAACCTCCGAAGTTCGCCGGCTCCGGTGGCGCTGCCGTCCATGACGAGGTGCGGAAGGAGATGCTCCGCGTCTACCACGATGTGGAGGTGCCGAGCTTCCTGGACCTCCGCGCGAAGGAGCTGCTCGCGGAGGGGCGCGACAACTTCCGTAGACTCGGGCTGGACCGCTCGGTGTTCGTGACTCGATCCGCGGAGACCCAGATCTTCGTGTGGAGGGGAGATCGCGTGCACGGGACGCTGCTCCGGGCACTTCAGCGTGACGGCGCCACGGTCGCATCAACGCCCTTGACGCTCGTGCTGGATCGCTGTGACGTGACGGCGGTGCGGGGGCGCCTCCAACGCCTTGCTGCGGCGGGCCTCCCGACGGCAACGGAGCTCGCCGAGGGCGTCAACGGGAAGGAGCGCAACAAGTACGACCACATCCTGCCCGATGAGCTGCTCACGGCGGACTACGCCAGCGACGTGCTGGACGTGCGCGGGGCGATGGCGTGGATTGGGGAGGTGGTCGGGGGCGGGGGTGAGGACGATGGCCTGCTGCGACTCCGCAGACCCTGACCCCGCCACAGGCGTCCGGCGGAGCAATGGCCCATGAACGGGCTGTTGCGGCCCGTGCAGCGTGCGTCCTCGCCGAACGCCGCCGGTCCCGCCGGTCCCGCCGGCTCTGGCGGCTCGATGATCTTCAAAGCCGCTCGCCGATGAGTGCGTCCCCAGCGAGGTGATCAAGCGTGCCTTCAGCAAGATCCCCATGCTGCCGCCGATCTCGGACCGAATCGTCGCCATGATTGTTGGGGTTCCCGACTAGCTGGTCAGCAAGCCCCTCCCGAATCCGTGAACGTCGGGGAGGTCGTCCAGGTTCACGCGGCGAAGCCGGTCCCCGCCCGCCCAGAGCCGCACCCCATCGGGCACACCCTGGTACACGCTGGCGACGACCCCGAACGTCCGCGAGCGGTCGCGTGCCCACCGCGCCTCGCCAGCGATCTCGTCCAGCCGCGCCGACTGCTCGCGGCTCCGCGCCTCCCAGCGCCCTCCGAAGCCGATGTCCGCGAGGAAGTGCAGCTTCTCGCGGTTGCAGTGGTCGTGGGTGAGCAGCAGGTTGTCGAGGCCATCGTCGGGATACCGCGACCAGGGAAGGAAGTGGTCCACCTGGCTGGAGCCCTTGGCGAGGGAGCCCTCGCAGTAGAAGCACCGGCCGTTCTGCAGCGCAAGGAGTGGGCGCTGAAGCGCGCCGAGGCCGACACGCTCGGTGCCAAAGAGGAACCCGTCGAGCTCCGCCTCGGGTAGCCCGTTTATTGCCCGGACCATCACCATCCAGTTCTGCTGGACCAGCGGGCGGACCACCGCAGCGAGCGCGACGAGAGACTCCGCCGCGCCCGGCTGGAGCAGGATGCGGTTGTCGAAGGCGGCACTGTCACCCCGTTTGTAGCGGGCGAACGCTGCGCGGGAGACGTCCGCACCCCAGCCGATCGTGTAGATGAACCGCTCTTCGCCGCCACCAACACGCTGGAGACGGGGGAGCGGGTATTCCACGAGCACCCACTCGACGTCGACGAGCAGGCGGTCGAAGCCGGCAGGGGCGAGGGGGCCGACGCGCGGCGGGGACACGAGGTCGGGGTGCGCTTGGCGGAAGTCAGCGACGAGCTTCGCGATCGTGGCCTGACCGCCCCGGTTCTGGCCGAGGACACGCTGAACAACAGGGTACGGCCGCACCTGTCGCCAGTAGAGCTCGACGACGCGCCGCGCGAGCTGCGCCGTCGTCACCGAGGTCGGCGGGTGCCCGGCCTCGACGCACAGGTCGATGAGACCAAGCAGGACGGCGTACTTGTAGGTGGACGAGAACCCGCCCTGCGCGAGCACCTGGAGGAGCTTTTCGAGGAAGGGCAGCGTCACCGGCGTGTCCAGTGGTCGGCCTTCTCGGGCAGCACCCACCGCACGCCGCCGCGCGGGTCGGGTCGGTCGCCCCGGTAGCGCGGGACAACGTGCATGTGGAGGTGGGGCACCGTCTGCCCGGCGGCCTCGCCCGCGTTGAAGCCGACGTTGTAGCCGTCCGGGTAATGACTGTCGTCAAGTTGGGCCTTCACCGTGTTGACCAGCGCCATCACTGCGGCCTGCTCCTCCGGCGTCGCCTCGAACCAGTGGGTGACGAGCCGTCGAGTGATGACGAGGGTGTGCCCGGGGCTCACCGGAAAGCCGTCGCGGATCGCAAACGCGAGTTCGTTGTCGGCGACGTGGTCGCCGGCAGGACGCTCGAGAAACGGACTCGTCATGACCCTCTCCTGCGCCCCCCGGCGCTCGCGTCTGCTCCTGTCCACCGAGTGGCTTCCTGGCTTCGCAGCCGCCGCTCAGAAGTCCCCTCCCTGCCCCATCGTCCACAACAGCTCATCGTCTCCGCTCGCGCTCGGCGCAAGAACGGTGGTGGCGAGTTCCGACTTGGCGGCCAGCAAGCCGTCTAGCTTCTCGTCGAATGTGACGCCAGGGCGGCCGTCGAGCGTCGCCAGAGGGATACCGACTCGCACGTCCTGCTCCTGCCCCAAGCGATGGATACGGGCGACCATCTGCGCCTCGACGGCCGGATTGTACGGCCGCTCCAAGAGCAGGGCGCGCGTCGCGAACTGGAGGTTCCAACCCACCCCGCCGACGCCGGGCGAGATGATCAGAGGTCGGAAACCCTGCCCGGACCTCACGCGGTCGACGATCTCCGGCCTGTCCTCGGCGTCGACCTCTCCAGACAGAACCGGCACATCTTCGGGAAGATCGAACCAACGCCGCAGCGCGCGGGACAACGTGGGCTGAGCTGCCCGTGAGCGCACGAACAGCAGCACCGCGTGCCCCTCCGCAGCGTACCGGTCCAGCCAACGCCAAGCGATGCGGGTTCGGGCAGACTCCGCGACCCAGTCTGCAACATCTGCCCTGCTGTGAAACTCCGCTTGCTGCCGCGGATGTAGGGAGATCGCCGCGAGTCGCTGAAGGAGCCCAAGCATGACCTGCCTCGAACCCCCTTGCTTTCGGTTGCGAACGGCGTGGAGGTACAGCTCCGCCTGCAGGGGCGGCATCGGCTCCGCCTCGCGGTCTAGCGTCAGCGAGGGCAGCCCAGGCAGCGCGACCGCGCGCGTCCGGCGCATGAGCACGTCCTCCACACGTGTAGAGAGCCGCTGCCCGACGGCCGCCCGGTCCTCGGTATCCGGGTACGACCGCATGAATTCCGCCGCCGACCCGAGGTAGCCCGGCACCGCAAAGTCGCACAGCGTCCAAAGGTCCCGCCAGCTGTTCTCGATGGGGGTGCCCGTCAGGATGAGGCCGAAGTCGTAGTTCATCGCGCGCGCGGCCCGGCTCTGCAGGCTGGTGTCGTTCTTGATCCCCTGGGCTTCATCCAGGATGATCACCCCCACCCGGAGCTTTCCGAAGGAGAATTGGTAACGACGGATGGTCTCATAGTTCGTGACCACCACATCGAGGTTCGCAGCCCGGATGGCCTCGATGTCAAAGCGGTTCTCGGTGAGGACGGCGGCGCGCGCGGCCCCGCCTTCGACGTAGCCGCGGAGGGGTTCGATCGCGCGCCATCGGGAACGAGGTGGATCCGCGGCGAGGTGGCCCCAACCCACCCGAGGCAGGACGTTGGGCTCGAAGCGGTCCTCGAGCTCGCGCACCCACGCGGGCAGCAGCGACGTGGGCGCGACAACCAGGATCGGCACATGGACCGTCGCCGGGTCGATGCGCGGACGTACCCATGCAGCGAACGCGAGCGCCTGAAAGGTCTTCCCAAGCCCCATGTCGTCGCATAGGAGCGCTCCGCTCCAGCCCTCTGTCCACCGTTGGCTCAGCCACGCCAGGGCTTCGCGCTGGTGAGGCTTGGGTTCAACGCGGAGGCCTGCGGGCAGGCCGTCGCCCGGCTCGCCGCCGCGGGCCGCACCGCGATGCCGCGCCCACGACAGGTCGATATTGTTCTCCCGAATCTGCAAGATGAGCAACGGCTGCTTGAGCCCCTTTTCGCCGGTCGGATGCCCGTTCGGCGTCAACTTGCCGAGCTGCTCTGCGAGAGCGGCGCTCACCGGGATCGACGTTCCCTCGGGGCCCCACTGAACCGTAGTCTCCCCGCGGTCGACGGCCTCCTTCACGGCCTTCCGGAGCTTGGGAATCTCGCCGTCCGGAACGAGAATCTCGCCCTCGGCAAGCTGAATGACGAGCCCGCCGCCGGGGAGCTCGGGGGCGTCGTCGGGAAGCCAACTTTGCTGGGTGCTCCTCTCCGTAGCCGCTGCACCTCGCGGGGCCGCCACGATGCCGATGACGCGCGCTGCGTAGTCCCGTTCGTCGAAAGCATCGGGGTACGGAAGGAACGCCTCCGGATTCTCGACGAAGCGCGCCCTCGTCTCCGGGTCCGCCTGACTGAACAACGCGATGATGTTCATGTTCGCGGCAGCGTCGGGATCCACGATCACGTTGGCGCGCCCACCCACCCACGTCCACGACGCCGCCATTCCACGGCGTGTCAACTCGAACGCGTCTCTGCTGCTCCGGCTCAAGGTCCACCGGCTCCACCGAGCCGCCCTCGGCCTTTGCGGGAATGGCGGTCGCGGTTTGCGTACCGTCTTCTGCGGTGGCGACGCCCACTTGGACGCGATCAACTTCCACCACGCGCCGCGCACCTGGCAATCGCACCATGGCGCCGCAGCCGGTGGCCAGCCGATGCATCCGGGCGAGCAGCCGGAGGCGATCGTCGCGCCCGAGAGCGCCCGCAAGCTGTGAGTGAAGCTCGGCAATGTCGGCGAGACCCGCCGTCAGGAGTTCGTAGCCGCGGGGACCGGGGAACCACGGACCAAGCGGGGGCGTATCCGCGAGCAGGCGGCCGTCGCCGTCTTCCCACCGAAACCGCCAGTCGTACCGCGAACCGTTGGTCTGCCCAGACTCTTCGATTGCGACGCGGCCCGCGAACCGGACCGGAAGGCCAAGCTCCCGGAGCTCCGCCTCGTCAAGCGCGAGCAGGGCTTCCACATCGAAGTGCACGCTATTGGAGCCTTCTTCACGGCGGATGGCGTACTGTCCGCTTGACCAGAGCCGCCACGCGAAACCCGCGGCGCTCCGATCGGGCGGCACCTCTCCCTCGCCCGGCCATCCCGGTGCGTCAGGGTGAAGAGTGAAGAGGGCGCCGCTGGCGAGGAGGGCAACGTGCATGATCAGTTCCGAGTAGGATAAATCTTGTAGTAGGAGAGCGGGACGCGGAACTTGGCCTGCCAGTCCCCTTGATGCGTCTCGCGCCAGGCACCTCCGGCCTCGCGAAGCGCTTTAGGGCTTTGCCGACCGGAAGGCGCCTTATTTAGGCCCGGCGAGCACTGCATCGCGCCGTTCGCGTTCCATTCGAGCGCAGTCAACGAGGCGCCACCGTCCTGGAACACCATCCACAACGCGGCTCCGTCCCCGCCCTTCCCTTGGAGCGGCGCTATCGCCACGACGCTCTTCAGGTCGCTCAGCATCCCCAGCATTTCTCGGGTCTGGAGTCGTGGGCGGATGTCGTCCCCAACGAAAAGGACCATGGCGGTCACGCGTCCAGCGTAGTCCGTCCAGAAATCCGCACGCTCCTGCCATTGGTAGGACGCTTCTGCGGGTCGAAGCTGGTCGAAAAAGGCACGAAGGAAGCGCGCGGCCAGCCATGTGCGGACCAACACCCGCTCTTCCTCGATATGTTCCCAACGGACCCCTCCCCGGAAGGGGTCGCCGATCCTCTTCGCAATATACGCTGCGATCTCCCGCTTACCCGCGGTGTCAAACCCTTGGGCCGCGGCCACTGCGGTGCGAACTGCCTCCCGCAGGGCCGAGCTTACGGGGGAGACCGCAAGCTTGTTCAGCGTCCTGAGGTCAACGTCGAGCGCCATGTCGAGTTGAGCGATGCCGGCGATGCCATCTCCGAGCGCCAGGACCATTCGCGCCAGGGCAACGTCGGTGACACGGCCCCGCCCGGCGAGCAGAACTTGACCACACCACTCTCCGCGCCAGAACTGTGGAGGCAGGCGGTGGGTAATGAGGGCCGTCGATGGACCACTCCGCTGGAGCGTCTCCCAGATGGCCTCGATGACCGGCGCCGCCCTCCCTCGCGTCAAATGTGCCAGCCACGGGGGCGGAGCGGCTGAGAGCAGCGCGGCGGCATGCGCGCATGCGCTCGCGCCGGGGGGCCAGGTGGTCAGTAGGGCCGGCACGAAACCGCGCGCCACATCGCGCGCGGCGAGTTGCTCGCGCGCAACGATGAGAACGTCGTCCGCGAGGCGCTCGCGGTGAAGCAGCGGACGCCCGTCGGCACTCACTGCAGCGAGGAGCTCCACCGTTCGTCGAAGATCTCGACGCGAAAGCGCACGAATGGCACCTTGACCGCCCGCAGTATGGAGTTCGACGAGCCGAGGCACCGTAAGCGCATCCGGCTGGCGTTCGACTCTGTGCCGGCCGAACGAATCCCCCACACTGGGGATGCGCACCCCCGGACTCCACGCCTCGGCCGTGGGTGAGGAACCCTGCCCTCGCCAAGCGGCAAGCTCGCCGAGCAGCGGGTCATCCGGGGGGAGGAACATTCGTAAGCTCCAAAGCATTGTCTTCGGATGGCATCACCTCTATGCGCACGTCGACGCGGCGGAGGCGGCGCCAGCGGTTCGCGCACGGCGATTTCTCGTTCGCATCCGTACCGCTGCATAACGGTACGGCGTTCGCCCAGGCAGATAATGCCTCCTCTGCCCGAGTATACCCAAGCAACCGCGCTTGGCTGATTCGCTCAGAATCGCAGGATTGCCCTGCAAGAAACAGGGTGACTGCGGACGAGAGCAGCTGAGTGGCTTGCACGTCGGGGTGCTGGTCATGTCCATGCTGGTCAAACCAAGCGCAGACGGCCACATCGCAAGTTTTCTGCACCTCGCTCAGCACAACGGCGGGACGAGGAACGAGTCGACCTTGACTCTCCTCGCACAATACCCGCGGGGCAACCACCGACTCGGCGTAGCCGGCGGCCACGAATTCGATCCGAGGGAGGTCTGGGGGAACGCACGTGTTGTCGAGTTTTCCGAGACAGCGGAACCGGCGTAGTAGAGCCGCGCCCCGGGCAGCCGACAGTTCCCAGTTGGTAGGAAATTGCTCCGTGTCCATCGGTTGACTATCCGTGTGGCCTTCAAACGTGACCCTAATCCGAGCATCCTTCGATGGAGCCGCGAGCGTCTCCCCCATGCACAACTGAAGCGCCTTGATCGCGCTATCAATTGGATCTGCCGATCCCTTCTTGGACGGCACCCACGGGGTTGGACTCCCGCTGGGAAACCAACCCTTGCCAGGGAGAAATAGGGAAATACGTCCCGCAACGGTATCCGCGTCTACGTCCACGAACGTTCTGAGATCCTCGTCGTTCACGTCAAGGATGTCGCGTAGCTTTCGCCTCAAGCAAGAGTTGCTACTCACCGCGATCTCACGAATAATCTGTTCCTGCGTCGCTTGTGCCTCGGTGTATCGCTTCACCTGTGCGTCAGATCTACGTTGGCTGTTGTGGGCGTCCGCC
>CAJBVW010000109.1 GCA_903959175.1 uncultured Pseudomonadota bacterium
ACGCCCGTGGCGCTGCAGGCTTGCTCGAGTGTACACGTTCGACGCGGTCCCGAACGCCGCCCACCACCCGGGTAAGGGAGACCACGCGCCCGTCAGGCCTTCGCGACCAAGGTACGTCCCTTCCTTGACGTCCCGGGCGAAGTCGATCGACAGCTCGGACGCCGGCGATCCAGCGACCGTCACACCGCCCACCAGCTCAAGCAGGTCGCGATCGGCGTCCAGCGAGGTCACCGCGTCACGCGTCGTTGCCTCCCAGCGTGTGATCAGCGGGTACAGACCGCGCGGCCCGCTCACCAAAGCGACGGGGAGGATCGGGAGAAGGTGTGCGCGGATCCAGTCGAGCGGGGTGCATTGCTCCTCGATCGAGCCGCTGACCCGACACCAGGACAGCGCGTCGACCGCCGAGAGACAGCGCGACAGGTCGACCGGCACCGTCGACCGGCGCAGGAGCCAGGTCAGGAGCTCGCCGGCGGTGTCGACCAGCCCGCCGTCAGCGTCGAGTAGGCCGCCTCCGTCGCCACCCGAGGACACCGGCTGCCAACTGACAGAGATCGCGTTGCCGAATACCCATCGATCGACGCCGCCTTCCATGCCCGTCGCCGTGATCACGGGAGACGACGGCGACAGCGTTTCGTTCCCGTCTTCGCCGCCGACGTCGGCGGTCAAGCGAACCACGGCGCCCAGGGCGGAGGCCGAGACCGTGAAGTCGTTGGCAACGTCGTTTACAGCCGCGGCGATCTCGGTCGCCAGAAGCGCCTGGGTGACGAGGGTGCCATCGAAGTCGTTCGCGCCGGCGGTCCGAGGCGCCGCTACGCCAGTCAGCGTCACGCCGAGGATGTCAACGGTGACGCCGACCGCGCCGCCCGCGACGGCCGCCGGTTGGACCTGCAGCAGACCGGTTGCCTTCGGGACTTGCGGCAGGTTGATCCCGGCGATCGGGTTGCCCTGGGTGTCAAACCCGTTGACCACGGTTGACGTCACCCACCCGCCGCCGGCGTCTTCGTCGCGAGCCAGCACCGTCAACGCCTGGACGTGGTGTCCGGCGATGACCGCATCATAGGGGACCGCCGATCCGACGGTGTACGCGGTGGAACCGCCGTATCGCTTGGACGTAGCTTCGGGGCCGATATAGTACCCGGGCGCCCCAAAGACTACCGGCGCGATCTCGGCGGTGTAGTCCTCCACCATCGGGTGCGTCGACTCGTCAATCGGCACCGCCAACACGGTCCCGGCCTCGTCAATGCTTGAGGCGTCCGCCGTGAAAGTGACCGGCTCGCCGGCGCGGCCGTATACCGGATCGGTGACCACGCCCGTCAACAAGACGACGCGGCTATCCCAGCTGTCCAGCAGGTCGGCGATCGCCACTTCGACGGGCGCGCCGTCCAGCGGGTGGCCATCCTCCACCAGCCGGGCGACGTCATCGGGCCAGATCGCCGAGACCGACGCGCCCTGGGGCTCGACGTCGACGCCCTCGCCGATCGCGAGCTCCGCCTCATCCGACCACGAAAGCGAGTCGATCGCGGCGACCACCTCGACGGCACCCCTCGAAGACGACGCCGAAAACGTGCGCGTCCCGAGCCGCCACACCCGGCCGGCGAAGGTCACCGAGATCACGATCGCGAGGTCGCGGTCGGCGGTCAGGGCGTCAGGCGAGAGGCGGATCATAGCTCCTCCTCGATCAGGAGCTCGCCCACCCGCTGCACCTCGGACCACAGCTCATCGCCGATCACTACCTCCCGGGAGACGGTCCCCGTGATGCGCCCGTAGATCGTCGCCTCGGTGCTCGACTGGGTGGCGGTCCCGACACCCGAGCGCAGCGCGCCGACTAGGACCACGGGCGACGCCGCGCCGTCGAGTTCGTCAATGAGTCCCGCCAGGAGAGACGGGGTATCCGCACCGACCGCCCGACCGTCAATCGCATGCGACCCCGCGAGGTAGGGCGGTGCCGCGCCGTCGTACAGGCCGACGGTGGGGATCCCCTCGCGCCAACTGACCGCCACCGTTCGACGCGCCGGGCCTCGGACACGCGACACGCGGCCGCCGCCGCCGACGTCGACCAGCTCGACGTCGGGGATCAACTCCATCGAGCGCCCCCAGCTGTACGGCTCCAGCGGGAGCCACGGTCCGATCAGGCAGACGCCCGCCCGAAGGTAGTCTTCGACC
>CAJBVW010000110.1 GCA_903959175.1 uncultured Pseudomonadota bacterium
GGACCGGCCGCGCGCGGACGCCCGGCCGCCCGCCGTCCGCCTCGCGCGGAGCGCTCCCGCCGCGTCGCCGGCCCGCAGTCGGTTAGCCGGGGACCATGCAAAAGCTCATCGGCGGCATCGTGGACTTCCGGACCCGCATCCGGCCGGGTGTCCGTGAGACCTTCGCGCGCCTCGCCCTCGGCCAGTCGCCAGACTGCTTCTTCGTCGCCTGCTCCGACAGCCGCGTGGTGCCGAACCTCTTCGCCTCTACCGACCCCGGCGACCTCTTCGTCCTCCGCAACGTCGGCAACCTCGTGCCGCCGGCCGACGCGTCGGGCCGCGACCGCTCCGCCGCCGCCGCCGTCGAGTTCGCCGTGAGCGGCCTCGGCGTGCGCGACATCGTGGTCTGCGGCCACTCCTCCTGCGGCGCGATGACCGCCGTGATCGACGGCGCGCTCCCCGCCGGCGCCCCGCACCTCGACGGGTGGCTCGACCACGGCCGCAACGTGCTCGCGGAGCTCCAGACCCGGCCCGACTTCGCGCCCGAGCTGCCGATGACCGACCGTCTCTCGCAGCTCAGCGTCATGCGCCAGATCGCGCACCTGCGCACCTACCCGGCGGTACAGGCCGGCGTCGCCGCGGGGACCCTCCGCCTGCGCGGCTGGTGGTTCGACATCTCGGAGGCCGAGGTCCTCGCGTGGGACCCGACGCGCGACCGCTTCAGCGCCCTGCTCGGGATGGACGATCCCCCGGGCGCGGGCATCGTCCCGTAGAGCCCTCGGCCCCGGCGGCGCGCCCCGTTTCGTCGCTTCTGCCGCCCGCCGATCGTCCGCGCGCGCCCCGTGACGACGCTCTCCCCGAGGGCCTCCCGGCCCGCGAGGAGGATGCCCCATGCGCGACGCCGCCCCCATCCACGTCGGCACCTCCGGGTGGCACTACCCCGACTGGCGAGGCACGTTCTACCCCGAGGATCTGCCCGCGGGCGCGTGGCTCCCCCGCTACGCGCAGGCCTTCGACGCCGTCGAGGTCGACGCCACCTTCTACCGCCTCCCCTCCGAGGCCGCGTTCCGCCGCTGGGCGGAGCAGGTGCCCGCCGGCTTCCGCTTCGCCGTGAAGGCTCCCCGGACGATCACCCACTTCCGACGCCTCCGCGGCGCCGAGGCCGCCGTGGAGCGCTTCCTCGGCCGCGCGCGCCTGCTCGGGCCCCACCTCGGCCCCATCCTCTGGCAGCTCAGGCCCGACATGCCCGTCGATCTGAAGCTCCTCCGCGACTTCCTGACCGCGCTCCCGGCCGACCTCACGCACGCCGTCGAGGCGCGGCACAAGAGCTGGTTCACCGAGCCGGTGTACGACCTCCTGCGCGACCGCGGCGCCCCGCTCGTCCTCTGGAACGCCGGCGAGCTCGACAGCCCCACCGTACTCACCGGGCCCGTCGTGTACCTGCGCTACCACGGCGCCGGCCCCGCGATCGGCTACCCCCCGGCGCGCGTGGAGGCGGAGGCCGCGCGCATCGCCGCCTGGGCGGAGCGCGGGCACGAGGTGTGGGCGTTCTTCGACAACGACCTCGACGGCCACGCCGTGCGCGACGCCATGCTCCTCCGCCGCGCGCTCGAACGGTACACCCGCCCGCTCGAGCCCGCGTAGGCGCCCGCGGTCCCTCCTCCGCGCGTCGCTCCGGTGTAAGCCCCGGCGCCCCTCCGGCGTTCCCCCGCCACCAACGTCGAGGCCTCTCTTGCGCGCCTTGTTCCCCGCGGATCCCCGCGTCTACCAGATCACCCTCCTCGCCTCCCTCCTCGGCTATGGCGTGCTCGCCCTCGACTTCGACGTGAAGCCGGCGCACGCCGCCGCCATCGTCGCCACCGCGCTCGTCACCCAGCTCGCGTGCACGCGCCTCTGGCGCCTCCCCGCGTTCGACCCCAAGAGCGCCCTCATCTCAGCGCTCTCGTTGTGCCTGTTGCTGCGCGCGAACCACGTCGGCGTGCCCGTCGCCGCCGCCGCGATCGCCATCTCGAGCAAGTTCCTGCTGCGGTGGAACGGCAAGCACGTCTTCAACCCGACCAACTTCGCCCTCGTGGCCATGCTCGCGAGCGGCCAGGCGTGGGTCAGCCCCGGACAGTGGGGGAACGCCGCGATCCTCGCGTTCCTCTTCGGGTGCCTGGGCATGTTGGTCGTGTACCGCGCGGCGCGCAGCGATGTCACGTTCGCGTTCTTCGCCGCCTACGCGCTCCTCCTCTTCGGCCGCTCGCTGTGGCTCGGCGAGCCGCTGACGATCCCCTTCCATCGCCTCGAATCGGGCGCCCTCCTCCTCTTCGGCTTCTTCATGATCTCCGACCCCCGCACCACGCCGGACGCCCGCGCCGGTCGCGTCGCCTTCGCCGCGCTCGTCGCCTTCGGCGCCTGGTACGTCCAGTTCCGCCTCTTCCGCACCAACGGCCTGATGTGGTCACTGGTGACCGTCTCCATGGTGACACCCCTGCTCGATCGGGTGTTCCGCGGCGCCCGCTACGGCTGGCCCGCCCCCTCTACCGCACCCTCCACCGCACCCTCCACCGCACCCTCCACCGCACCCTCCACCGCCCTCTCTCCGACCCCGAGGCCCGCATGACACACCGCACCGTCCCCCCCGCCGGCGTCGCCCGCACCGCCGCCGCCGTGCTCCTCGCCCTCGCGCTCCCCTCGGCGGCCCTCGGCTTCTGCGGCTTCTACGTCGCCCAGGCCGACGCCAAGCTCTTCAACCAATCCTCCCAGGTGGTCATCGCGCGTGACGGCGACACCACCGTGATGACCATGGCCAACGACTACCGCGGCGCCCTCGAGGAGTTCGCGATCGTCGTCCCCGTGCCGGTGGCGGTCACGCGCGACCAGGTCAAGGTGGCCGAGAAGAGCTGGATCGACAACGTGGACGCCTACTCCGCGCCGCGCCTCGTGGAGTACACCGACCCCGACCCGTGCCCGCCACTGGTGACGTACGACGAGGACCGCGTGGGGCCCTCCGAGGCCGCCGAGGGCGCCGCCCCGATGCGCCGGAGCGCCGCGACCAAGTCGAGCATGGGGGTGCGCGTGCTCGACAGTTACACCGTCGGCGAGTACGACATCCAGATCCTCTCGGCGGAGTACAGCAGCGGCCTCGAAGCGTGGCTCCGCCAGAACCACTACCGCATCCCCGACGGCGCGGGCGCCATCCTCCAGAGCTACATCCGCCAGAACATGCGCTTCTTCGTCGCGAAGGTGAACCTCGGCGAACAACGCCGGCTCGAACAGCCCTTCCTGCGCCCGCTCCAGGTGCGCTACACCTCGCCCAAGTTCATGCTCCCCATCCGGTTGGGCATGGTCAACGCGGACGGCGCCCAGGACCTCCTCGTCTACGCCCTCACCCCGCGCGGACGCGTCGAGACGACCAACTACCGCACCACGAAGATCCCCACCGGCCAGAACGTGCCCGAGCACGTGAAATCCGACTTCGGCTCCTTCTACAAGGCGCTCTTCGCGCGGCAGGTGGAGCGCAACGGCATGGAGAGCGTGTTCCTCGAGTACGCGTGGCCGCTCTCGGTGATGTGTGACCCCTGCTCGGCGGACCCCGTCCCGCCGGACCAGCTGACCGCGCTCGGGGCCGACTGGGTCGGGAGCGGCGGGGGCAAGTCGAGCAACGCCGCCTACCTCACGCGGCTGCACGTCCGCTACGATCTCGCGCACTTCCCGGAGGACCTCGTCTTCCAGGAGACGCCCGACACGAGCACGTTCCAGGGCCGCTATGTCATCAACCACCCGTTCACGGGTGACACCTCGTGCCCGGCCGGCCGCGTCTACGAGCGCACCCTCGCCGCGCGCCAACAGGAGGAGGTGTCCAACCTCGCCACGCTCACCGGGTGGAGCGCCGCCGAGATCCGCACCCGCGTGCCGACGCGTGCCAACCCCGAGGCGCCCCCCACGCCGAAGGACGACGGCTTCTGGCGGTGGAAGTAGGCGGAGTCGGCGGGGCGGCGACGCGGTAGGCGTGTAGCCCCGGCCGCGCACACGAACGTCAGGTGGGCCTTCTGACGACGCGGCGCCCCCACACGCGCCGCCCGCCGCTACACTGTCGCCTCCGGAGGTCCCCATGTCCCTGCTCCTCGCCCTCTTCACGCCCGCCTTCGCCGGTGACGTGTTCGCCTCGGTCGAGAGCGAGACGATGCTCGGCATGGGCGGCACCTGGGCGCGGCTGCACCCCTCGGAAGAGGGCTGGTGGTTCTTCCAGACGGCCGGCGGCGACTTCTGGGCGGAGGACCTCACGCCCGAGCTCGGCGACTACGACGACCGCGCCCGCATCCAGCTCACCGAGAACGCGACCCTCCAGGACGTGCAGATCGAGCGCTGCGACGACGGTGGCTGGCTCGTCGCAGGCAGCTTCACCCTCGACACCTTCGACGACTCCGCGCACGCCTGGCGTCACGACGCGGACTTCAATCTGCTCGGCGAGATCGTCATCGAGGAGCGCGAGGACGCCCGCGCCCACAACGACATGGTCGTCCTGTGCTCCGACGTCGCGACCGGCGTCGCGTATGCAAACTCGCGCGGCGGCGGCACGTCCAGCTTCTTCGACATCGACGGGACCACGCTCGGCGAGCGCCACGAGGTCGACCTCCAGGTGATGGGCGGCTCGATGGCGATCCGCCCCTCCGACGGCCGCATCGTCTCCGCGGACATCCAGGGGCCCCAGGGCGACACCATCCGGATCTCGGTGTTCGAGGCGGACTGGACCCCGGTCGACACCGTGAATGTCCCCGTGCCCCAGGACCTCGCGTTCTGGCCGCAGCGCCTGCTCCCCTACGGGGACGGGTGGATCCTCACCTACCTCACGCGGGCGGCCGCGGGCGGCGGGACCGAGGGCGCGGTCTGGTTGATGGCGATGGACGCCAACTTCCAAGTGGTGGACTCGATCGAGGTCACGTCGTCCGAGGGCGGCGGGAACGGGCGGCCCTGGGTGGTGCGCCGCGGGGACGTGCTCGGGGTCACCTACGACCGCAACGTGCAGCCCTACATCCGGCTCGTGAACCTCCAGAGCGACTCCGTCCCCGACGGCGACGACCTCCCCGACACCGGCCCCCGCGACGACGACACCGCCGCCGACGGCGCCGCGACCGGGTGCGGCTGCGGCGGGGGCTCCTCCGCGCTCCTGCTCGCGCCGCTCGCGCTCCTGATCCGGCGCCGGCGCGGCTGAATGCCGACGGCGCGCCCCCTCCTCGGCCGCCTGGCGCTCGTCGCCGGGGCGCTGCTCGTGGGGGCGTACCTCGTGCTGTTGCAGGTGCGCGCGAACGACCGCGAGCCGCCGCTCGTCGTGGTGTGGACCGCCGGGGTGGTCGAGCAGACGGTGCGGCACCCGCGCACCGGGCGCGCCGGGTGGGGCGTTCAGGCCGACGTCGACGCGCTGATCGCGCGGATCACGGGCGCGCGCGGCTGGCGGACGACGGCGCATCTGCGATCGGACGCGGAGACGTTCTCCCTGCGTGTGGAGGAGATCCGCGGGAGGCGCGTGGCGCTGGCGGAGGTGCCCACGGGCGGGCTGGGCGCGCTCAAGCCCGCGCTGGCGGCGGAGGGCGACGTGGCGCTGGTCGTCGTCGCGACGCGGGAGGCGCCGGCGGCCGTGCTCGCGGCGGTGGACGGCCCGGTGGCAGTGCTCCCGGGCGCCTACGTCGATGGCGTGCCCGACGGGGGAGAGGCGCGCGGCGTCGATCGGCTGGTGGCGCCGTGGATCGACAGCCGGCTGCGCGTCGGCGTGCTGGAGGTGCGGCTGCCGGGGGACGGGACCGAGGGTGTCGCGCTCACGGGCACGGCCGTCGACCTCCCGCTTCGGGAGGCCCCCGCGGACGCCCCCACGGCCCTCGGGGACGCGCCGACGGGCCTCGACCACGACACCGTCCACCTCGGGCGCTCGGGGCTCGGGCGCGCGCTCCTGGAGCGCATGCTCGCGGTCACGGGGGCGGACGTGGCCCTGGTCAACCACCTCGCGCTGCGCGCCGGCCTCACCGGACGCGTCGACCTCGCGGGGCTGGAGGCGGCGCTCCCGTTCCAGAACGAGATCGTCCTCCAGACCTTCGACAGCGCCCAGCTCGCCGCGATCCTGGCGCAGGGCGCCGGCGAAGACACGCGCCACCTCCTCGTCGGCACGCGGGAGCCGCTCCCGAGCCCGCTGCCGGCGCGGTCCTGGCGCGTCGCGACCGTCGACTACCTCGCCAACGGCGGGCGCGGCGGCTGGGCCGCGTTCACCGAGGGGCGCGACCGCGTCCGCACCCGCCTGCGCCTCGACGACCTCGCCATCGGGCTGCTCCTCCCGGTGCCCGGATGATGCGGACCATCGGCCTGCTCGCCTGGCGGGATCTGCTGCGCTTCGGCCGGCAACGCGGGCGCCTCCTCGGCGCGGTGGTCGCCCCCGTCGTCATCCTCGTGTTCTTCGGCGCCGCCGCCGAGTCGATGATGCGCGCGGGCGACGTGTACCGGAAGTTCCTCCTCGCCGGGATGCTGGTGCAAGCCATGATCTTCTCGGCCAACACCAGCGCGTCGTCGCTCATCTGGGACCGCGAGTTCGGCTTCCTCAAGGTGCTCACCCTCGCGCCGGTCCCGCCGGCGTGGGTCGCGCTCGGCAAGGTCGCCGGCAGCGCGCTCCAGGCGCTCGCGCACGGCCTCGTCTTCCTGCTCGCCGCGCCGCTCGTCGGCGTGTGGCTCTCGCCCCTCGAGCTGTTCGGCGCCGTCGGCGTCGTCGCGCTCATCGCCGTGGCGCTCTCCGCGCTCGCGCTCACCGTCGCGTCGCGCACCCGCACCTACGAGGACTTCAACACCCTGATGTTGCTCCTCTCCATCCCGATGCTCTTCGTGAGCGGCGTGCACTTCCCGGTGATGGAGTTCCCGCCCTGGCTCCGCACCCTCGCGCGCCTGAACCCCGCCACCTACGGCATCGACGCGCTCAAGCACCTCTTCGTGCCCGCCACCTCCGCCGGCCGGTGGGTGCCCGACTTCCCGCTCGGGCTCGACCTCGGCGTGCTCGTCGGCTTCGCGGCGCTCTGCCTCGGCGTGGCCGTGCTCCGCCTCCGGTTGCGGGAGGAGTAGGGCGGGGAGGGGCGCGGGGGGATAGCCGCGCCGATGCCTCGTCCCTGGACCACCCTCGATCGCGTCGACACCTCCGAAGGCCCCCTCGAGCTGCGCCAGCGCGCCGAGAAGGACTTCGTCATCACCGTCGCCGGGCGGGTGCTCATGAGCAGCGCCGAGCACCGCACCGAGCGCACCGTGGCCGAGGTGGCGTGCGCGCGCCTCACCGGCATCGCCGCCCCGCGCGTGCTCCTCGGCGGCCTTGGCATGGGGTTCACCCTCCGCGCCGCGCTCGACTCCCTCCCGGCCGCCGCGCAGGCCACCGTCGTCGAGATGAACCCCGTGATCGAGCGTTGGTGCCGCGGCCCCCTCGCGCTGCTCACCAACAACGTGCTCGACGATCCGCGTGTCACCCTCGTCATGGGTGACGTCGCGAAGCAGATCCGCATCGCCAAGGCCCCCGCGTTGTGGCACGCCATCGTGTTGGATCTGTACGAGGGGCCCCACGCCGCGACGCAGACGTTGGAGGACCCCTTCTACGGCTACAACGCGCTCACCCTCTCCAAGCGGGCGCTGCTGCCGGGTGGCATCCTGGCGGTGTGGTCGGAGGAGCGCGACAAGGCCTTCGAGGAGCGGCTCGCGACGGTCGGCTTCACGACGGAGCGCGTGCCCCCGCCGACGAGCGGGCCGCGGCACATCGTGTACCTCGCGAAGGCGGGGGGGACGGCGCCGAAGGTGGGCCCGGGCGGGAAGGCGGGAGCGGGCGCGAAGGGCGACGGCGGCAAGCCGGGCGCGGGTGGGGGGAGGGGCCGAGAGGGTGGGAAGGGCCGGGAGGGTGGGCGCGGGGGGCGGTAGCGGAGGCAGCTCCACCCTCAGCCCGCAGCACCTCGCTCACAACGTCAGGCGCTCGTAGTCAGCGGCCAGGCCGGTGCAGACGACGTCGCCGGCGACGGTGAGGCCGCAAACGCCGTACCCACCGCTGCAGATCTGCGTCAGGGGCCCCTCGGGGACCTCCTCCAGGTCGGGGAGGTCTCGCGTCGTCAGGCACTCCCCCGTGCCATCCTCGGAGACGCCGCACACCAGCAGGTTGTCGTCCACATAGACGAACGTCCGCGAGGAGGGGGAGAGGGCAGGGAGCCAGGGACACTCGATCGCCCCGGCGGCGGTGATCCCACAGATGCCGCCCTGCGCCAGCGTCGTGTAGCCGCTGGCGACCACCGCGGGCTCGCTCCACTGGCACGAGCAAACGTCGCCATCGTCTTCGCATCCACTCCCAGCAAACTGTCCCCAGCAGGTGACATCCCCCGCGGCGTCCAACCCGCAGGCGGCGAGCGAGCTTCGCCCCACCTGCTCGAACGACGTGGTGGGCACCGTCACGTCCGAGCACCGGAAGGGCGTGCACTTCACCGTGCCGTCTTCCTTCAAGGCGCAGGCCGCGGGGTCGGCCCCGGCCTCGGCGCCGACCGCAAAGTCCACGAGTCCGCCGTTGAAGACTTCGTTCTCCATCGAGCCGCAGTGCAGCTCACCGTCGGCGTCCAACACGCACAGGCTCGTTTGGACGTCGAATTCGACGGGGGAGGAGGGGAGCGCTCCAGAGAAAGGCGGGAGCGCGATCCCGTCCCCCCAGCAGACGATCTCCCCCTCGGTCGTGGTCGCGCACACCGAGGACGCGCCGCACCGGAGCTCCGCGAACATGTCGCCGCGCTTGTCCGGGCCGGAGTCGCCCGTTCCGGTGCAGGAAAGCGCGAGCAGGGCCGGGAGCAGATAGTACATTGGTTTGGATACTACCATTCACGCGGCTCCACTACGGAGGAACGCCAACGTTCGTCGGTGGAGGCCCCCCCGTTCGCGATTCCACCGACCGGCAGGCGACGGGAGAGAGGCGCCGCGGGCCGCCCCCGCGAAGGCCCCCCGCCGCCGCCCGGCGCCCGTGGCAGCGATGGCCCCCGCCGACCCGCGGCGACCCGCGCGCCCCCGCGGCCCCCACGCAGCGGTACCGCGCACGCCCGCATGATAGCGTCCCCCCGATGACCCTCCTCCTCCTCACCCCGGCGCTCGCGGCTGGGCTCCCGACCGAGGCGGAGGTGTTCGCGGGCGCCCTGGCGCGCTTCGACGGCGACAAGAACGGCACCATCAGCGAGGCCGAATACCTGCGCTTCGACACGGCCGCGGGCTTCGCGTCGATGGACCTCGACGCGAACGGCGCGGTGGACCTCGCGGAATTCACGGCGTGGGTCAAGGTGACCCAGCCGCGCCCCGCCATGGTGCCCGACCCGGGCGGCGGGGGTGGGGCCGGCGCCCCCGCGGACGGCATCCTCGTGCAGGTGGTCGACACCGCGCGCCGCCTCGCGGCCCCGGCCGGCGCGGTGCTCACGCTCCGCATCGGGGGCGGCGAGCCCGCGCTCCTCAACGACCGCGGCGAGGGCGTCGACATCAGCGCCGGCGACAACGTGTGGGCCGGCCTGGCCCCGCGCCCCGCGAAGGGCCCCCTCCCCGTCGTGCTCGCGGAGGGTGCGCGAACCTGGGCGGGTGAGGCCTCGTTCGAAGCCGCCGCCGCCACGGCCTCCGCGCCGCTGACCGTCGCGACGGATGGATCGCTCATCGCATTCCGCGGCACCGTGCCGATCGGCGGGCGGGCGAGGTCGGGGGCGGCGACGGGGGCGGCGGCGGGGGCGACGGCGGGGGCGACGAGCACCAGATCGGAAGAGCGTCGTGTAGGGAAAGAGTGTGTCA
>CAJBVW010000111.1 GCA_903959175.1 uncultured Pseudomonadota bacterium
ACGGCGCCGACAACGACTGCGACGGCGTGGTCGACCAGGAGCACACGCGCTGGATGGATCTCGACGGGGACGGCTTCGGCGACCCCTCGACCGAGCGCAGCGCATGCGAGCCCCTCCAGGGCGAGGTCGACAACCTCGTCGACTGTGACGACACCGACCCCTACGTGAACCCCGCCGTCGTCGAGGTCTGCGGGGACGGCTACGACAACGACTGCGACGACATCGAGGAGACCTGCGAATGATCGCGGCCCTCTCCCTCTACACGCTCGCGTTGTTCGCCTCCGATGCGCGCGCCGAGCAGCCGTGCTCGACCTTCTACGCGCCGGCCGAGATCGTCGAGTCCGCCATGCTGCTGACCGGGGCGCGGATGGCCGGCGCCGACGAGGATCCGGCCCGCCGGACCCTCCTCAACCACCTCGCGTGCGCCTCCGAACCGCTCGCCCCCGGCGACGCCGCGGCCGTGCACGTGGCGCTGCGCGGCGAGCGCCCCGTCGCGTTGCCGCCCCCGTTGCCCGAGGACGCCCTGGACGGCCCCCCGCACCCGGAAGGCGGCGTCGCCCTCGTGGACGGCGTGGCCTTCGCCGCGCTCCCCGGCGGCCGCCCCGCGCTGGTCCAGGCCTTCGACGCCGAGGGCAAGGTCGTCTACACGCGCTGGCTCGAGGCCGATGCCGTGAACGCCGTGCGTGGCGGCGAGAAGCTCCCGACCGCGCCGACCCTGCCGAAGATGGCCCCGGTGCCGCTCCGCGGCGGCGAGATCCTCCGCCTCGTCGTCTCCAGCGCCTTCGTCGTCACCGGCAGCGCGCTCTTCGTCGTCGCCGCCGAGTCGCGCGCCGACTGGTACGACATCAAGGACTCGCCGGTCGACACCGTCGAGGCCCTCGAACAACTCCGCGTCCGTACGAATGTCAGCCAGGGTGCGGGTCTCGCGTTCGCCGGTGTCGGCGCGGCGGGGCTCCTCTCCGTGGCGGTGAGGGTGCCATTTTGATCCCAGTCCGTAGGAGGTCGCCGTGAGCGTCGGCGCCGACATCGAGATGGTCCGCCCCGCCCTCGGAGACGACGGTGTGTACGGCGTCGAGGGCACGGGTGTCCCCGGCAAGTGGGGATGGCGCGTGGGCCTCTCCGGCGGGTACGAGAACCAGCCCGTCCTCGTCCTCACCGAGGGCGAGATCACGAGCCGCCCCGTCACCGACCGCATCGGCGGCTGGGCGGGCTTCTCGCTCGGCTTCGGCCGGCGCGTGGCCGTGCAGGCCGTGGTGCCGCTCGCCTGGCAGACCGGCAACGACGACACCCTCTCCGCCAACGGCGCAGGCCTCGGCGATCCCCGCATCGGGGCGCGCTGGGGGCTGCTCGATACGAGCCTCGTCAACGCGACGCTCCGGGCCGATCTCTACGTCCCCATCGGCAAGCAGGACGCGTGGATGGGCGAGAGCTCGGCGCGCGCCTCCTTCGGCGCCTCGGGTTCGCTCGAGGGCGGCTTCGGTGCCATCCTCCTCGACGTGGGGCTCCTCGCGCGCCCTCTCGAGACGCCGCGCCCCGGCCTGGACTGGGGCCCCACCGCCGAGTTCGGCGCGGGCGTGCGCGTAGACGTGCACCCCAAGGTCTCCGTCGGCGCCTCGTGGATCGGGCGCGCCGTGCTCGCCGGTCTCGAGGAGCAGGACGGCGAGCTCGCCAGCGAAGTGCTCGCCAGCGCCCGCTGGAAGGCCGCGGACACCGTGGGCCTGACCGCCGGCGGCGGCTTCGGCACCCAGGCCGGCGTGGGCGTCCCGACGTTCCGCGGCTTCGTCGGCGCCGTGTTCTCCGAGCCGCCGAAGAAGCCGAAGGTCGAGAAGCCGGTCGCCGAGGTCAAGCCGCCTCCGACCCGCGAGAAGCTCCTCGAAGAGGAGATCCCCGGGTTGGACGTGCCGCCCCCGCCGCCGCCCCCGATGGTCAAGGTCGAGGGCGACGAGATCACCTTCCGCGAGGAGATCGGGTTCACCGTCGGCTCCGCCGATCTGCTCCCCGAGTCCCGCGTCGTGCTCGCTGCCGTCGCCGACCTCCTTGCGAGCGACGGGCGCATCGCCCACGTCGCGATCGAGGGCCACACCAGCAAGGAGGGCGACCTCGCCTTCAACTGGGACCTCTCCGACCGGCGCGCGCGCGCCGTCTGGGAGGCCCTGGTGGTCGAGGGCGTGAGCCCCCAACGCATGAGCTGGCGCGGCCTCGGCGAGGTCATGCCCCGCGCCGGCACCGGGAGCAACGACGTGGTCGCGGAAGACCGCCGCGTGGTCCTGCGCATCGCGCGCCGGCTCGCGAAGGACGAGGCGCTCCCCGTCAACGCCGCGACGACCCCCCTGCCGTGGAACGGCGAGGCCGTCGCGCTCGATGTGGTCTCCATCCCCGCGGCCCCCGTCGCCCCCAAGACGGAGTTCGTGGACCCCAGCTTCTTCGACAACGACGAGGAGGAAGAATGATCGTCTTCCTGACGGCGCATCTCCTTGGCCTTGGCACCGCGCACGCGGAGACCTGCGACGACCCCGTCGACGTGCAGGACCTCAATTGCAACAACGTGCCCGAGGCGCGCGAGCCCGTGGTCGACCTCGCCGATCCGCTCTGCGCCGGCACGGTGGACGACGCCGGGGTCCCGTACCCGAACGCCGACTACTACTACGACTACACGTCGTTCGGCTGCGCGTACAGCATCGCCGGGTATGACTACGACTTCGACGGGCTGTCCTACGCGGAGCTCCAGTTCCCGGAAGACGCGAAGATCCCCGACCTCCTGGTGACGCTGCGCTGCGACAACTGCGCGGCGCTCTACAACCCGGAGCAGGAGGACTCGGACTGCGACGACGTGGGTGACCTCTGCGACGTCTGCCCCGACGACTACGACCCGCCGCAGCGCGACAAGGACGACGACACCGTCGGCGACGTCTGCGACGACTGCCCCGAGGACTACGATCCCGAGCAGCTCGACGGCGACGGTGACGGCGTGGGCGACGTGTGCGACCTCTGCCCGACCGTCTACGACCCCGCGCAGCTCGACACCGACGACGACGACATCGGCGACGAGTGCGACGTGTGCCCCGAGAAGAAGGACCCGCTGCAGGCCGACACCGACGAGGACGGCATCGGCGACCTCTGCGACCCCTGCCGGCTCGTCTTCGGCGACGGCGGCGGCGATCCCGACGTGGACGGCCGCGGCACCGACTGCGACGTGTGCCCGCTCATCGCGGACGACCAGGCCGACCGTGACGGCGACGGCGTGGGCGACGCCTGCGACGTGTGCCCGTCCGACAGCCTCATCACCGTCGCGACCGACAGCGACGCCGACGGCCTGGGCGACCAGTGTGACATCTGCCCGCAGAACGCCGACACCTTCCAGGAGGACGCCGACGAGGACGGCCTCGGTGACGTGTGCGACCTCTGCCCGACCGTGGCGGACCCCGACCAGGCCGACGCGGACGCGGACGGCGTGGGCGACGCCTGCGATCTCTGCCCGAGCGAGGCGGATCCGGACCAGAAGGACTCCGACAAGGACGGCGAAGGCGACGTGTGCGACCCCCCGCGCGACGTGATCGGCGGCGCGCCCCGCTGCGGCACCGGCGCGTCCTTCGTGCTCGCGATCGGCGCGGCGGCCCTCCTGCGTCGTCGTCGGCGCACGGCCTGAGGTCGGGCGTACCGCGTGCCCGGTCCGCGTGGGCCGGCACGCCCTGAGCGCGGGGGCCAGACGCCCGCGGAGGCCTACCGGAACTGCGTGCCGGCGCTGATCGCGAGGGTGTGCAGCCAGTTGTTGTTGTAGCCGTCCCCCGGCGGGGTCGACTCGTCCGAGGTGCCCTCGGCGCCGCCGCCGACGTACCGGGCGTTGACGTAGGGCCGCACGCCGGCGCGGGGGCTCACGCCGATGCGCACCGAGGCGTCGAGGATGGCCCCGACGACGCCGTTGTCGTCACCGTTGAGGTACTTGATCGGGGCGTAGAAGCCGGTGGCCTCGGCGCCCCACCAGATGTGCTTGGAGACGGGCCCCTCGTAGCGGCCGGCGAGCAGCGGGACGATGCCGATGTCGCGGTTCGAGACGAGCGCCTCGCCGTCGAGGCTGGCGAAGTCGATCGTCGCGTTGCGGAGCTGAACGGCGATGCCGAAGGAGAGCTCGTGCTCGGGGGAGGGGAGCACATCGTAGAGGTAGCTGCCGCGGAAGTAGGGGAAGTTGTACCGGGCGCGGATGGGCGTGCCCTCCTCGAAGACCACGTCGTCGACGACGAGCTCGTCCTGGAGGGTCACGTCGCCCTGGAGCAGGAGCGGCTGGTAGACGAGGACCGCGTGGCTGCGGCGCCACGAGAAGCCGGCCTCGGCACGCGCGAAGGGGAAGAGCACGTCCTGGCCGCCCTCCTTGACGTAGTCGAACTCGGTGCCGTCGCGGTCGAACTGGATGATGTGGGAGAGGACGCCGACGAAGCCGAGCTCGGCGGCGAGCCGCACCTCGAAGCCGCGGCCGGGGGTGTTCAGGCGGAAGGCGCCGGGGGCGTCGGTCGTCGCGGGGGCGTCGGTCGTCGCGGGGGCGTCGGTCGTCGCGGGGGCGTCGGTCGTCGCGGGGGCGTCGGTCGTCGCGGGGGCGTCGGCGGCGAAGGCGGGGGCCAGGGCGAGCAGGGCGAGCATCGTCATCTCCTCAAGTTTGATTCAATAGCTGTTCACTCGCTCCAGGTCCAGGTCGGAGACGTGAGAAGATGTCGGGATAGAGTGCCTGCGATGCTTCTGCTCCTCGCCGGGTGCGCCGGGCCGGGCCCCGCCGCCGACCCCCTGCCGACCGCGTGCAACGGCCACGCCGAGCTCTGCGCACGCCCGTTCGACACGGTGACGCTCGCGGGCACGCACAACAGCATGTCGAGCGAGGACGACGGGTTCCAGCTCCCGAACCAGCCGCACTCCCTCGCCGACCAGCTCGAGGACGGCGTGCACGCCATGCTCCTCGACACCCACGAGTGGGAGGGCGAGGCCTACCTCTGCCACGGATACTGCGAGCTCGGCGCCACCCCGCTCGTCGAGGGGCTGGCGGTCGTCCGCGCCTTCCTCGACGCGCACCGGGGCGAGGTGCTGGCGTTCATCGTCGAGGACCACCTCTCCGCCGAGGCCACCGCGACCGCCTTCGCGGAGGCGGGGCTCGATCGCTACGTCTACACCTGGGACGGCGGCGCCTGGCCCACCCTCGGGGAGATGGTGGCGGCCGACACGCGGCTGCTCGTCACCGCGGAGTCGGGGGCCCCGCCGCCGGAGTGGTACCAGCCGGCGTGGAGCCTGTACGTCGACACCCCGTACAGCTTCGCGGAGGTCGCCGACTTCACCTGCGACGTGAACCGCGGTGACCCCGCCAACCCGCTCTTCCTGCTGAACCACTGGATCGCGGACCCGTTCCCGAGCGAGGCGCAGGCGGAGGAGGCCAACGCCGAGGGCGTGCTCTACGGCCGCGCGACCGCGTGCGCCGCCGCCTTCGGACGCGCCCCCACGCTTGTCGCGGTGGACTGGTACACCGCGGGCGATCTCTTCGTGGTGGTGGACGCGCTCAACGGGTTGTAGCGGGCTTCGGGGGGATGAGCCACGAGGCCGCCATCGACACCACGAGGATGCCGAAGATGATGCCGAGCGAGAGGCCGATGGGGAACTTGCCGCCGAAGGCCGCGTTGAGCCAGGACATCTTCAGGCCGACGAACACGAGCACCAGGGCGAGGCCGAACTTGAGGAGGTGGAAGCGGTCCACCACGCTGGCGAGCATGAAGTAGAGGCTGCGGAGGCCGAGGATCGCAAAGATGTTCGAGGTGAAGACGAGCAGGGGCTCCTTGGTGACGGCGAAGATGGCGGGCACCGAGTCGATGGCGAAGATGATGTCGGAGAACTCGACGACGAGCAGCGTGATGAGGAGCGGGGTGCCGAAGAGGACGCCGTTCTTGCGGACGAAGAAGCGCTCGCCCTCGAGCGTGCTGGTGATGGGGAGGAAGCGGCGGACGAGCTTGATGAGCGGGTTGGCGTCCGGGTCCATCGGCTTCTCGGGGCCGAACATCAGCTTGAGGCCCGTGAGGATGAGGAACACGCCCGCGAGCACCACGACCCAGTGGTACTGCATGAGCACCGCGCCCAGCGCGATGAAGATGGCGCGGAACACGAGTGCGCCGAGGATGCCGTAGAAGAGCACGCGGTGCTGGTAGGCGGCGGGGATGGCGAAGTACGAGAAGACGACCGCGAAGACGAAGATGTTGTCGACCGCGAGCGCCTTCTCGATGACGAAGCCGGTGAGGAACTCGAGGCTCACACGCTCGGCGGCGGCCGCGGGGTCGAAGCCGGGGACGGCCATCAGGCGAGGGTTCGCGGCGAAGGTGGACTCGGCGTAGAAGAACAGCCCTACGTTGAAGACCATCGCGAGGCTGATCCACACGGATGTCCAGGCGGCGGACTCCTTGAAGCTCACGGCGTGGGACTTGCGGTGGAACACGCCGAGGTCGAGGGCGAGCATGCCCAGGACGAAGGTCATGAAGGCTACGTAGAACCACCAGTATTCATTGAAGGGGAAGAGAGAGACGTCCATGCGCGGGTTTCCAGGTGACCCCGCCAAGGTCACCCCCGGCGGAGCAAAGGGCAAACAGATAAATCCGCGGCTACTGATAGATAAAGACGATATGTCAGGGGCGGAGCGACGAACGGGCGCTTCTCCTTGTGCTAAGCCATGAATATAGCGCAGGTCGCCCTCACGGCACGCGGAATCTTTCGCGTCCACGACGCGCGCGCGTGAGGGCCGCGCTCGACGATTGACGCGCGTGACCGATAGATAGAGCCGATGACGACCACGCCCTGGCTGAACTACCACCACCTGCTCTACTTCCACGCCACCGCGCGGGAGGGGAGCATGACGGCGGCGGCGAAGAAGCTCCGGCTCGCCCAACCCACGCTCTCGGGCCAGATCAAGCAGCTCGAGGACACGCTGGGGGAGCCGCTCTTCGAGCGACGGGGGCGGCGCCTCGAGCTCACGCCGACGGGGCGCGAGGTGTACCGCTACGCGGACGAGATCTTCGGCCTCGGCCAGGAGCTCCTCCAGGCGGTGCGCGGGCGCCCCTCCGGGCGGCCCCTGCGCCTCTCGGTGGGGGTCTCCGACGCGCTCCCCAAGATCGCCGTCTACCGCCTCCTCGAGCCGGTGCTGGCCCTGGAGGGGGGCGCGCGTCTGGATGTGCGCGACGGCGACGTCCCCACGCTCCTCACCGAGCTCGTCTCCCACCGCCTCGACCTCGTGCTCTCCGACGCGTCGCTCCCCTCCGGGAGCGGCATCCGCGCCTTCAGCCACGCCCTCGGCGAGTGCGGCGTCACCTTCTTTGCCGTGGCCCCGACGGCGGCGGCGCTGGCGCCCGGCTTCCCGCAGAGCCTCGACCGCGCGCGCATGCTGCTGCCCTCGCCGGGGAGCGCGCTGCGCCGCGGCCTGGACGAGTGGATGGACCGCCTCGGGATCGTGCCCGACATCGTCGTCGAGCTCGGCGACAGCGCGCTGATGAAGGCCTTCGGCCAGGCCGGCGCGGGGGTGTTCGCGGCGCCCACGGCCGTCGCCCGCGAGGTCTCCGAGCAGTACCACGTCGTCCCTTTCGGCGTGACGGACGACGTGCGCGAGCGCTTCTGGGCGATCAGCGCCGAGCGGCGCATCCGCCACCCGGCGGTGGGCGCGGTGGTCACGGGGGCGCGGCGCCTGTTCGCGTAGGGCGGCGTCCGCCGCGGGTGTGACGCTACCGGGCCTCCACCTGATCCCGCACCGACGCCGGCCACGTGGCGATCGTGGAGAGGGTCGCGGCGTAGTAGGCGCCGTGGGAGTCGAGGCCGAACTCGCGTCGGGGGTCCGTCTCGATCTCGGGGTAGAGCCAGGCGTGGAGGTCCTGGGCCTGGGAGATCAGGTCCAGCCCGTCCATCGTGAGCGAGGCGTCGTAGAGGATGGCGTCGTACCGGGCCGCGCACGCCGTGTTCGCGAGGCAGAAGTTGAAGATCTGCCCGTAGCTGCTCCACGGCCCGTAGTAGAGCGTGAGGAAGGTCTGGTCCGCGCCCCACGGGATGATCTGGAAGCGCCCGGTGACGGGGTCGTGGTACAGGCGGTAGTTGTTGCGGGTGGTGTACCCGTCCCAATGCAACAGCAGGGCCTCGGCGGCCATGTTGGCGAGCACCTCGTCGAGGTCGACCAGCTCCTCCAGCGCGGCGATGCCGGCGTTGTCGGCCTCGCCGTTGAGCACGTCGATCACCGCGGTCAGGTCGGAGGTGTCGGCCGGCTCGGGCCCCTCGTCGTAGGAGAAGGAGGCCTCATAGCCGGTCATCAGGTCGACGCCGTAGGCGCCCTCGTAGAGCGCGCCGCTGCTGTCGGCGTACCAACGGTCGAGGAAGCGGTCGTCGATGCTCTCGATGAAGAGGTAGAGGCCGTAGTCCGTGCCGTTGACGGACACCCGCGCGTAGCCGACGCGCGGGGAGGGGACACCAACCGAACGAAACACCTCGTAGGCTAGGTACTCGTGGACGTAGGTGTAGTCCTGGACCATGTTGTTCAGGGTCAACATCTCGAGCCCGCGCCACTCCTGGTCGGGGACGTAGCGGTTCAGATCAACCTTGAAGCCGCACTTCTGGTCGATGGTGCGGGACGAGCCGACGTAGGCCTTCAGCCGCACGCCCACCGTGTCGTACGGGATGTCGTCCACCGTGACGGCGCCCTGGACGTAGGTGAGGCGGTCGGCCTGGAGGCTCGCGTAGGCGGTGGCGCTCAGCGTGATGTCGACCGTGTGCAGCGTGTCGAGCTGGAACACGGTATCGGTGAGGTCGAGCGTGGCGCTCGGGGCGTCCGGGTTGGGCGCGTCGGGTGTCACCGTGATGGTCGGCGCCCACTCCCCGCCGTCCGGGTGGCGGGCCCACGCCACGTCGGCGTCGAGCGCGCCGAGGGCGATGCGGTCGGTCACGGCGCCCTCGAAGGCGAGGGTGAGGGAGTCCCCGTCGGAGTCGAGCGAGAAGGGCGCGGAGCCATCGCTCGCGCCGTCGTCGGCCTCGACGTAGAGGCGTTCGCCGGGCGCGAGGTCCACGTCGGGGCCCATCCACACGCGCCCGCCGCCGTCGGTGAGGGTGACACGGCGCAGGGGCACGGGGACCACGTCGGCGTTGTAGAGCTCCACCCAATCGGGAAACCCGCCCGTGACGCCGCGGATCGTCGAGCGGTTCTTCGGCATGGCCTCGTTGATGACGATGCGCGGCGGGGGCGGCTCGGCGGAGTCTGCCGGCTCGACGGCGGTGTCGGTGTCACCCCCGACGTCGTCGAGGGGGTCGACGGAGTCGCCCGTGTCCGCCACGTCCAACGTACCGAGCACGGTCGGCTCGGCCGGGGGGGAGGGGATCCAACAGGCGAGGAGGAGGAGCATCGCCGGCAGCATACCGCGGGGCGGCGGCCGCGTTTGGCCCCCGCCCCGAAAGCGCGGGGCGCGATACGTCCCCGCCGGAGGTTCCCGTGGATCCGATCCCGTTCGTGCTCCCGTTCTCTGCCATCGACGCCACCTCCTTGCCGCTCGTCGGAGGGGAGGGTGCCAACCTCGGCGAGATGACGGCGGCGGGCTTCCCGGTGCCCGGTGGCTTCTGTGTCACGACGGCCGCCTGGCGCGCGTTCCTCGAGGCCGCGCCGCCCGACGTGTTCGCGCCGCTCGACGGGCTCACCGCCGGGGACCTCGCCGCGGTGCGATCCGCCGGCGCCACCGTCCGCGCCACGTTGGGCGCCCTCCCCATCCCACCGGCCGTCGCGACGGACGTTACACACGCCCTCCGCGCCCTCGGCGTGGAGCACCCGTGCGCGGTCCGCAGCTCGGCAACCGCGGAGGACCTCCCCGACGCCTCCTTCGCTGGCCAACAGGACACCTACCTGAACCAGCTCGGCGAGGCCCAGGTGCTCGACGGCGTGCGCCGGTGCTGGATCTCCCTCTTCACCGACCGCGCCATCCTCTACCGGGCGGAGCGTGGCTTTCGCCACGAACAAGTACAGCTCTCCGTCGTCGTCCAACGCATGGTGCTCCCCGAGGTGTCCGGCATCCTCTTCACCGCCGACCCCATCTCCGGCCACCGCGACCGCCTCTCGATCGACGCCGGCTTCGGCCTCGGCGAGGCCCTCGTCTCCGGCCTCGTCAGCGCCGACCTCTACCGCGTCGACAAGCTCACCGGCGCCATCCTCGAGCGTCGCATCGCGGACAAGCTCTTGCGCATTCGCCCGCTCAAGGAGGGCGGCACGGTGGAGGAGCCCCTCTCCGACGCCCAACGCCATGCGCCCGCGCTCTCCGACGCCCAGATCACGGCGCTCGCGGCGCTCGCGGGGCGGATCGAGCGGCACTACGGGCGGCCCCAGGACGTCGAGTGGTGCATCGAGGGGGACACGATCTTCGTTGTCCAGAGCCGGCCGATCACCACGCTCTTCCCGATGCCGGAGCCGGTCCCGCGGGACGGCCGCCTCCACGTCTACATCTCCGAGAACCACATCCAGGGCATGGTCGACGCCATCCCGCCGCTCGCCCGCTCGATGCTCAAGGCGATCTACCCCTTCGGCAAGTCGCCCGAGGCGCCGCTCGACACCGTCTACATGGTGGAGGCGGGCGGCCGCGGCTACCACGACGCCACCGAGGTCCTCCGGCTCGGCTGGCTCCGCGCCATCTTCCCGAAGCTGCTCGAAGAGAGTGATCCGCTCATGGGCCGCGCCCTCGGAGACGTGGCGAAGTGGCCGGAATTCCAGGCAGAGCCGGGCCTCGCCCAGCGCCTGTACACCTGGTCGTGGGCCTTCTTCCGCTTCCGCCGCCTCGGCGCCGGGCTCCTCCTCCACGCCCTCTTCGTCCGGCCCGAGGGCCTCATCCGCGCCCGCGCCGCCCGGGAGCCCGAGGTGTTGAAGGCGGTGCGCGCCCGCATCGACGCGGCGCCCGTCGGCCCCGCCCGCATGCGGCAGGTGGGCCTCGAGCTCGCCACCCTCTACGAGCGCGTGCGCCCGACGTGGTTCGGCCCGATCTTCGCCTCGATCTTCGGGAACCTGCTGCTCGACCACTGGTTCCCGAAGGACGCCGACCTCGTCGCCCTCCTCCGCGCGATGCCCGACAACATCGTGACCGAGAAGGACCTCGCCCTCACCGATCTCGCCGCGGTGATCGCCGGCAACCCCGCCCTCCGCGCCGTGCTCGCCGCCGCCACCCCGGGGGACCTCCGCGCCCGCCTCGCCGCCGCCGACCCCGCCCTCGGCGCCCGCCTCGACGAGTGGCTCACCCGCTACGGCTGCCGCGGCCCCGGCGAGTTCGACGTGAGCCGCCCCCGCTACGTGGACGATCTGAACCCGATCCTCCAGGCCCTCCGCGGCATGATCGCGGCGGGGGTCTCGCCCGAGGCCATCCGCGCCGACCACGCGGCCTTCGCCGCCGAGGCCGACCGTGCCCTCGGCCGCCTCGTCGCGAAGTCCCCCTGGTGGAAGCGCCCGATCGTGCGTCGCGTCGCCCGCGTCGTCCGCAGCCTCACCTCCGCCCGCGAGCAGCCGAAGCACCACGGGCTCCAGATCTCCCGCATCGCCCGCGAACACCTCGCGGTCGAGGGCGCGCGGCTCGTCGCGGCCGGGATCCTCGACGCCCCCGGCGACATCTGGTTCCTCCGCCTCCTCGAGCTCGCGGAGGGCCCCGGCCCCGAGGCGCGCGCGCGCGTACAGGAGCGCAAGGAGGAGTTCCGGCGGCACCAGCACCTCACGGCGCCGCGGGTGCTCACCTCCCGCGGGGAGCGCATCGTCGCGACACACGCGCGTGGGAGCGCGCCGGACGGGGCGCTCGTCGGCACGTCGGCGTCGGCCGGGGTCGTCGAGGGCATCGCGCGCGTGCTCGAGGCGCCGGACCAGCCGCTCGCCAAGGGAGACATCCTCGTCACCCGCTTCACCGACCCGGGGTGGACGCCGCTCTTCGCCCTCGCCGGCGGCCTCGTGATGGAGGTGGGCGGCCAGATGACACACGGCTCGGTGGTGGCGCGCGAGTACGGCATCCCGGCCGTCGTGTGCGTGCCGGACGCGACGCGTGTCATCAAGGACGGCGACCGCATCCGGGTCGACGGGGACCGCGGCTATGTCGAGGTGCTCTCGGGCTCGGGCAGCTCGGAGGCGACGATCCCGACGGCCACGAGTGTCGCCGCCGCCGCGACGAGCGCGATGCCCGTGAACCCCGCGGTGCCGTAGAGCGCGCCGGCCACGGCCCCGCCAATCGCGAAGCCGGTGTGGCCGCCGAAGGAGGTCATGCTCATGAGCGAGCCGCGCTCGGACGCGGGCGCGAGCGTGGAGAAGAGCGACTGGAAGGGCGGCATGCGGAAGGACGCGGCGCCCATCGCGCAGAAGAAGACCGCGTAGGAGGCGTAGAAAACGGGCGTGACCCACGGGGTGGCGCCGACCACGAGCGCGAACGCCGTGCACCCGCCGAGGATGATGCCGCGCCGGCCGATGCGATCGGAGAGCCAGCCCGACGCCGGGTTGGCGAGGATGGCCGCGACGCCGCCGACGACGAACATGCCCGCCACGGCGTCGCCGCCGACGTGGAAGCGCGCCTCGAGCCACGTCGGCAGGTAGGAGATGTAGGCGCCGACCCCGAAGAACATGAGGAGGTAGGAGAGGGCGGCCGCGGCCGTCTTCCGGCGGGTGGCGAGCGCGCGGTAGCGTCGGAACGCGGCGCCGAAGGAGAGATCCGTCGCGAGCGGCACGTTCGGTTGGGGGACGCGCGCCCAGGTGAGCGTCGCGGCGACGGCCATGAACACCGCGAGCGCGAGGAACGGGCTCCGGAAGCCCCATCGGCTCGCCATCACCGCGCCGATCGGGATGCCCGCGACCTGCCCGAGCGCGAAGCCGCCCATGACCACGCCGTTGGCGAAGCCGCGGCGGGAGTAGGGGAAGTAGTCGCCGATGTACGCGACCGCGACGCCGCCGAGGATGCCGCCCGCCATGCCCGCGAGCGCGCGGCAGGCGAGCAACGTGGCGTAGGAGCCGGCGAGGGCGTGGAGGAGGAGCGCGGCGGTCATCCAGGTGGTGCCGACGAGGAGGATGGCGGTGTCGCGGCGGCGGTCCTCGGTGGGCGTGCCGAGGGCGAGCGGGGCGACGCTCACGTAGCGCCGACGTAGGCGGCGAGGTGCTGGCCGGTCAGGGTGGACCGCGCCGCGACGAGGGCCGCCGGGGTGCCCTCGAACACGACGCGCCCGCCGTCGTGTCCGGCGCCCGGACCGAGGTCGATGATCCAGTCGGCGTGGGCCATCACGGTCTGGTGGTGCTCGATGACGACGACGGACTTGCCGGAGTCGACGAGGCGGTCGAGCAGGCCGAGGAGCTGCCGCAGGTCGGCGAGGTGGAGGCCGGTGGTGGGCTCGTCGAGCACGTAGACGCCCCCCTCCGCGCCCATGTTCGTCGCGAGCTTGAGGCGTTGGCGCTCGCCGCCCGACAAGGTGGGGAGCGGCTGGCCGAGCCGCACGTAGCCGAGGCCCACGTCCGCCATGCGCGCGAGGATCGCGTGCGCGGCAGGCGTGCGGGCCGGGCCGGCGCCGAAGAAGGCGAGCGCGCCGTCCACCGGGAGGTCGAGGACCTCGGCGATGTTGAGGCTGCCCAAGCGATACTCCAGCACCGACGCCTGGAAGCGCCGGCCCTCGCACTCCTCGCACACGGTGGTGACGCCGGCCATCATGCCGAGGTCCGTGTAGAGGAGCCCGGCGCCGTTGCACGCGGGGCAGGCGCCCTCGGAGTTGGCGCTGAACAGCGCGGCGTTCGCCCCGGTGGCCTTCGCGAAGGCCTTGCGGATCGGCTCGAGCAGGCCGGTGTAGGTCGCGGGGTTGCTGCGGCGGGAGCCGTGGATCGCGGATTGGTCGACCACCACCACGCCGTCTCGCCCGGCTACCGAGCCGTGGATGAGCGAGCTCTTGCCCGAGCCGGCGACACCGGTCACGACCACGAGGACGCCGAGCGGGATGTCGACGTCGAGGCCCGCGAGGTTGTTCGTGCGCGCGCCGCGCACCGCCAACACACCGGACGGTCTGCGCACCTTCGTCTTGAGCGTGGCGCGATCCGAGAGGTGGCGCCCGGTGAGCGTGCCGCTCTTCCGCAGCCCCGCGACGGTGCCCTGGTACACCACCTCGCCGCCGGCGGTCCCGGCGCCGGGGCCGAGGTCGACCACGTGGTCGGCGATCCCGATGGTCTCCGGCTTGTGCTCCACGACGAGCACGGTGTTTCCCTTGTCGCGCAGCCGCAACAGAAGGGCGTTCATCCGTTGGATGTCGTGGGGATGCAGGCCCACGGTCGGCTCGTCGAAGACGTAGGTGATGTCGGTGAGGGAGGAGCCGAGGTGGCGGATCATCTTGATCCGCTGGGCCTCTCCGCCCGAGAGCGAGCTGGAGGTGCGGTCGAGGCTGAGGTAGCCGAGGCCGATCTCGACGAAGGCGTCGAGCGTGTGCCCGAGCCCGCGCAGCAGCGGCGCGACCGTGGGGGCGTCCAGCCCGCGCACCCAGGCGGCGAGGTCGGTGATCTGCATCGCGCAGGCCTCCGCGATGTTGACCCCCTCGATCCTGCAGGAGCGGGCGGCGTCGTTGAGGCGGGTGCCGGCGCACGCGGGGCAGGTGCGGAAGGTCACCGCGCGGTCGACGAAGGCGCGGATGTGCGGCTGCAACGCCTCCACGTCCTTCGAGAGGAACGACTTCTGGATCTTCGGGATCAGCCCCTCGTAGGTGAGGTTGACGTTCCCGATCTTGACCTTGACGGGCTCCTTGTGGAGGAAGTCCTTCATCTCCTTCGCCGTGAAGTCGCGGATCGGCTTGTTGGGGTCGAGGAAGCCGGACTCGGTGAAGATCCGCACGTACCAGCCGTCCGCGACGTAGCCGGGAATGGTGAGCGCGCCCTGGGCGAGCGACTTCGTGTCGTCGTAGAGTTGGGCGAGGTCGATGTCGTTCGCGGAGCCCATGCCCTCGCAGCGCGCGCACATGCCGCCCGCGACGCTGAACGTGCGCTTCTCCGTCTTGCCGCCGCCCTTGTCGACCGAGACCTGCCCGACGCCGTGCACCGACGGGACGTTGAAGGCGAACGCGTTGGTCGAGCCGACGAAGGGCTTGCCGACGCGGCTGAACAGGGTGCGCAACATCGCGTTGGCGTCGGTCGCGGTGCCGACGGTCGAGCGCGCGTTGGCGCCCATGCGCTCCTGGTCGACGAGGATGGCGGTCGTCAGGCCGTCCAGCAGGTCGACGTCGGGCCGCGAGAGCGTCGGCATGAAGCCCTGGAGGAAGGCGCTGTAGGTCTCGTTGATGAGCCGCTGCGACTCCGCCGCGATCGTACCGAACACCAGGGATGACTTGCCCGATCCCGAGACGCCGGTGAACACCGTGAGCCGCCGCTTGGGGATGTCGACGCTGACATCCTTGAGGTTGTTCTCTCGGGCGCCCTGGACGCGGATGACGTCGTGGCGGTCGGCGGGGGGCGGGCTCGAGGAGGGCATGTGCGGGGTCCGGAGGAGCGATGGGAGAGGGGACGAGCCGAGAGACGCGCGCCCGGTGCTGCCCGTTCGTCCCTTAACCAGCGTCGGGAACCCGCCGTCCACGTCCTCCTGCGGCAGATCTCCTGCGGCAGATGGGGCGCGCGCGTGCCGTGTGGTCACGTGCGACGCCCCGTGCCGGTGTCAGACCTTCGCGGGGGTCTTGGGGACGGTGTACGACTTCGCGTCGTTGACCGCCTCCGCGAGCTCCTCGAGCCGCGCGTTCTGGATCTGGCACTTGATCACGTTCGCCGCCTTCAGCGCGGCGGTCACCTGGTCGGCCCGGTTGGCCGCGTACACGACGAGGAGCCCGGCGCCGCCCTTGTCGAGGAGCTCCCCGAGGGACTTCATGTCGTGGCGGCTCACGCCCGCCGCCGCGTGGCCCGCCAACGCGCCGATGGTCGCTCCGGCGGCCCCTCCGGCGGTGAGCGCGGTCCAGATCCCGATCGCCGGGAACAGGGCCGCGACGAGCCCGGCCGCGAGGCCCCAGGCGAGGCCCACGGACGCGCCGTGCCGGCTCGGTTGCTCGCGCGTCTTCACGATGCGGACGCGCCCCTTGGGCGTCTTCTCGACCACGACCGCGTCGAACTCGTGCGAGGTCCCGATCGTGTCGTACAGCCGGTTGAGGGCCTCGTACGCGAGCTTCGCCTGGTTCACGTCATCGTACGTCGCCGCGGTCACGTAGAGCGTGTCGATGGGTCCTGCCATGTTTCCTCCTTCTGGTGACGTCCGGGCGGGCGGGCGCCGGCCCCGGCCCCGTGGTGCGATCCGCCCGGCTCCCGCTCAAGGTAGGCAGGAGATCCGCACCGGCTACCGCCCGTCGTCCACGCGCCGCAACGACCCGGAAGACGCCGGCGCACCAGCCCGAGCAGCGGAGCGAGCATCCACCAGCGGAGGGGCGCGCCGGGCGATCCACACCCGCACGGCGGCGGCGCCTCGCTCGCAGCCGCATCGCGTGGCGCCCACCCGAGCGGGGCGGACGCCTCGGTGCCCCGCGCAGCGTCCAGGTACACCCCCTCGCCGGCGATCACCTCCAGCTCGACGAGGTGTGGCCCGTCGCCAACCTCGGCGCTGGCGAGGACTCCCCCGATGGGCATCGCGTCGGACGCCGTGACGCCGGTGACCACGCCGTCCACGCGCAGCTCGAGCTCGGCGACGCCGTCGATGGCGCCGATCAGCTCGATCGAGGGCCCGCGGAGCCACACGGTCGCGACGGTGCCCGCGGGCAGCGCGTGGACCGTACCGAGATGCGCGCCCTCCCGCGAGACGTCGTTCGAAGGCGGATCGTAGGCGACGAACGCGCTGTAGTGGGACTGGTCGTCCGCCTGCTGGAGGCCCATCCAACGGGAGACGGTGCCGTCCTCGTCCACCCGGAACGCCCCCGCGGGGGTCATCGCGACGAGCTCGGGATGTGCCGCGAAGTCGGGGTGCGCCGCGAGCGCCTCGATCTGGCCCGGCAAGGCCGCGCCGAGGTCTTCCCAGGTGCGGCCGTCGTCGCTGCGCAGCAGGCGCTGGGTGCGGGTGGCCGCGATCAGGGTGCCGTCGCTCGTGACGACGACGCGGCGGGTGGGCTCGTCCGACGGGTGGGTCCACACCCACGCGGCGCCGTCGGCCACGCCCACGTCGATGCCGCCGGGCCCCACGGCGACGATCACGTCGCCGCCGGTCGCCACGTCCGCGAACTCCGACGCTTCGAGGATCGCGAGGAAGGTGTCGCCGTCCGTGGAGAGGTAGACGGCCTCGGCCGTGGTGTCGTCCTTGTCGCCGGTGAAGGCGATCACGCGGGACCCCGCGTCGACCAGGCCGCGCACGACGTGTTCGCCGACGACCGACAACCCGGGCACGCCGCTCCAGGTGGCACCCCGGTCGTCGCTCCGCAGGAGATCCCCGGGGGCGCCCCCCTCGATCTGCTGGACGGGGAAGAGCCAGACGCGCCCGCCGGGGCCCGCGGCGAGGTGGTGGGCGGGCCCGAACGTCCCGGCGATCGGCGCCCAGCTCGCCCCGCCGTTGTCCGAGCGGAAGGGCACGCGGTTGGAGAGGGCGTAGGCGGGCACGAGGCCCTCCGCGTCGGACGGGACGGCGATCGCCTGTGCTCCCGGCAGGTCGAGGCCCACGCCCGGGCAGTCCCAGCGCACCCCGGCCTCGAACGCCCGCTCGATGCCGCACCCGTACGCCGCGACGAGCGCGAGGCCATCCTCGGCGAACGTCGTGGAGAACGCGACGCCGCGGGGGTAGTCGGCGCCCTTGAGGGGCTGCTTCTGCCAGGCGCCGTTGATCCGCGTGGCCGCGCCGTCGTAGGTGCCGACCACCACGCGGTCCCCGCCGACCCCGAGCGCGGTGAACGCCTCGTCGAGCTCGGTGAAGTCGTAGTAGTCGTCGTCGGTGAGGTCGTCGCGCCACACGAGATCGGCCGGCGCGGGATCCGCGGTCCAGGTGGCGCAGGCGTCCGTCGAGAGCGCGGGGCCGGCGTCGGCATGCGCGAGCACGAGCGTGGCGCCGTCCGTCGCGAGGCGTACGACCTGGGGGTGAGCCGGATTGGCGTCACGGAGGGGGCTGTCGCCGCAGCCGATCCAACCGTCGTCACCGAGGCGGAGCACGTCGCCGGCGTCGGTGCCGACGAACACATGGGCCTCGTCCAGCGTCGCAGACCGGGCGCCTTCGGGGGCGTCCACGACGACCCAGTCGCCGCCGCGCGTGTACGCCACCTCCCCCGCCAGGAGCGCGACCACGCCGCCGTCCCCGGCGTGGAGGCTCGTCACCGATCCCTCCAGGACGAGCGCGGCCGCACCGTCGTTGTCGACCGTCCACACGCCGTCGGCTCCGCCCAGGTAGAGGCGCTCGCCGCCGGCCATCGTCGTCGCGGTGAACGCGAGCTCCACCGGCGCCCACACCTCGCCGCCCACCGCCCTCCACCACACGCGGCCCTCTCCGAGCAGCACCACGTCGCCATCGTCGAGGGTGGCGGCCCCGGCGATCGTGTCGACGAGGCACTCCCCGGCGGCCCCCTCCCAGGTGCGCCCGCCGTCCTCGGAGCGGTACAGGTCGCTCACCTCGTCGTGGTCGGCCACGAGCCACCACGGCCGCGGAGCACGATGGAGGGGGGCGGAGGTGCGGGTCAGGCTCCGGACGGGGGGGGCGCGAGGCCCTCGACGATGACGATGTCGAAGTGCGCCGCGCCGGCGCGCAGCGCGACGGCGTCCTGGTAGCCCGCCGAGCGGAAACACGAACGGGCCGCCGCGTAGCTTGGGAACTCGACGAAGTACGGCCGCCGCGGCACCTCGCCCTCGACGACCTCTGCCACGTCACCCCGCGCGAGCACGCGCCCGCCGAACGACGCGATCAGCGGCCCCGCGACGGTGGTGTAGGCCGCGAACCGCGACGGGTCGCCAACCGTGGCCTGCACCAGCCAGTAGCCGCGGGCGGCGGGCGGCGCGCCGCCCTCCAGCGTGGGGTAGTCGACGTAGCCCCGTTCGCCGCCACCGTAGAAGGTGCTCCGATCCGCGACGGCGAGGGGGGCGTCCACCTCGAGTCGCCGAACGAGGTCGGGGTTCGCGACGTACGGCGCGCCGAACGAGACGGCCTGCGCCGCGCCGTCGGTCACGGCCGCTTCGGCGGACGCGCGGTCGTAGCCGCCGTTGACGATGGTTGCGCCGTTGAACAACGGGGCGAAGGCGGTGATGGTGTCCTTCGGCCAGTGTGGGAAGCGCGCCGCGTCCGGGGTGGCGCGCATGAGGTGGAGGTACGCGAGCGGCAGCGCGTTCAGCTCCTGGATCAGGTAGGAGAAGGTCGCCAGCGGATCCGAGTCCACCATGCCGTTGTACGCGAGCGTCGGCGAGAGCCGGATGCCGACCCGGCCTTCGCCCCACACGCCCACGAGGCGCTCCATCACCTCGAGCACGAAGCGGGCGCGGTTCGCGATGCTGCCGCCGTAGATGTCGGTGCGCTGGTTGCACGCGTCCACGAGGAACTGGTTCGGCAGGTAGCCGAAGGCGCCGTGGAGCTCGACGCCGTCGAAGCCGGCCGCCTTGGCGTTGCGCGCGGCGCGCTCGTAGTCGTCGACCGTCGCGCGGACCTCGTCCGTCGTCAGGGCGCGGGGCTCCTCGTAGTCCTTCAACCCCGTGGGCGTGAAGTGCTGCTGGCCCTGGATGGCGATGGCGGACGGGGCGACGGGGAGCCGGCCGTCGCGGACGTCGGAGTGGCCGACGCGGCCGGTGTGCCAGAGTTGGGCGACGATCGTGGAGCCCGCGGCGTGGACGGCGCGCGTGACCGCCTTCCACGCCTCGACCTGCTCCGCGCTCCAGATGCCGGGCGTCATCGGGTAGCCTTTGGCCTCCGCCGAGATGTTCACGGCCTCGGTGATGACGAGGCCGGCGTTCGCGCGCTGGGCGTAGTACCGCACGGTCATCGCGCCGATCACGCCCGCCGCGTCGGCGCGGTTGCGGGTCATCGGCGCCAGGACGACGCGGTTGTGGAGGTGCAGCTTGCCGAGGCGGGTGGAGGTCAGGAGCTTCATGGTGGCCTCTTACGGGACGCGCATCAGCGGGACAAGGGGCGGATTCTGGGATACGTTGTCCCGCATATGGGCCAGTTGGACTTGAACGCCGCGCGGGTCCTGGTCCGCGTGGTCCAGGAGGGCAGCTTCCGCGACGCGGCGCGGGCGCTCGGCATGCCGAAGACCACCGTCAGTCGAAAGGTGGCCGAGCTCGAGGAGCAGGTCGGCGCCCAGCTCCTGCAGCGCACGACGCGGACGCTGGCGCTCACCGACGCGGGGGCCGCCTTCGTGGAGGAGGCCGAAGGGGCCATCGCCCGCTTCGAGGCGGCCGAAGCCGCCGTCACCGAGCTGCAGCGCGAGCCGCGCGGCAAGCTGCGGGTGACGACCACCGTGCCCATCGGCGAGCTCTTCCTGGGGCCCATCGTCTGCGCGTTCCTCCAGGCGTACCCCGAGGTCGAGGTCATGCTCCACCTCACCGATCGGCCGGTCGACCTGGTGGCCGAGCGCTTCGACGTCGCGATCCGGGCCGGCGCGCTCCCGGACTCGACGCTGGTCGCCCGCCTGCTGAACAGCGGGGCGTACCGCATCGTCGCGAGCCCCGCGTACCTGGAGGCGCACGGTACGCCGAGCACCCCCGCCGAGCTGACCGGGCATTCCTGCGTGCGCTTCGCGAAGCTCGGCGCCGCCGCGCGGACGACCTGGCCTTTCGTCAACGGAAAGCGCGAGATCGAGGTGCCCATCCGCGGGCGCCTGGTCAGCGACGACTTCGTCGTGCTGCGTCACGCCGCCGAGCAGGGGCTCGGGATCGCGCGCCTGCCGAGCGTGGTGGCACATGACGCGATCCGCGCGGGCCGGCTGATCCGCGTCCTGGACGACTACGCCCCGCCGCCCACGCCGCTGCACCTGGTCTACGTGGGCGGCCGGCATCTGCCCCCCCGCACGCGCGCGTTCCTGGAGTTCGTGCAGCCGCGGCTCTCGGCAGCGCTGGGCCAGGCCACGCCGGAGTAGCTGTTGAGTTGCATGCCCGTTGGCACGGCGAGTGTGTCGGCGTTGCAGCCTGAGTGGCACAGGCGGAGGATGAACAGCGGGCGGCTGCATCCGCATCCGGGGTAGACGTGACGCGCCGGCATCAGCCATGTCCGGCGGAGGCCGATGTGTCGTTAGCGCGCCGTGAGCGGGCCCCGTTCGTTAT
>CAJBVW010000112.1 GCA_903959175.1 uncultured Pseudomonadota bacterium
AGCCGAGGCGGCCGACGCCATCGCCGCCGGTGTGCGCCGTGCATGCCCCGACGCGGAGGTGGTCCTGCGCCCGGTGGCCGACGGCGGCGAGGGCACGCTCGACGTGCTCGGGCTCCCGACCCGCACGGTGCGCGTCCACGACGCCTGGGGCATGTCCCGGCTGGTGCGGCTCGGGGAGGATGGCCCCGGGCTCGTGATCGAGCTTGCGCGCGTCTGTGGGTTCGATCCGGCGCGGCGGGAGGTCATGTCCGCGAGCACGCGCGGCGTCGGCGAGGCGCTGCGCGCCGGGCTCGACATGACGTGCGGGCGCTACCTCGTGGCCCTCGGCGGAAGCGCGACGTGCGACGGCGGCACCGGGATGCTGCGCGCGCTCGGCGCGGGCTTCTGGGACGCCGACGGGAACGTGCTCCCCGAGGGGGGCGCCGCCTTGGAGCGGCTCGCGCGCTTCCAGCCGCCGCGCATCCCCGTCGTCGCGATCGACGTGGCGTGTGATGTCGACGCGCCGCTGCTCGGCCCGAGCGGTGCCGCCCGCCGCTTCGCGCCCCAGAAGGGCGCCACCGCGGAGGACGTGGAGCGCCTGGAGCGCGGCCTCACGCGCTGGGCGGACGTGCTGGAGGACCTCACCGGCGCCCGCCTCCACGACGTGCCCGGCGGCGGCGCGGCGGGCGGCACCGGCGCGGCGCTGGCGCTCCTCGGCGGCCGCCTGCGGCCGGGCGCGGAGCTGATCCTCGACCGCGTGGGCTTCGACGCGCTGCTCGCGGGCGTGGACCTCGTGGTGACGGGCGAGGGGAGGGTCGACGCGGGCTCGCTCCAGGGCAAGGCCCCGGCGGTGGTGGCCCGGCGGGCGGCGCGGCGGGGCGTGCCCGTCGCGCTCGTGGCGGGCGCGATCGAGGTGGAGGTGCCCGGGGTGACGGCGGCGTGGGCGCTCCCGGCGGGCGATCCCGCGGAGGGCGCGGCGGCGGCCCTCACGGCGCGGGTGGCGGCTGGGCTCGCGGCCTGGATCAGCGATCGGGCGCGCTGAGCGTCAGCGCGCGGTGAACGTCAGCGCGCGCTGAGCGTCAGCGCGCGGTGAGCGTCGCCGTCGCGAACGACATGCCGTAGCCGATGTCCGGTGCGCTGCCGTTGATCTGGAAGTTCATGCCGAGGGTGGCGCCGGTGCCGCCCGCGCTGACCTCCAGCGCCCACTCGGTGGTGGTGGGGTGTTTCTCGAAGGCGGCGGCCTCGGCGAGGTCAACGAGGTTCGCGGGCGCCGACTCCAGCGTCGCCCAGGTGTCGTCGGTCTCGAAGAGGATCAAGGCAACGTCGAGCTGGTTGGCGGCGACGTACCCGCGCGCGCTCACGACGAGCGTGCCCGCGTCGTTCGCGACGGTGAGGTCGACCGGCGCATAGAGGAACGTCCCCGCGGTCGGGCACTCCGTGTCGGCGTCCGCGCTCTCCTGAATCCACGCGGGCATGGACGTACGCGTCACCGTGGTGCGGAACGTCGCGAGGGCGGGGTCGGCGAGCCCGGCGTCCCGGAACTGCCAGTCGGCGTCCCACGTCTGGCCGTCGACCAGGCCGACCATCTCCGCCACGGAGAAGCCGAGCGCGGCGTCATCGTCGTCCACGGGCGCCTGGTCGAGGACCTCGCAGCGCTCGATGTACACGAGGCCGGTACACGCGGGGAGCAGAGCGGCGAGCAGGAGCATGGGCATCCGTGACGTTCAAACTCTACACGGTCCCGCGCCGCACCACCCGGACTACCGCACCGGCGCCGGCTCGAAGCGCACGGGGAGGTCGAGCTCGACGGGCGGCGCCTCGCCCTTCGCGAGGTCCAGCTTCAGCTTCTTCGTGGCGGCCAGCGAAGCCTCGGCCAGCGCGTCCACGCAGCGGAGCGCCCGCGCCTTCGCGACGGTGCCGTCTGCGGCAAAGCCGAGGCGCACGAGGCACGTCCCCGCGGTGACGCCCGCCGTGACCGCAGCCTTCGGCAGCTTCGGGCTCGGGAGCTTGCCCGTGAACGTGTAGGCGGGGGTGCCGTCCGCCTTCGGCGGCAGGGCGGCGAGCAGGTCCATCGGGCGCAGCAGGTAGACGAGGCGGCGCGGCGTGCTCTCGGCCTTCGGCTCGGGTTCGTCGGCGTTGAGCGCCTTGAACACGACCTCCATCTCCTCGGCGTGCGGCGCCGCGGAGGGCTCCCACTTCCAGGCCTGCCCGAGCGTGCGCGCGGTCTCAACGAGGCCGCTCGGGCAGCCGGGTGCGACCTTCACGTCGGTGATGGCGCCCATGCCGTCGACCTCGAGCGTGAGCGCGCACGGCCACGCGCCGGACTCGGGCAGCAGGTCGAGGTCGGCCACGGTGGGGACGGGGGCGTCGAGCGAGGCGGTGGCCATCGTGGCGGCGAGGGCGGAGGCGGCGAGGAGGAGCATGGGGCTCGTCTATCCGCGTGGGGCGCGGGTCGCAGCAGGTCGGGCGCGCGCGCTGCATCCGGGCGTTGCGGGGCGGGCCCCGCCCCAAGAACATCCCCCCCAAAACGGCGCGAGGCCCACCTCCTGGCACCCTTTCGGAGTGCGGAGATGGGCCCCTCTACGATCCCGGCGGGAGCTACTTGATCTCGTCGCAGCTGTCGACGAGGAGCACCACGCGGTCGGGGCCCGCCTCGGCGAAGCCGGCGCCGACCTGGAAGCGGAGCACGCCGCTGGGGCCGCGCACCTTCACGATGCCCGGCTGGAGCACCGTGAGGAACGGGATGTGCCGCGGCAGCACGCCGAACTCGCCGAGCTCACCCGGCGCCTGCACGTCCGTGGCGGTGCCCTTCCAGGCGACCTTGCGGGGCGTGACGATCTCGACGTGGAGGTCCGACATGGGCTAGCCCTCCGCCAGCTTGCGGGCCTTGGCGATGGCCTCGTCGATGTTGCCGACGAGGTAGAACGCCTGCTCCGGAAGCGCGTCGTGCTTGCCGTCGAGGATCTCCTTGAAGCCGCGCACGGACTCTTCCTTCGTGACGTACTTGCCGTCGGCGCCGGTGAACTGCTTGGCGACGAAGAAGGGCTGCGAGAGGAAGCGCTGGATCTTGCGGGCGCGGGTGACGGTGAGCTTGTCCTCGTCGGAGAGCTCGTCCATGCCCAGGATCGCGATGATGTCCTGGAGCTCCTTGTAGCGCTGGAGCATCTTCTGCACCGAGCGCGCGACCGCGTAGTGCTCCTCGCCCACGACCTTGGGCTCGAGGATGCGGCTCGTGGAGTCGAGGGGATCCACCGCGGGGTAGATGCCGATCTCGGTGAGCTTGCGGGAGAGCACGGTCGTCGCGTCCAAGTGGGCGAACGCGGTGGCCGGCGCGGGGTCGGTCAAGTCGTCGGCGGGCACGTAGATGGCCTGGACGGACGTGATGGAGCCCTTGTTGGTCGTCGTGATGCGCTCCTGAAGACCGCCCATCTCCGTGCCGAGGGTGGGCTGGTAGCCTACCGCGGAGGGGATGCGGCCGAGGAGCGCGGACACTTCCGAACCCGCCTGGGTGAAGCGGAAGATGTTGTCGATGAACGGGAGCACGTCCTGCCCTTCTTCGTCGCGGAAGTACTCGGCGCAGGTGAGCGCGGAGAGCGCGACGCGGGCGCGGGCGCCGGGGGGCTCGTTCATCTGGCCGAAGATGAGGGCGGTCTTCGAGAGCACGGTCGAGCCGTTCTCGAGGAGCGCTTCTTCCATCTCGTGCCAAAGGTCGTTGCCCTCGCGGGTGCGCTCGCCGACGCCGGCGAACACCGAGCAACCGCCGTGCTTGCGCGCGACGTTGTTGATCAGCTCCTGGATGAGGACGGTCTTGCCGACGCCGGCGCCGCCGAACAGGCCGATCTTCCCGCCGCGGGAGTACGGGGCGAGCAGGTCGATGACCTTGATGCCCGTCTCGAACATCTCGACCTGGGTCGACTGCTGGGTGAAGGTCGGGGGGGCGCGGTGGATGGACCAGTTGCGGGTGGCCGGGACCGGGCCGCGCTCGTCTACCGGCTTGCCGATGACGTTGAGGATGCGCCCGAGGACCTCGGGACCGACCGGCATCTGGATGGGCTGGCCCGAGTCCTTGACCCGGAAGCCGCGGCCCACGCCGTCGGTCACGTCCATCGCGATGCAGCGGACGGTGTTCTCGCCGAGGTGCTGGGCGACCTCGACCACGAGGTTGTCCTCTTCCGGCCCGATGAACGGGTTGGAGATGGACAGCGCGGTGTAGATCGCGGGGAGCTTGCCGGGCGCGAACTCGACGTCCACGACGGGTCCCATGACCTGCTTGACCTTACCGATGTTCGCGGGGGCGAGTGTGGCGGCTTCCATGGATGCGGCTCCGAGGAGTGGGGGAGGCGAGATCAGAGCGCTTCGGCGCCGGAGACGATCTCGATGAGCTCTTTGGTGATCGCGGCCTGACGGCCGCGGTTGTATTCGAGGGTCAATGCGGAGATGAGGTCCGACGCGTTGCGCGTCGCGTTGTCCATCGCCGTCATGCGCGCCGCCTGCTCGCCCGCCTCGGTCTCGAGGAAGGACTGCAGCAGGAGCGTGCGCAGGTACATCGGAAGGAGCGCACCGAGGAGGGTCTCCCCGCTGGGCTCGTAGACGTAGTCGGCGCTGGGCCCGGTGTTCTCGACCGCGCCCGCCGTCTCGATGGAGAGCGGCAGCACGCGGTTGAACGTCGGGATCTGGTTCAGCGTGGACTTGAACTGGTTGAAGGCGATCCAGGCCTCGTCGAACACGCCCGCCTCGAAGTCGGCGGTGAGCGTGGCGGCGAGGGCTGCGGACTCGTCCGCGAACATCGCCCGGACGAGGTCTGTCCGCGCGGTGGCCGTGGAGAAGCCGCGGCTCTTGAAGAAGTCCTTCGACTTGCGGCCGTAGGTGCGCATCGTCACTACGTGCCCCTCCGCCCGGTGCTTCTTGACGAAGTCCTCGGTGCGGCGGTTGAGCGTGCCGTTGAAGCCGCCGCAGAGACCGCGGTCGGAGGTCACGACGATGACGAGGACGTTCTTCACCACGTCCCGCGAAGTGAGCAACGGATGCTCGACCTCACCCGCGCCCGCCGCCACACGGCGGAGGGTCTGGGTGAGGGTCTGCTGGTAGGGACGCGCGGAGGTCGCCGACTCGGTCGCCCGACGCAGCTTCGCCGCCGACACCATCTTCATGGCGCTGGTGATCTGCCGCGTGTTCTTCACGGACGCGATGCGGGTGCGGATGTCGCGGAGCGTAGCCATCGGTGCCTCCTAGCGGCCTACTTCCAGGTGGACCGGAAGGACTTGACCGCAGCGAGCGAGCGCTCCTTGAGGTCGTTGCCCTTGAACGTCAGCTTCTTGCCAAGCTCGTTCGCCACCGCGTTGGTCTCGAGGTGCACGGTGAGGTCGGCCAGGAAGCGGCGCACGTCGGACACGTCGACATCGTCGAGCGCGCCTTCGTTGCCGGCGAGGATCTGGATGATCTGGATGTGCATCGCGACGGGCGAGTACTGATCCTGCTTGAGGAGCTCGACGAGGCGGGCGCCGCGGGCGAGCTGCTTGCGGGTGGCCTCGTCGAGGTCGGACGCGAAGGCCGAGAAGGCCTGGAGCTCGCGGTACTGGGCGAGGGTCAGCTTGAGCTGGCCCGCGACCGCCTTCATCGCCGCGACCTGCGCGGAGCCACCGACGCGGGACACGGACAGACCGACGTTCACCGCGGGGCGGACGCCCGAGAAGAACAGGCTGGTCTCGAGGAAGATCTGGCCGTCGGTGATGGAGATGACGTTCGTCGGGATGTAGGCCGACACGTCACCGGCCTGCGTCTCGATGATGGGGAGCGCCGTGAGGGAGCCCGCGCCGACGTCGTCCGACATCTTGGCGGAGCGCTCGAGGAGGCGGGAGTGCAGGTAGAAGACGTCCCCGGGGTAGGCTTCGCGGCCCGGCGGGCGGCGGAGCAGGAGGGACAGCTGGCGGTAGGCGGCGGCCTGCTTGGAGAGATCGTCGTAGACGATCAGGCAGTGCATGCCGTTGTCGCGGTAGTACTCGCCCAGGGTCGCGCCGGTGTACGGGGCGAGGAACTGGAGCGGCGCCGGGGCGGACGCGGGGGCGCTGATGACGGTGGTGTACTCCATCGCGCCGAACTGCTTGAGCTTCTCGACGACCTGGGCGACCGTCGACTGCTTCTGGCCGACGGCCACGTAGATGCAGTGCATCTTGCGGACGGGGTCGTTCAGGAACTGCTTCTGGTTGATGATGGCGTCGATCGCCACCGCGGTCTTGCCGGTCTGGCGGTCGCCGATGATGAGCTCGCGCTGGCCGCGACCGACGGGGATCATGCCGTCGATGGCCTTGATGCCGGTCTCGAGGGGCTCGTGCACCGACTTGCGCTTGACGATGCCCGGGGCCTTGATCTCGACGGGCTTGATCATGTCCTGCGGGATCGGGGGGCCGCCGTCGATGGGGTTGCCGAGCGCGTCGAGCACGCGGCCAAGCGTCGCGGGGCCCACGGCCACGGAGACGATCTGGCCGGTGCGGCTGACGGTGTCGCCTTCCTTGACGCCGCGGTCGTCGCCGAGGAGGGCGACGCCGACGTTGTCCTCTTCGAGGTTGAGCACCATGCCCTTGAGGCCGCCCGGGAACTCGAGGAGCTCGCCGGCGAGGGCGTTCTCGAGGCCGTACACGCGGGCGATGCCGTCACCCACGGAGAGGACGGTGCCGGTCTCCGTGATGGCGACGCGGGCGTCGTAGTTCTTGATCTGCTGCTTGAGGATCTGGCTGATCTCTTCGGCGCGGATGTCCATTGGGTCCTCGGTGGCGGGAGTGGCGTCCCGCCGCGGCTTCAGGCCTGGGAAGGGTTGACGAGGGTGAGCTGGAGGCGTTCGAGGCGGGTGCGGAGCGAGGCGTCGTAGACGCGGCCCCCCACCTGGGCGACGAGCCCGCCGAGCAAGGAGGGATCGACCCGCGACTCGAGCAGGACCTTCTTGCCCGTGGTCTGCGTGAGGGCGCTGTTGACGGCCTCGCGCATCGCGGGGGAGAGCTCGCTGGCGGTCGTGACGGTCGCGCGGACGCGGCCGGCTTCGGCGTCGGAGAGGGCGCGGTACTCGCGCACGACGCCGGGGAGCGCGGCGAAGCGGTCCTTGTCGAGCAGGAGCCGCAGGAAGTTGACCGTGTGCGGGTGCAGCGCGAGGCCGGGGATGAACCGGTCGAGCACGGCGCGCCGCTCCGACTGGGTGAACACCGGGTTCGACATCACGTTGCCGAGCTCGGGCGTGCCCTCGATGAGCCGGGAGAAGCGGAGGAGGTCGTCGCCGAAGCGGTCGACCTGGCTCTCTTCACGGCCGATCTCGAGCAGCGCCTTCGCGTAGCGACGGGCGAGGGATCCCTCAACCATTGGGCGTCTCCTTCTCGACGGCGGCGAGGAACTCGCGCGCGAGGCGATCCTGGTCGTCCGCGGTGACGGAGCGCTTCAGGGTCTCGCGGGCGAGGGCCACGGCGAGGCGGGCGGCCTCTCCGCGGAGCTCGTTGCGGGCCCGGGTGGACTCCTCGCGGATGGTGCGCTCGGCGGTGTCCTTCACGCGCGCGGCGTCGGCGTGGGCGCGCTCCTCGATGCGCATGGCCTCGCGGTCGGCCTCGACGGCGGCCTCGGCCTTCATCTCCTCGACCCGACGGTCGAGGGTGGCGAGCCGGGCCTCGATGTCGGCGTTGGTCGCGGCGGCCTCCGCCTTGAGGCGGGCGGACTCGTCGAGCTGCTTGCTGACGGCGAGCGAGCGGTTCTTCAGCGCGTCCCGAATGGGGCCGCGGGCGAGCCACGCCAGCGCGATGCCGAAGAGCACCACGTTGGCGGCCTGCAGGCCGATCATCTCCCAGGGGATGCCGTGCACTTCGTGCCCGGCGGCGGCGGCGCCCTCGTGAGCGGCCTCGACCGCCTCGGCGCCGTGTTCGGTGCCGGAGGCCCAGGCGAGCGCGTGGAGCAGGAGCAGGTGCATCAGGCCTCCAGCTGGGGAAGGGCGCGACCCAGTACCTGGGCGGCGACCTCACGGGAGAGGGCGCGGGACGTGGCGTCCAGCTCCGACCGGGCCGCGGTGGCCTCGGCGCGGATCACGTCGATCGCCTGGGAGAGGTGGGCCTCGGCGACGCCGCGGGCCTCCCCGACGATGCGGGCGTGCTGGGCCTGGGCAGCGGCGCGACGCTGGGCGCGGAAGTCGGTGACTTCCAGGCGCGCCTTCGCGAGCGCAGCTTCCCATTCCGCGAGGCGGACAGCCGCCTGGGCTTGAAGGGACTCGGCCTCCTTACGGGCACCGACCGTCGCGTGAGCACGGGCGTCCAAGTAGGCGAGCATGGGCTTGTAGAGGACGAAGTGAAGGCCGGCCACGAGGACCAGGAAAGGCACCATCAACGTGCCGACCAGCACCAGATCCGGGATGATGTTCATCGCATCGACCCTAAAGGGGCGCCCGACTATCGCAGCGCGCGCGTCCGGGCAAGGGGACGAAGGGGATCCGGCGATCCGCGGCCCGCGCGGCGGAGGATGAATGAAAGCACGGCGCCGTTCGTGGTAGAAGGGTCGCCTGAGGACCCCATGCGCCTGCTTCGTACGATCCTTCCGCTCGCCGCCGCCCTGCTTCTTCTCGTGCTTCCGACGGCCGAAGCGGAGACCGTCGCCACCCTGAAGATCGCGACCGTCGCCCCCGAAGGGACGCCCTGGGCGGACGGACTCACGCGCCTCAAGGCGCAGGTGGAGAAGGACGCCCCGGGCCGCATGGTGGTCCGCCCCTTCCTCGGCGGCGTGCTCGGGGACGAGAACGAGTCCGTCCAGGCTTGCCAGCGCGGCCAGATCCAGGGCGTCGGCGCCTCCACGGGCGCGCTCGCCTCGATCGTGCCCGAGCTCGCCGTGCTCGAGCTGCCCTACCTCTTCCGCAGCGAGGCCGAGGCCGACTACGTCCTCGACAAGGTCATCCTCACCTCGGTGGAGAAGGCCTTCCGGGACCGCGGGCTCGTCCTCGCGTTCTGGTCGGAGAACGGCTACCGCGCCTTCGGCAGCAGCTGGGGCCCGGTCAAGACCCCGGCCGACCTCGTGGGCCACAAGATGCGGTCGCAGGAGCACAAGCTGCACCTGCAGATGTACCGATCTTTCGGCGCGTCCCCTCAGCCGATCCCGGTCACGGAGGTCCTCACCTCGATGCAGACTGGCGTGATCGACGGCTGGGACAACACCCCGCTCTTCGCCTTCGCCGCCCAGTGGACCAGCGCGACCAAGTACATCTCGCTGACCAACCACATCTATCAGCCCGCCGCCATCGCCTACAACGAGGCCTGGTTCGACGCGCAGCCGAAGGACCTCCAGGCCATCCTGATGAAGGCCCGCACCGGCCTCGCGCCGCAGATGCGGCAGGAGATCCGGGCGTTGAACCCGATCCTCATCCAGAACCTGAAGGACATGAAGGTCAGCGTCTACAAGCCGAGCGCGACCGAGATGGCCGCCTTCGAGGCCCCCGCCAAGCAGGCGCGCGACGCCTACATGGCGACCGCGTCCGCCGGCGAGAAGGCGCTGCTCGTGCAGGTCCAGAAGGGCCTCGAGGCCTACCGGGCGGGCGCGCGTTGATCACGTTCTTCGAGCGGGTGGACGCCGTCATCGTCCGGGCCGAGCAGTTCGTGGTCGCCGCGTTGCTCTCGGTGATGGGGTTCGTCGTCTTCCTGGACGTCGTCCATCGCGTGAGCACCCGGGTCGACAGCCCGCTCAACAACCCCCTGGTCGTCTCGATCGGGGGGGCCGTCGTCGCTGCCGCCGCGTTCAACACGCGCGGCTCCCGTCTCCCGGTGCCGAAGGGCGTCGGCGTCGGGGTCGCGGTGGCGCTGGGACAGATCCTCTTCGTGAAGCTCGTGCCGAACGGCCTCGTCTGGTCACAGACGCTCGCGCTCGCCCTGACGCTCTGGCTCGGCACCATGGGCGCGTCGCTGGCAGCGCACTCGCGCCGCCACCTCGCGCTCGACATCGGCAGCAAGCTCTGGCCCGCCTCGATCGCCCCGAAGATCGCGGCGATCGGGCACCTATGCACCGCCGCGTTCTGCCTCGGCCTCATCTTCCTGGCCGGCCGCTCCATCTTCGGCTTCGAGCTCTCGGGCACCCACGTCCCCGGCCACCTCGACATCTGGCGCGACAGTGACGGCGCGGGCGGGACCCTCTCCGGCACCGGCATCCCCAAGTGGCTGGCTTCTCTGGCCATCCCCTACGGTATGGCGGTGATCGCGTTCCGCTTCACGCTCGACGCGTACCGCACCTGGACCGGCCAGCTCGCCATCGGCGAGGACGACACCCTCCACCAGCTCGGCATCACCGAGGAGCCTTCGTGAGCGCGCTCATCCTCGTCGTCGTGATGCTCCTCCTCGCGCTCATCGGGGCGCGCCTGTTCGTGGTGGTCGGCGTCGCCACGGCGATGTGCTTCCTCCTCTTCACGGACGTGCACTCGGCGATCGACGCCGTCCTCCAGCTCGACCGCATCGTCACGAAGATCGAGTCGCTCACGACGAAGAACGTGTTCCTCTCGATCCCGTTCTTCATCGCGTCCGGCTCGATCATGACCAAGGGCGGCATCGCCCGCCGCCTGACGGACCTCGCCCTTGCCGCCGTCGGCTGGCTCCCCGGGGGCCTCGCCGTCGCCTCGATCGTCGCGTGCATCGTCTTCGCGGCGATCAGCGGCTCGTCGCCGGTCACGCTCGTCGCCGTCGGCAGCGTGATGTTCCCGGCCCTCGTCGCGAGCGGCTACCCCAAGTCCTTCTCCATCGGCCTCATCACGAGCGCCGGCAGCCTCGGCTGCATGATCCCGCCGGCCATCGCGATGCTGATCTACTCGATCAGCGTCCAGGGCGTCGATCCCGCGGATCTCTTCTTCGCGGGCATCGTCCCGGCGCTGTTCATCGCTGGCTCGCTCGCGGTGTATGCGGTGTGGGTCGGCCTCAAGGTGCCCGGCTCCCGCAAGCCCTTCGAGGCCGCGAAGCTCTGGGAGGCGCTCAAGGGTGCGGGCTGGGCGCTCACGCTCCCGTTCCTCGTGCTCGGGGGCATCTACGGCGGCGTGTTCACGCCCACCGAGGCCGGCGCCGTCGCCTTCGCCGCCAGCCTCCTCGTGACCTGCGCCATCCACGGCGACGTGCCCTGGAGGAAGGTCCCCGCCATCCTGGTCGAGTCCGCCACGCTCATCGGCTCGCTCATCCTCATCGTGGTGCTCGCCTTCGGCCTCAACGACTTCCTCGCCGAGATCGACGCCCCCGGCGTCATCCGCGCCTGGGTCGAGAGCGCGGACCTCAACGCGTGGCAGTTCATGCTGCTCGTGAACGTCGTCCTCATCGTGCTCGGCGCGCTGATGGACAGCATCTCCGCCACGCTCGTGTTCGCGCCCATCCTCGCGCCCGTCGCGGTCCAGCACTACGGCATGGACCCCATCCACTTCGGGATCGTCTTCGTGGTCAACATGGAGATCGGGTACATCGCCCCGCCGGTCGCGACGAACCTCTTCGTCGCCGCCGCGATCTTCCGCGAGCCCTTCGTCAACGTCGCCAAGGCCATCGTGTCGACGCTGCTCATCATTTGCGCGGCGCTCGTCGTGATCATGTACGTGCCCACCATCTCGAAGGGCCCGATCAACCTGCGGGAAGGCCTCGCCTTCTACGAGCCGTTCCCCTGGGACGGCAAGGCCGTCGCCGCCGATGTCGCCGCGCCCGACGCGGGGACCGACGCCGGCACCGAGCCCGCCGCGCCTGCCGGCCGTCCGCTCACGATGCAGGAGATGATGGACAAGGCCAAGCGGGACGCCGCCGCCCCCGCGCCGGAGGGCGCCGCCGCCGAGGAGGCCCCCGCGCCGACGCCCGAGGCCCCGGCCGCCCCGTAGGGCTACCGGATGAGCTCGAGGACCACCGCGGCCTCGCTCGTCACGACGGTCGAGACGCGGACGCCCTCCTCGCCGCCTTCCTGGCCGCGATAGCCGCGGACGAGCCAGCGCACGCCGACCGCGACGGCGGGGCGGCCCTTCTTGTCGCCGAGGAGGTACTCCGCGCCGAGGCCGCCCTGGAGCCCGAGGCCCCCGATGCGCGCGCGGTTGGCGGCGGCGCCCTCGTCGGCGTCCGCTTGCTCCTGCACGGTGTAGGCGCTGTCGGTCGTGGCGGCGGTGGGGAGGATGCCGAAGGCGCCGGCGTCCCCGTAGAGGTTGACCGCGCCGGCCTCCCGCGCCCACAGGTAGCGGCGGTAGTCGGCGCCGAGCCGCAGCCCACCCACGGAGGAGACGGCGTTGCCCTCGGCGAAGCGCGACGTGGCGAGGAAGACGACCGACGCGTTGCCGAGCACCGCGTCCCGCGCGCCGACCCAGCCGCCGTGGGCGGTGAGCGGCGTGCGCAGGAGGCCGTCGTACTCGCCGGCGAGCGTGCCGGAGAACTTCCCGGCGTCATCCCAGGCGAGGGTGCCGATGCCCGCGGGGGACCAGGCCCCGCCGAACAGGACGGCGGCGTGAGCGGTGCCGGCGAGGAGGAGGAGCACGCCGCAGCGTATCTCCCGGAGGGCGGGGTTGTCTTCGGTTAGAGGGAGGGCATGTACATCGAGCGGATCGAGGTGAGCGGCTTCGGCGGTTTGCGGAAGTTCGACGCGGCGCTCGAGCGGACGGCGCGCTTCGACGGGCCGCCCCGCGCGCTCGTGGCGCTGCAGGACGCGGTGCAGCTGGCGTTCGCGGCGTGGGATCCGGACTCCTTGCGCGCGCTCCTCCACCGCTGGGGCTGCGTCAACCCGGTGGTCGCCGGCGAGGGCCTGCCCGAGGGCGCCCAGTGGGACAGCGCGCCGGGCCTCGGCGCGGTGCTCGACCGCGGCGCGGACGGCCTGCTGGTCGTCGGCGTCACGTTGAGCCTGGATCCTCCCCAATACGGCAAGCTCCGGCGCCTCGCCGCGCGCGACGGCCGCCTCATCGACGCGCTCGCCGAGGGCGCCCGCCTCTCCGTCCGCGTCGGCGCCCGGTTCAGCCCCGCGCTCGACGCCGTGGCGCTCGACCCCCTCGGCTTCGTGCTCGGCGCCGAGGCCTTCCCCATCGCGGGCGCCGAGCGGCCGAAGTGGATGACGCCCTTCCTCCTCGGGCTGCGCGGGCGCCTCTGGCGCGGACCGCTGCCCGCCGCGACGTGGGGCGAGCGCGCGCGCTCGTATCGCGCCTCCGACCACCGCTCCCTCCGCCGCGCGCTGGACGCCCTGGCGGCCCCGCCCGCGTCGTTGGGAGAGGCCGTGGCGCTCCCGGACGGCCCCGCCGTCTACGAAGAGGACGACCTCGTCCCCGCGCGGCACCTCGGGCGCGCCGCGGTCGACGCCGCGGGCCTCGTCGGCGCGGTTCACCTCTCCGAGGCCGAGATCCTCATGGTCGACGGGCCGCCGCCCGCGTGGGTCGAGTGGCTGGCGGAGCAGGCCGAAGCCGACGCCTCCCCGCTGGAGCAGGTCATCCTGATGGGCGTCCCCGGCGGGCACACCCTTGGCTGAGTCGCTCGCCCTCTGCCCCCGCTGCGGCGCCGAGAAGGACCTCCCCCTCGGCCGCTGCGGCGCCTGCGGCGTCGTCCCCGTCGACGCCGAGCGCGAGATCGCCCTCCTGTGCTCCACGCGCATCCTCGACGTGCCCGCGCTCCGCGCCGCGCAGGAGCGCATCCGCCGCGGCGAGCCCCTGCGCCCCACCGAGGCCCTCCGCGCCCGCGCCCGCGCGCTCCTCCTGGGAGAGGAGGTCGCCAGCGTCACGTTCACCCGCGGGCAGATCGCCGGACTGGCGCTCGCGAACCTGCTCCTGACACCGCTCCTCGGGTACGCCGTGTGGTTTCGCTACCGGACGCGGCCGGGCCCCGCCGCGCGGCAGGCGCTGTTCGCGACCGTGCCGGTGTCGCTCTTCCTGCTGGTCGCGCTCGTGGCCTGGCGCGTCGCCCTGCTCACGGGAAACGCTTAGTTCAACGGGCGGTGCAGCGCGCGGAGCGCGTCGGGATCCACGAGGATCACCCGGCGCTCGTGCCAGTCCAACGGCATCTCGTGGGCCTGTCGGAGCTGCGGGCTCGTGTCCGCCACGCGCGCGAGCACGGCGTCGAGGCGCCGCTCGAGGAGCGCGCCGAAGGGGATGGCGGACACGTTAGTCGAGCTCCAGGAGCGCCCGCACCCGATCCGTCAGCGCCCGCGCCCCGAACGGCTTCGGAAGGATGGGGAGGTCGTCCACGTCGGCGGCGCCGAGCAGATCGCTGGAGTGGCCGCTGACGAGCAGCACCGGCAGCCGCGGCGCGCTGCGACGGGCCTCGGCCGCGAGCTCGACCCCGCTGCGGCCGGGGAGCACGGCGTCGGCCACGATGGCGACGAGCTCGGAGAGGTGCACGCGCAACAGCACCGAGGCGGCGACGCCGTCCTCCGCAGTGAGGACGTCGAAGCCGGCGCGGCGGAGCACGGCGCCCATCATGGCGAGGGAGGACTCGTCGTCGTCCACGATGAGGACGGTTCCCTTGCTGGCGCCCGCGCGGAGACCGGAGGCCAAGGCGGGGAACTCGATGACGACGGCCACATGGGGCTCGACGAGCATGCGCCCCCCGGCCGCGGTGACGAAGCGCCGGGCGGCGTCGATGGCGCCGAGGTCTCCTGCGGGGAGCGAGGCGGGGGCGAGGCGGACGCGCACGGAGTCGCCGCCGCGCAGCTCGACGTGGAGGGGCGCCTCGGGGGTGGCGGTGCCGGCGAGGTCCGCCAGGAGGCCGACCAGGAGCGGGAAGAGGCGCGCGCGGTCGACCTCGACGGTGAAGTCGCTGTCGGTGGCGTGGATGGTGACGGGCAGCGGCCGCAGCGCCGCGGCGGCGTCGCGCACGAGCACGCCGAGGCAGACGGGCACGCGCTCGCTGGAGGTGGGGGCGCCCAGGGCCGCGATCTGGAGGCGGAGGACGCGCAGCTCCTCGGCACCGGCGAGGGTCTCGCGGAGGCAGCGCGCCACGGGCTCCGAGGGGCCCTCGAGCAGGCCGATCTGGGCGTTCCCCTCGAGCGAGGCCTCGAGCCGCTCCAGGCGCTGGGCGACCGCGGCGGTCACGGCGTTGACGACGCCCTGGCTCTCGCCGGCGGCGCCGAGGGCGAGCCAGGTGCCGTCCACGAGGGGGCACATGTTCAGCGGGCGCGGGGGGCGGCCGGCGGCGAGCAGCGCGCCGCGGGTGCCCAGGATCTCGATGCGATGCCCCACCACCGGGCCGGCCCAGGCGGTGAACGGCTCGTTGCACGCGACGACCGCGCCGTAGGCGTCACACCACGCGGCCGGCGTCGCGAAGCTCGAGAGCAGGAACGGCGGCGGGGCGAGGTGTGCCATGCGGATCAGGGTACATCCATCCTATGGAATCGTGCAACGGCAAACACTGCCGACACGACGATGTACACCCCGAGGGCCCCGAACTGGACGGGATCCCAGCCCTTCTCGGAGCCGATCCAACAGCCGAGCGCGTTCCCCAGCGTGTAGGGCACGACGAGCGCGGCCTCTTCCACGCCGACCGCGCCGAGGAGCTTGAGCAGGAGGCCGAGGCCGAAGTCGAGGATGAGCAGCAGGAGCATCGCCACCACGACCCCGCCCACCGAGGAGACGAGCATCGAGGCGAGCATCGTGAGCGAGATGAGCCCCACGTCGGAGAGGAAGCTGGCCGCGTAGCCGAGGAGGAGCGACGAGAGCGCGCCCCCGGCGGTGTCGAGGCCGAAGAAAGCGGCGCCAAGGCCGAGGCTCAGCGTGAGGGTGACAACGAGGGTCACGATGGAGAGCGCGCAGAGGGCCAGCAGCTTGGCCGCGAGGATGCTCCAGCGCGGCACGGGGCGGACGACCAGCTCGCGGAGCGTGCGCTCGCCGAGCTCGCCGGCGACGGAGCCGGCCGTCGCGAGGAGCAGGAACAGCGGCAGGAGGAAGAAGTTGCGCGCCCAGAGCGCCCAGCCGGCGACGTACTCGCCGGAGGACGTGAAGTTCGAGACGGTCTCCTGCCCGTTCACCGACGCGCTGAACGAGTCGCGCATGTGGCCCCACTGCCACACGCCGAACACGGCGCCGATCGCGACGAGGACCGCGATCGTGATCGCCGCGATGGCGCTGCCGCTGGTGAACACCTTCCGCGTCTCCGCGAGGACCATCCTGGGGAACTGCCGGGGGATCATGCGCGCTCCTCGACGCCGGGCTCGGCGGAGGTGACGGAGAGGAAGAGCTCCTCGAGGGAGCCGCTGCGGGAGACCAGCTCGCTGACGCCCACGCCCGCGAGCACCAGCGCGCGGTTGAGCCCGGCGGCGTCCATCTGGTCGAGCGAGACACGGATGCGGCCGTCGGCGCCGTCGCCCACGATCTCGGCGCCGGGGATGCCCGCGAGCGCGAGCACGGCGGTGGCGCGATCCTCCACCGCGATCTCGACCTCGCGGCGGCCGGCGGCGCGCGCCAGCAGGTCCTCCATGCGGCCCTCCGCCTTGAGCACGCCCTTGTCGATGATGCCGACGCGGTTGCACATGGCCTCGACCTCCGAGAGGAGGTGGCTCGACACGAAGACGGTCAGCTTGTCGCGGCGCGCGAGCTCCACCAGCAGGTCCCGCACCTCGCGCATGCCGCGCGGATCCAGGCCGTTCGTGGGCTCGTCGAGCACGAGGAGGCGGGGCTGCCCCACCAGCGCGCGGGCGATGCCGAGGCGCTGCTTCATGCCGAGGGAGTAGCCCTTGACCTTGTCGTTCTTGCGCGGGCTGAGGCCCACGCGGTCGAGCGCGCGGTCGATCTCGGCGGAGTCCCCCCGGCCGGCGTAGGCGCAGGCGATCTCGAGGTTGGCGCGGCCGGACATCCACTCGTGGAAGCGGGGGGTCTCCACCATCGCGCCGACGCCCGCGCGCTGGGCGACGGGATCGGCGTTGCCGAAGATCTCGACTGTCCCCGCGTCACGACGGATGAGGCCGAGGATGCAGCGGATCGCCGTCGTCTTTCCTGCGCCGTTCGGGCCGAGGAATCCGTAGAGATCCCCAGGGCGTACGTCCAGGTTGAGGCTGTCCACCGCCGAGCGGCTCCCGTACCGACGCGCGAGGCCTCGGACGTAGAGCGCAGAATCGTCGCTTGTCACCCGTTCCTCCGCCGTGTAATGAGCGGCAGCCCGCCCCATGGCCCGACGCGCTTCCCAGACGGGGCGGCGCGCGCCCGGCGGGTCCTTCTACATCCTCGGAGGCGACATGCCAACCACGAAGCCCGCGCTCCTCGCCCTGTTCCTCCTCGCCGGCTGCCTCGATCCCAAGACGTTCGACGACACCGCCGGTACGGACGACACCGGCGGCAGCGACGTGACCGTGTTCGACGTGAACGACGGCACCGCCCCCGAGGACGTGGCCGTCACGCTCGAGGGCCTCGTCGTCACCAGCCTCGTCAATCGCTCCGGGGAGGGCTTCTTCGTCGCCGACCCCGCCGGCGGGCCGAACAGCGGCCTCTACGTGTGGCGCCAGCTCGGGATGGACGGCCTCGAGGTCGCCGTGGGCGACGAGGTGCGCATCACCGGCACCCCCAGCGAGTTCTACGGCTGGATGGAGCTCGTCATCGGCGGCGTCGACGCCGTCGAGGTCACGGGGGAGGCCACCCCGCCCGCCGCGGTCGACCTCGGCGATGGCTCCGGCGTCGACTGGGAGGACTACGAGAGCGTCGTCGTGACCCTCCAGGACCAGACCGTCACCGCGATCGACGGCTTCAACACCGGCACCCTCTCCGCCGGCATCAAGCTGGACGACGGCTTCCAGTACCTCGAGTACGACTGCCGTGGCGCCTTCGAGAGCGTGAGCGGCGTCGTCTTCTACGAGTACGAGGCCCACTCGCTCAACCCCCGCACCGACGCCGACCTCGGCGCCTACTCCGCCCCCTCCGCCCAGGCCGGCACCATCGCCGCCATCCAGGCGGGCGACGTGTGCGGCCCCGTCACGCTCGAGGGCGTGGTCGTCACCGGGCAGGGCGCGCAGAAGGACGGTTCGACCACCTTCTTCATCCAGGATGCGGGCGGCGGCCCCGGCACCGGCATGGCCGTCTACACCCCCGACGCCGAGGTCGACCCCCAGGTCGGCGAGGTCTACACCCTCTCCGGCTCCGCCGAGGAGTTCTACGACTTCACCCAGCTCCGCGTCGCGGACACCACCACCGACATGACCCTCACCGGCACCGGCACCCCGATGGCCGAGTCGCTCTCCGAGGCCCCCGCCGACTGGGAGCCCTACGAGGGCGCGCTCCTCACCCTCGCCGACGTGACCGTCACGAGCGTCGCCGAGTTCGGCGAGGTGTCGACCAACTACAACATCGGCATCGACAACCTCTACTACGAGCACGAGTCCGCCAACGGCGACACCTTCGCGACCGTCACCGGCGTGGTCTACTACTCCTTCTCGGAGTGGAAGATCGAGCCGCGCGACGCCGCGGATCTGGTCCCTTAGTCTCTTGGGGCAGGGGTCTCCTGGGGCAGGGGCTCCGCCCCCGCAACGCCCCGGAGCCACGGTCCCGTCGACATCCTCCCTCACGGAGCCCCCATGCGTCGCGTCGGCATTCTCGTCCCGTCCCGTCGTGAGGCCCTCGTGGGGGCCGCCGCCTCCGTCGCCGCGTGCACCGGCCCCTCCGGGGACACCGGCGGGGACACCGCCGGGCCGGCGGCCGCCACCATCGACACCGTCGTGGTGCTGATGATGGAGAACCGCAGCTTCGACCACTACCTCGGCGCGCTCCGGCTCGCTGAGGGCCGCGCCGACGTGGACGGGCTGGACGCCACCATGTCCAACCCCGACGCCGCCGGAGTGGAGCACGCCGTCGCGCCCGCCGCGGTGGACTGCGTGACGGACCCGCCGCACTCCTGGGACGCCGCGCACGCCCAGTTCAACGACGGCGGGAACGACGGCTTCGTCACCGAGTACGAGGGGCGCACCGACCCCACGCTCGTGGGCGAGGTCATGAGCTACCAGAGCCGCGACACGCTCCCCATCCACTACGCGCTCGCCGACAGCTTCACGGTGTGCGACGCCTACTTTGCCGCCGTGATGGGCCCCACCTGGCCGAACCGCTTCTACGGCCACGCCGCCACGAGCGACGGCCAGAAGGACAACGACTTCCCGAGCGGCGGCGCCTTCACCTTCCCGACCGTGTGGACCAAGCTCGACGAGGCCGGCGTCCCCTGGAAGTACTACTACTCGGACGTCCCCTTCATCGGGCTGTTCGCGAACCACTTCCGCCCCGAGACCAGCGGCGTCATCGAGGACTTCCTCGCCGACGCCGAGCGCGGCGCGCTCCCGCCGGTCGTGTGGATCGACCCCGCCTTCAACTACAACGACGACCACCCGCCCCACCACGCGGGCCTCGGGCAGGAGTTCATCGCCCTCGTCTACAACGCGTTGGCCCGCTCGCCCCAGTGGGGGAACTGCCTGCTCGTCATCACCTACGACGAGCACGGCGGCTTCTACGACCACGTCGCCCCGCCCACCACGGACGACGACTTCGCGGCGAGCGGCTTCGACCAGATGGGCTTCCGCGTCCCCACCCTCCTCGTCGGGCCCTACGTGCGTCCGGGCGTGGAACACACGACCTTCGACCACACGAGCTGGATCAAGTTCGTGTGCGAGCGCTTCGGGATCGAGCCGTGGAACGCCCGCCTCCGCGCCTCCAACTCCATCGGTGTCGCGCTCGACACCAACCGCATGGCCCGCGCCGACGCGACCCCCCCGATCACGCTCCCCACCTGGGACATCGACGAGACGCTCCTCGGCGCCGAGTGCACCTACGGCGGCGGCCCCACCGCCCCCCCGACGGAGCTCCACGCGTTCGTCCGCACGTTCACGCCCGAGCGCGACCGCACGGCGGACATCGAGGCGATCTTCGCGGCGATCCGGGCCGGCCGCCCGGCGTAGGCCCTCAGGCGGAGACCGGCGGCGCGCTCCACACCAGCTCCAGCACGCTCTCCTCCGCCGGCACCCCGATGCGCAGCGGGAACCCGTAGTGGCCGTTGGTGCGGTGCACGTAGAGGCGGTTGTCGCGCTGGCCCCACGCGCCGTGGTCGGGGATGCCCGCGAGCGCCCGCACTGCGGTCCAGTCCAGGCCGAGCGACACGAGCCCGACGTGGCCGCCGTGCGTGTGCCCGGCGAGGACGAGGTCCGCCGCGTCGTCCGGGAGGTGCTTGAAGGCGCCCGGGTCGTGGAGGAGCACGATGCGGAGCCCCTCGCCGCGGGGCGGGCGCACGAGGTCGACCAGGACGCCGCGCATCGTGCGCGCGCGGTCCCGCCAGTGGAAGTCCATCCCGACGATCTGCACCCGGCCAACACGCGTTTTCACGGTGACCGCCTCATCGATGAGGAGGCGGACGTTCGCGGCGGCGAGGCCCTCCGCGACGGCCTCGGGCGTCTCGAGGTCGTGGTTGCCGCGGCAGGCGTAGACGTGCGGGTGGGCGCGTAGCGGGGCGAGGGCGCGGCCGAGCATGGCGGCGTCGCCGTGGGTCTCGCGGGTGAAGTAGTCGCCGGTGAGGAGGATGAGGTCGGGCGCGGCGGCCACGGCGCGGGCGCAGATGCGGCGCAGGCGGGCCTCGGTCATGAAGGGGCCGAGGTGGGGGTCGGAGATCTGCACGACGCGGAGGCCCTCGTGGCCGGGCGCGGAGAGGCCGCGGCGGCGTCGGACCATCGCGGGGAGGCGCGCGAGCTCGGGCGGCGTGGGGGCGGAGAGATCGAGGGTGACGGTCTCCCGGCGGGCGGTGACGCTCCAGAGCACGCCGAGGGCCGCGAGGACGAAGGGCACGGCCGCGCCGAGGGTGAGACCGGTGACGGTCCACGGGAGCGCGAGGAAGCTGCCCACGAGGAACCAGGACGCCGGCCAGCTCACCGCCGCGCGCCAGCCTGGGGGGAGCGGGCGGGCGCGGCCGAGGGCGATGCCCATCGCGTAGACGGCGGCCTGGAGGTACCAGACCGCCGGGGTGAAAGGCCCGGCGATGCGGTAGACGCCGATCGCGAGCAGCCCCTCGATGGCGAGCACCACGCCGATCGGTACGGCGAAGCGAGGCCCGCTCGTGGACGCCGTGGCGGCCGTCAGCAGGACGGTGGCGACGAGACACGCGGAGGCGAAGGCGAACATCGGGAGGACCGGGCGGGCCCTCAACGTACGCACCGGCCCGGCGATCCGCCGGAGAACCGCGTCTCGTTCGGTCTACAGGGTCTTGACGCCCCGCTTCATGCGTTCGAGGGCCTCGGCCGCCTTGGGGGCGTCGGGATGTTCGGCGTCCTTCGCGGCGCGCCCGAGCAGGTCGATGGCCTCGTCGCGACGGCCGGTCACGCGCAGCAGCACGCCGAGGTGGTAGAGCGCGGCGGTGTCGTCGGGCTTCATCGCGAGGGCCTCGCGGTACTTCGCCTCGGCGGAGTCGACCTCGCCGGCGGCGAAGTAGTCCTGCCCCTCACGCACGCGCTCGGTGGCCTCGTGGATGAACTCGACCTCGATGAAGCTGCGCACGCCGAGGTTCACCAGGAGGAAGCGCAGCGGGCCGGCCAGGGCCAGCGAGAGGCCCTCGGCGGCCACGATCGCGGCCAGGGGCAGGTCCGGGAGGAGGGGCTTGCCCTTGTAGGTGAAGCGGACCTTGGTGTAGCGCCCCTGGTCGAACAGCTTCTTGAGCCGCTCGCGGAGCTGCTTGATCGACTCGTCGATCGCGTCGGGGTCGATCTCCCACCGAAATGCGTCCTGGGCCATGCGTGCTCCGAAGGGGCTAGACGAGCGAGAGACCGCCGTCCGCCACGATCACCTGGCCGGTGATCCAGGAGGCGCGGGGGTCGAGGAGGAGGGAGACGACGCGGGCGATGTCGTCGGGCTCGCCGACGCGGCGCATCGGGGTGAGCTTCTCGGCCGCGGCGACCATCTGCTCGCCCTCGGGGAAGTAGCGGAGGGCGTCGGTGCGCACGAGGCCGCCGCAGACGGTGTTGACGCGCACGGCCGGCGCGAGCTCGACCGCGAGCTGGCGCGTGAGGGCCTCCATCCCGGCCTTGGCCGCGCCGATCGCGGCGTAGCCCGGGGTGTACTGTCGGCTGCCGAGGCTGGTGATGCCGATGACGGACGCCCCCGGCCTCAAGGTAGCGAGCTTCGTGAGCAGCCAGAAGGGGCGGAGCGAGCTCTCGAGGGTCAGGTCCCACTGGGAGGTGCGGATCTTGTCGTAGGGCTTCATCACGCCGACGGCGGCGTTGTGGATGAGCGCGTCGAGCGGGCCGGCGGCGTCCGCCAGGCGCTTGAGGTCGGGCTCGCTCCGCACGTCCCCCTGGACGATGAGGGCCTCGCCCCCGAGCGCGACGACCTCGGCCGCGACGCCCGCCGCGGCGGCCTCGTTCTGGAGGAAGTTGAGGACGACGCGCGTGCCGGGGCCGGCCACGGCGCGGGCGATGGCGGCGCCGATGCCCCGCGAACCACCGGTGATCAGGATGTTCATCGCCGGACTCTCCGCAGGACGATCGTGCCTAACTCGCGGACCTCCGCCACGCCGAGCGCCCAGGCCGCGCCCACGAACGCGGCGCCGCCCACCCCGCCGAGGACGGCCGTGCGCACCAGGGCGTCCACCCGCGTCCACTCCGGGGGGCCGAGCGAGGGCCGGAGGGCGAGGCCCACGACGATGCCGACGCCCGCGGCGGGGAGGACGCGGAGGAGGAAGTCGCCGAAGCCGGGGCTCTGCGGGGTGCCGATCTCCTTGCGGAGGATCGCCGCGAGCAGGACGACGTAGACGGTCATCCCGGTACTCGACGCCACCGCGAGCCCGGGGGGACCGTAGAAGTGCGCGCCCGCCCAATACAGGGGGAGCGAGGCCACCAACACGAGGAAGCCGAGGCCGGTCGGGAGCCAGGTGCGGGCGCGGGCGTAGAAGCCGCGGGAGAGCACCATCTGCACGCTCCAGGCGCCGAGGCCGAGCGAGAAGCAGCCCAGGCACGCGCCGAGGACGAGCTGCTGCTCCGGGGCGATGCGCGCGGTGCCGAAGACGGCGGCGCCGATGTCCGCGCCGGTGACCGTGAGGACGACCTGCGCGCCGAAGGCCAGGAGCAAGGTGAGCTTCGAGGCGCGGAGGATGGTGCGCCACGCCTCCGCCGTGTTCCCCTCGGCGCAGAGGCGCGAGAGCGTCGGGTAGGCGGCCATGCCCGCGGCCATGCCGAACACGCCGATGGGCACCATCGCGAGCCGCTTGGCGTACTGGAGCGTCGCGACCGAGCCCTCGGGGAGCACGGAGGCGAAGCGGGTCCACACCCAGTCGTCCACGCCGACGATGCCGAAGGCGAGCATAATCGGAAGCGCGGGTAGGAGGTACCTGCGAAAATCCGGATCCCGGAGCGAGAGGATCAGCCGCCAGCGAAGGCCGCCGCGTGTCGCCGCGATCAGCGGGAGGAGGAAGGGCCCGAGGAAGGCGCCGACGAGCACGCCCCACGCGAAGCCCTCGGCGCTGCCGAGGAGGAGGCCGCCGACGATGATCGCGGCGTTGTAGACGAGCGGGGCGATCGCGGGGATCGCGTGCTTGTCCTTGGCGAGGAGCGCGGCGGACAGCAGCCCTGAGAGCAGGTGGAAGACCTGCGCCGGCAGGAGGATGCGCGAGAGGTGGACCACCAGCGCCGTGCGCTCGGCGTCGAAGCCGGGGACGAACCACGCGACGAGCTCGGGCGCGAACCACCACATCACCGGCACGACGACGGCCGTCAGAACCAGGATGAAGTTCGCCACGAGGCTGAACGCCCGCCAGGCACGCTCCTCCTCGCCGCGGGCCAGAAAACCGCTGAACATCGGGATGAACACGATGGAGAGCGCTCCGCCGGAGACGATGAAGGACACGAGGTCGGGCACGCGGAAGGCGGCGGCGTAGGCGTCGGCGTCGGGGCCCACCCCGAGGATGCTGCCGAGCGCGGCGTCCCTCACGAGGCCCATGAGCCGGGAGGCGAGCAGCGCGACGGTCCAGATGGCGCCGGCGACGGCGATCTTGCGGGTCACGGCGCGTCGCGTATCCCAGGGGCTCGCCGGGTGCCGCTCTCCGAGAGGAGCCCGCCCCTGGTTGTGCGGCGGCGCGCTACCTCATAAGAGGGCGCCCGGAGATATTTCCCTCATGATGTTCCTCATCCTCCTCGAGCTCAACGGCCGTCCGGCCGACCAGTACGGTGACCTCGAGCGCGCGATCAAGGCGCTGGGCAACTGGTCCAACCGCGTGCGCGGCCAGTGGGTCGTGGAGAGCCGCTTCAACGCCTCCCAGGTCCGCGACCTCCTGAAGCCGCACCTCGACAACGGGAAGGACCGCCTCTTCGTGGCGCGCATCTCGAAGAACTGGGCCGGCACCGGCATGGGCGACGGCTTCCAGGAGTGGATGAACCGCCGCAACTTCGACGCGCCGAAGGTCGGCTAGTCGCTCCGTCTCCGCGGTGAGCCCCTCCCCGGTCCAGGCCGGGGAGGGCGCTCCCTACCTGACGACCCACACGGTCACGCCCGTGCCGTCGTCGAAGTGCTGCTCCGCCACGATGTGTGTGGCGAAGGGCAGTCGGGCCAGCGCGAGGCCCTCGACCCCGTAGGCCTCCTCGTCGAGCGCGACGAAGCGGAGCCCCTGCGCGATGAGGCGACCGGCCGCGGCCGCCCGACGCGGCGGCTCCTGCGTGGCGGACGGGGGGATCGCCCGCCCCTGGGTCATCGGGATCGTGAGGTCGTCGAGGTCCCGGAGGAGCTTGAGGTTCTCCGGGTGGCGCGCCGTGCGGCGCTCCATCGTGCGCATCCCCTCGGGGATGTAGACGGTGGCCCGGCCCGTCGCGAGCTGGATCCAGAGCTGGTCCGCGGAGCGGATCGCGGGGTCGAGCCCGGCCCAGAGGGGGATGTCCTCGCGCTTCTCGGCGATGGTGTTCGCGCCGCGGATGGTGGGCAGCGCGAGCAGCGCGCCCTTGCCGGGGTAGGTGCGGATGTAGTCGGCGAAGGCGGCGGACGGCGCGATGAACGTCGGGAGCGACGTGCGGTAGCCGGTGAGCGCGAGCGTGTGGTGGACGGTCGCGACGGCGAGGGGGAGCGCGAGGACGAGGCGCGGCCAGCCGGCGGGGAGGCGGGAGACGCCGATGCCGGCGGCCGTCGCGAGGGCGAGCGCGCCGGGGACCAGCCAGCGGCGGGGGAAGCGCACGACGGGGACGGGCAGGGCGTCGTTGAGCGCGGCGACGGCGCGGCCCACGGAGCCCGCGGAGGCCCCGTAGGCGCGGGCGAGGAATTGCGCGTTGTCGAGGGCCGGACCCATCGCGAGCGCGAAGCACACGAGGGCCACGAGGATCCAAGGGAGCGCGCGCACGGGGCGAAGCAGCGCGACGGCGAGCGCACCGGCGATCGTCGCGACCGGGACGAAGCCCGGGGCGAGGGTGTAGTCCCACGCCTTGCCGTTCCCGCCGGTCTCCCACTGGTGCCACACCGAGAGCTGCACGGCGTTGGCGCCGCGGCGTTGGTCCTCGACGTCCCCGATGGGCAGGCCCCAGTAGAAGGCGACGAGGACGCCGCCCGCAGCGAGGCCGGCGAGCACGAACGCCGCGAGGCGGCGCCACGACATGCCCCACGCCACGATCGGCAGGAACGGGGCGCCGAAGACGAGGTGGTAGGGGCTGTCCAGCGCGACCGCGCCCCAGGAGAGGCCGGCGAGCAGCGCGAGGCGAACGGAGGTGCCCGGGGCACGCGCGGCGGCCCAGGTCGCGAGCAGGGCCACGGGCAGCGGCCAGAGCGCGACGTACTCGGGGGTGCCGTCCGTGATCGCGAGGAGCAGCATCGGCTGCACCACGAGCGCGCAGCCCGCGAGCACCCCGGCGGCCGCGGAGCCGCTGACCCGGCGCACGAGCAGGGCCGTCGCGAGGCCCGAGCCCCACAGCAGCAGGAGGACCCACACGTCGTACGCGGCGACGGGCCCGAGGAGCAGGCGGAGCGGCGCGCCGAGGAGGGTCGAGAGCGTCGGCAGGACGAGGATCTTGACGCCCTCGGGGAAGCCGACGCGATCGGTCCAGAACGGCAGGCCGGGCAGGGCGCTCGCCTGGTGGTCGAGGCCCCAGATCGCGCGGATGATGTCGGTCCCCGGCGCCCCGAGCACCTGCCCCGCGCGCAGGCCGGGGAGGTGCATGAAGGCCACCACTCCCGCGATCGCGACGGCGATCCAGGAGGCCGGGGCCCGGAGGAGCGTGTGGAGGCGGGCGAGCAACGGCGTTTCCTATCCGGACGGCGTGATGGGCGCCGCGCTCACCGCGCGTAGGTGTAGGCGAGGTCGGCGAAGATCATCTCGTAGTCGATGTCCCCGCCCTCGTCCCCGCCCGGGTCACCGTGGACCTCCGCGAGCGCCCACGGCGCCCACCCGATCGTGCCGCCCTCGTCCACGCCGAGGAGCAGCACGGGGCCGTAGGTGTAGTCCGCGGCGGCGTAGAAGTAGCTGGGCGCGTAGGCGTAGAACCAGCGGTCCTCGTCGAACATGTCGGCGAGGAAGCCGAGCGTCCCGCAGGCGTCACCCGTGGTCGTGCCCGCGGAGAGCGTGACCTCGAAGGCGTAGGTGCAGGTGGGGCAGGGCAGGTCGGCCGGGACGCCGAGGGTCGTGTTGGTCACGCGGCAGAGCTCGACCGCACCGTCCAGCGAGGTGGCGACGTAGTCCTCGGAGCCCTCCCAGGTCGTGAGGGTGAGGCCGGCGCTGCCCTCCGTGTAGACGAGGGCGAGGCCGGTGTCGAAGACCTCGACGTCGGTGTCGGTGTCGGCGTCGGCGTCGGCGTCGGCGTCGGAGTCGGCATCGGCGTCCGTGTCGGGGGCGTCGGCCTCCGTCGCGGGCGCGCAGGCGACGGCGAGGAGGAGGAGGGCGAGGCAGCGCATGGGTCGGCCGAGGAGGAGGGGATCCTACCCAGGCGCGGGCGAAGGGAGGCGGTCCACGCCGAGAAACCGGGTGTCGCCGGTGCGGCCGCGGGCGCGGTTCATCCAGGCGCGGGCGACCGCGTACACCCGGAAGAAGCGCTCGATGTTCGCCAGCTCCCGGTCGGTCGGCGGCGCTCCGCACACGAGCTTGTCGTCCACGGCGCCGTCGTCCAGGAAGCGCACCACGGCGTGCACCGCCACGTCCACCTCCGCGCCGATCGCGAGGCGCGGGCCGAGGACGAGGGCGTCCAGAGGGTCCCCGTCGGGGGCGGGCCGATCGGGCACGCAGCCGTAGTTGAACGGGCAGGGGACCGGCGAGATGTACTCGATCCGCGTCGCGTCCCGCTTCACGAAGGACCCCCGCGGCACCTCGATCCGGACCCGCACCCGCCCCGATGGGCCGATCGTGGACATGCGCGCGCTCCCCGGATCATCTACACTGCGCCGCTGGAGACCGACATGCACATTCTCGCGCTCTCTCTCTTGGTGGGCTGCTCGCCGCAGGACACCGGCCTGTCGAACGGGCCCGACGACCAGGAGCTCGCCACCGGCACCGGAAAGATGGAGCTGGACGTCACCGAGATCGTCATCTCCGACATCGTGCTCGGCTACTCGAAGAGCGCGCAGTTCACCGTCACGAGCACGGGGGACGCCAACCTCCAGATCTACGAGATCCGCATCGTGGCGGACGAGTCGGACGTGTTCTTCTTCGAGGAGGTCGAGGACATCGAGTTCGCCCCCGGGCAGGGCGACACGTTCACGGTCGTCGCCGACCTCGACGTCGCCGACGCCGCCGACGGCTCCCTGCGCCTCCGCACGAGCGACCCCGACAACGCGACCGTCACCCTCCCGCTCCACGCCTTCCCCGAGGGCTACGTGCCCCCCGAGGACACCGGCGACACCGCCGACACCGGCGGGGACTCCGGCGGCGGTTCGTGAACGGGACGGTGGGGGTCGGCGCGGCGCGGCTCCCGACCCGCTTCGCGGTGCCCTCGGGCCCCGCCGACACGGTGCTGGACGCCCTCGACGGCTCCGCGCTCGGGCTCGCGCGCGCCCGCATCGCCGCGCGCCTCGGCCAGCCCGACCCCTTCCACGTCCGGGCCGCGCTCGCGCACGAAGGGACCGCCCCGGTGGACGGCAACACGGGGGACGCCCTCACCGCCGACGCCGCGGACGCCGCGCTCCTCCGCGCGGACCTCGCGTCGGGCTCCGCCCCGGACCCCGCGCTCGCCGGTCTCTTCGCCGGCCGGCCGCCCGGCCCCCTCGCCCGCGGCGTGCCCCTCGACGATCCGCGCCGGAGCTGGCTCCGGTGGCAGTCCCGCCCCACGCGGCCCGCCCGCGTCGGCGCCGTCTCGTCCTGGACCTGCAAGGAGATCGGCGACACCGAGGTCGCGACGATCCGCTGCGTCGCCGGCCTCCCGGGCGGCGCCGTCGCCCTCGGCTCCGACTACGGCCTGACCACCCACAAGAACGGCGTCTTCACGCCCTTCCCCTGGCCGCTCGGCTCCCGCCGCGAGGCCCGTCGCGTCGAGGCGATGGCGGTGCACCGCGGTCACCTCCACGTCGCGACCAGCCAGACGCTCTACGTGTGGGACTTCGCCGGGAAGGTGAACTCCCGCCGCCACGGCCCCGACCAGGAAGACGGCTACGACGACCTGAACGCGCTGCTCTCCGACGGCGACCGCCTCTACGCCGGCTACCGCACCCGCTTCGAGGGCGGCGTCGGGCCCGCGGACGCCCTCTCGCTCGCGGCCGACGCGTCCGGCGTCGTCTACGCGGGCACCCGCGCCGGCGAGGTCCATGTCGTGGACGGCGGCGGCCCGATCCGCACCTTTGCCGACCATAAGCCCCGCCCCGTGCGCCACCTCGCGCACGCGGAGGGCGCGCTCTGGGTGGCCGCGCTCGGCGCCCTCCACCGCTTTGACGGCGCGTCCTGGAGCGCCCGCGGGCCGGAGCCCACCGCGCTCTCGGTCGATCCAGAGGGCCGCCTCTGGGCGCTCGCGGAGGGCCGCCTCCACGTCCTCTCCGGCGGGGAGCTCGTGCGCGTGGACGTCGCCCTGGAGCGCCCCTGGAGCCTCGTGGCGGTGCCCGGCGCGCTCTGGATCGGCGGGCGCGAGCGCGTGTGGAAGGTCACGCTCTGAGCGGTGGCGCCGCCGCCTCCGAGCCGAGCCGGGGGTTATGCGGCGCGGCATGACCAACCTCAGCCAGCACCTCTCCGCAGACGCCGCCGCCTTCGGCGCGAGCGCCCTCACCACGACGGCCCGCGAGATGCAGGGCTCGTTGATCCTCGGCATCGCGGCCGAGGTGCGCGCGCTCGCCGCGTCGGGCGCGCAGGTGTGCAACCTGACCGTCGGCGACTTCGACGCGAAGCAGTTCCCCGTGCCCATCGAGCTCCGGGACGCCACGGTCGCGGCGATGGACGCCTACCAGACCAACTATCCGCCGTCCGAGGGCATCCCCGAGCTCCGGAAGGCCGTCGCCGGCTGGTACAAGCGCGAGCTCGGCATCGAGATCTCGCCGGACTGGGTCGTCGTCGCCAGCGGCGCCCGCCCGGTGATGTACGCGACCTACCGCCTCTTCCTCGAGCCGGGTGACACCCTCGTCTTCGCCGTTCCTTCCTGGAACAACGGCTACTACGGGCAGCTCACCGGCGCGAAGATGGTGCCGCTGGAGACGAAGGCGGAGGACGACTTCTTCCCCACCGTCGAGCTCCTCGCGCCGCACATCCGCACCGCGCGCCTCTTCACGCTCAACTCGCCGCTGAACCCCACCGGCACGGTCATCCCGCCCGAGCGCCTCGCCGGCCTCGCCCACGCCATCGTCGCGGAGAACACGCGCCGCGCCGGCACCGGCGAGAAGCCGCTGCTCTGGATGTGGGACCAGGTCTACTGGCAGCTCACCTTCGGCGGCGCGGTGCACGCGCACCCGGCGGCCCTCGTCCCCGAGGTCACCCCCTACGTCATCACGGTGGATGCCATCTCCAAGGCCTTCGCCGCCACCGGCCTCCGCGTCGGTTGGGCGGTGCTCCCGCCGGTCCTCGCGGAGCGCATGAAGGCCCTCATCGGCCACATCGGCGCGTGGGCGCCCAAGCCCGAGCAGGTCGGCACGGCCGCGCTCCTGGACGACCCCGCCGCCATCGCCCGCTTCGGCGAGACCTTCCGCGCCGCCCTCGCGGAGCGCCTCGATCTGCTCGACGCGGGCCTGACTCGCCTCGGCGTCCAGCACCTCGTGCCGCGCGGCGCCATCTACCTCTCGGTGTGCTTCGACGGCCTTTTTGGCCGCCCCGGCCTCGACGGCGCCCCGATGACCACGAACGAGGACATCCGCCGCTTCCTGCTCCACCGCGCGGGCGTCGCCGTCGTGCCCTTCCAGGCCTTCGACCTCGCGGGCGAGAGCGGCTGGTTCCGCATGAGCGTCGGTGCGGTCTCGCCGGCCCAGCTGAAGGACGCGCTGGAGCGCCTCGGCACCGCGCTCGGGTAGTCACTCGCAGGGGTTGTCGACCGGGTACCGGATGACGATCTCCGCGCCCACCGGCGGCGCGGCGTCGAAGACCACGTTGTTGGCGAGCGGATCGTAGGTCCACCCGCCCGCGGGGACGCCGTCCACCCACACCTCGAGCATCGACGGCACGCCGGGCGTCTCGGAGAGGTCGAAGGCGCGCACGTAGAGCGTGCTCTCGAAGCCGATCCGTTCCATCGCCGGGGCGAGGGTGCAGGTGCAGATGCTCTCCTCGAAGCCGCCGAAGGTCTCGGCGAGGTCCAGGTAGCGCGAGCCGTCTCCCGCCTTGGCCTGCTCCGCGCCGCAGTCGTTCGAGCAGCCCTCGCCGCGGTCCCCGACGATGGCGGCGATGAAGATGTCGGCGGGATCGAGCTTTAGAGACGTGAGGAAGCTCGCGTAGCCGGGCACGTCCAGCGGCGAGTGGTCCGGCTCGTCCGAGAGGAAGATGACGGCGAGTCGCGCGTCGTCCCGGTAGAAGCCGGCGTTGTGGCCGGAGGCGAGCGGCTCGGTGAGCGCCCACCGCATCGCCTCGAGCCCGGCCTCGTCGCCCATCTCGATGTGGCCCACGTCGATGGCCCGCGCGAGGGTGCCCTGCGGGTCGATCGTGTCCGGGGTGACGTAGGTGGGGGTGCCGACGAGCTGGCCGGAGTAGATGGGGTTGACGATGTCGGTGGTGACCACGCCCATGTGGTAGTCGAGGTCAAGCGCCACGAACCACTGGAAGAACTTCTCGATCTCGGTCATCACGCGGTCGCGTTCCTGGTACATCGAGCCCGAGTTGTCGATGACCCACAGCACGTCGATGCGATCCGGCTCCTGCTCGAACACGTCGAGCGTCCAGGTGGGGTCGAAGCTGGCGCCCACGACGGGGACGCGGAGGCGGGGCTCGTCGGGGTCGTCCGAGTCCACGACCACCTCGGCGAGGGCGTCCCAGACGAAGGAGGGCCGGAAGCGGAGCTGGATCGTCTGGCTCTCGCCGGGGACGAGGGTGCCGGTGAGGGGCTCGAGCTCGTAGTCGGCGAGGCTCTCGTCCTCGCCGTCCAGCCAGGTGCCCGACACGTCGAGCGGCCCCGAGCCTACGTTGGTGAGGGTCACCCGCGCGCGGTCCTCACAGCCCACGGCCAGCGGAACGAAGCGCACCGAGGGCGGGTCGACCTGGATGTCGGGCTCCGCGTCCGACGGATCGGGCCGTAGTAGCGCTAAACCCTGGTCCGTACAGCCCAACACCCAGAACAGGAACATGGCGTGGCCCCCCCGTTGGCCGCCCCCCGGGTCAACTCGGGGGAGGTAACTTGCTTGGTCGCCATTGAGATAAGCACCGTGCTACCGGGCTGTTTCTCGCGCGGTGGGGTGGGTGTCCGGGCGGGTGGCGGCGGGGGCCGGGCCGCTACTCGCAGGTCATCGTGGTGGGGTAGCGCACGATGATCTCGTCCCCGTTCAGTGGCGGCAACGTGAACACGATCTCGTTGGTCGCGGCCTCCCACGTCCAGTCCGTGTTCTCGGCCCCCTCGACGAAGACGGCGATCGCGGTGGGGTCCGTCGGGACGCTGGAGAGGGCGAAGGTGCGCACGTAGCGGGTGGCCTCCAGGCCGATCTCCGACAGGATCGGGGCGAGGTCGCAAGTGCAGATGCTGCCGAAGACCCCGGAGAAGGCGGTGACCACGTCGAGGTACTTGTCGCCGGGCTGGGCGTCCTGCGCGGCGCCGTCGCAGGTGTTGCTGCAGCCGGTGCCGTAGTCGCCCACGATGGCGGAGACGAGGATGTCGGAGGGGTCGGCCTTGAGGCCCTGGAGGAAGGAGATGTAGTGCGCCGAGTCGGGCGCGGAGAACTCGGGCTCATCGGAGAGGTAGACGATCACGAGGTTGGCGTCGGGCCGCATGAAGCCGGCGTTCTCCGCCGAGAGAACCGGCTCGGAGAAGGCGAGCTCCGTGGCGGCGAGCCCGGACTCGTCCCCCATGTCCTCCGTGCCGACCTGGATCGCCTCGGCCAGCTCGGCCTCGGGGCTCGGCGTGGCGGGCGTGATGAAGGTGGGCGCGCCGACGAGGCGGCCCGAGTACACGGGGTTCACGACGTCGGTGGTGATGACGCCCATCTGGTAGTCGAGGTTCAGCGTGGTGAACCACGCGAAGAAGGAGTTGATCGCGGCGGACACCCGCGCCTGCTCCTGGGCCATGGAGCCGGAGTTGTCGATGACCCACACCACGTCGACCGGCGAGGCCTCCTGGATGAACCGGTCCGACACGAGCCCCTCGGCGACCGCGGTGCCCTCCGAGGGGACCTCGACCTGCGGCTCCTCGGGGTCGTCCGAGTGGACGACGATGGTGCCCTCCTGGTCGCCGGGGGCGGCCGGCGAGAAGCGCACGGTGAACGTGAGGCTCTCGGCGGGGGCGAGCGTGCCGGTGGCCATCTCGGCGGTCCAGGCGGGGTTGCCCTCGGCGTAGGTCCCGGAGACCGTGAGCGGGCCCGCGCCGATGTTCGTGACCGTGACCACCTGCTCGTCGACGCAGTTGAGCCCCAGCGTGTCCCAGTCGAGCTGGGAGGGCTCGACCAGGATCTCGGGCAACGGCACCTCGGGCTCGGGTGACCGCTTGTCGAGCTCGTAGTCCGAGCAGGCGGTCAACAGGGCGAGCAGCATGGGGGCCTCCGGCTGGTATAATAGCAAGGTCCATGCCACCCTACACCCCCGCGCGTATCGGCCGCGCGGGACGTTCGCCCTTCGGGCCGGCGCGTGGTTGGGGCAGCCGTGCCCCGAGAGGTGCGGCAGGGTTGCTACAGGTCCGTCACAGGCTCGACGTGCTGGCGGCCACGAGTGAGAGGTCTTCGAAGCCGGCGGTGCGCGCCGTGTGGAGCACGCGTTTGAGCACGCCCCAGGGGATGGCGCGATCCGCGTGGACCTCGATGCGCTTCTTGCCGCGCATGAGCAGGAGCGGGTCGTAGATCTCGCGGACCAGCAGCTCCTCCGGCAGGTAGTTCACGGCGATGACGCGCCGCCCGTCGATGTAGACGGCGTCCTTGGAGACCAGGACGACGACGGAGCCGGTCGAGCGGGCGGCCTCGGAGGTCGTGCCCGCGAGCTCGAACCGCCCCTCCGGCGGCATCGGCGCCGACTCCGTGGAGTAGGAGCGCAGCAGGAAGACCAGCATCAACGTCATCATGTCGACGAGCGGGGCGAGGGCGCCGACGTCGAGCCCCGGGGTGATCCCGCCCGCGTCGCCACGGAACATGCGGCGCCTCATCCCGCGCTCCCGGTGAGCGCGATCTTGCTGAAGAGCGGCGCGGCCTCGGGGCCGTGCAGCACGTCCATCACGGCGATGATGGTCTCGGGGGTGACGGCGTCGTCGGGGGCGAGGCTGGCGCGCTCCTGCGAGGGGTCGATGGCGTGGAGCTCCTCAAGCGCGGCGAGGAGGCCGGCGAGATCGGGGCGCCCGGCGACGCCGGGGAGGTCCTTCTGGCGCTGCTCCACGGTGGTGGAGGCCGCCGAGATGTCGGTGGACTGGAGCGTGTAGACGACGGTGAGCGTCGACCCGGAGAGGGTCACCGCCACGTCCTTGACGAGGCCGGCGTGGGGCAGCGGCGCGAGGTCCGACGGGGAGCCGAGGCGAAGGTCGAGCACGCCGAGGCGCTGGCCGGAGGAGGTCGTGAGCAGGAAGAAGAGCAGGAGGAACATGAGCGTCACCACCCCGAGCAGGGTGGGACGGACGTCGGCCTCGGCGGCGGGCTCGCCGGCAGAGCGCCCGAAGAGGCCGCGTCGGCTCACGATTGGCGCGCCGCCTTCAGGGAGAGGATGAGGCGGGTCGCGACGCGCTCGATGTTGCCGAGGAGCTCGCGGGCGTTGGCGTCGGCCACGGCGTGGGCGGCGAGGGCCGGGATGGCGACGAGGAGGCCGAAGGCGGTGGTGGCCATGGCGGTCGAGCTGCCCTCGGAGAGCTGGGCGGCGCGCTCGGCGGCGGCGACGTCCCCGAGGGCGCCGAACGCGAGGATGAGGCCGTAGACCGTGCCGAAGAGGCCGATCATCGTGGCGATGGAGGCGACGGCGGAGAGGTAGGGGATGCGGCGGCGCACCTTGAGCTCGGCCGCGACGGACGCGGCGCTCATGGCCTCCCAGGCGAGGTCGGGGTCCCGGTAGGCGAGGCCGGCGCGGACGACCTCCTCCATCGGGGTGGTGCCGAGCGTCACATCGGCGGTGCCACCGGTCTTCACCGCGGCCTCGACCTTCAGGATCATCGCCTCCGGGTCGCACTGGTAGCGGAACAGGCTGAGCGTGCGCTCGATGACGACGGCGAGCGCGAACGCCATGACCGCGAGCAGCGCGTACATGAAGATCGCCGCCGAGCCCGAGAAGGCGGTCATCAGGTAGGTCAGCATGGGTTCATCTCTTGAGGAACACGAGGCAACGCTCGCGGATCGTGGAGGTTGCGATGCTCTCGCACAGGGCGACGCCGCGCGCGGGGTCGAAGCGCTTGAGCTGGTGGGCCACGCCCTGGCGGCAGTTGTCTTCGTACGGGGTCACGGTGGCGCAGGTGGCGAGCGTCGCGTCGGGGTCGCGCTCGGCGGCGCCCCAGCCGACGCCGTGGAAGCAGTTGCCGCGCCAGGCGTCGGTCGCGCGGCCGCAGGCGGCGGCGGCCTCCTTGAAGTCCCGCCGCGCGAGGTACTTGCCGATGCCGTGCCAGCAGGTCTTGCGGGTGAGCTCGTCGCCCTCCTCGCGGCTGCAGAAGGTGACCGCGGGCTCGAGGCCCTCGAGCGCGACCTCGCCCACGACGTCGTGGCGGCAGAAGTCCCGGAAGGCCTCGGCGTGCTCGCAGCGTCCGAGCGCGTAGACGGGGTCGAGCTCGGCGAGGGCCAGCCCCATGCCGAAGTGGCACTGGCCGCGCCACTTCACGGCGGGGATGCCGTCACAGATGCGCTCGGCGGCGGCGCGGTCGATCGGCGCGACGGCCTCGGCGACGTCGGCCTCGCACTCGAGCATCAGCTCGGTGCCCGCGATGCGCTCGCACACCTGGAGCGCGCCCTGGGGGTCCCGCGCGGCGGACTGCCGGGCGAGGGCCTGGAGGCACACGTCCTTCACGTCCTTCGCCATCGCGCCGCACGCCTCGAGCGTCAGGAGCGCGACGCCCGCGCCTCCGCCGTCCTCCGACACGGGGCGCTCGGCGCCGTCGGGCTTCGGCGGGAGGGCCATGAAGCCGTCCGACGAGGCCGCGGGCGCGACGACGGCCGCCACGTGCACGGCAAACGACTCCAGCCCGAACCGGAGTCCGAGCAGAACGGCCATGCAGGCGACGACTAGGAGGGTGAAGGGGAGGGAGCGCACGTCATTCGGTGTAGCCGAGGTCCTGCATCCACTTCTCGTACTCGGCGCGCTTGATGTCCTCGTACTTCTGCTCCACCGTTACGGGCGGGGGCGGTTCGGGGCGGAGCTGCCAGTACGCGAGGGCGCCGGTGCCGAGCGCGGCGACGAAGCTGCCGCCGAGGATGAGAACCTTGCGCATGGGTGCTAATGTGGCATGGGACGCCCCGTCCGGCAAACGCGCCGAAGCGTGCGTGCCACCGGCCACGGCGCGGAGCGGAACCGCGCCAATCGACCGTGCGTGGAACATGCGCTACACTGGCGCGCTCTCCCCTGCGCGGCCGCGAGCCGTAGTTCCGGTATCCGCTGCGTCCCCACGGAGTCTCCATGCGCCGTATCCCCCTCCTGCTGACGCTCGGCGTCCTCCCCTTCATGGCGTTCGCCGACGCGCCCCCGCGCGCCAAGATGGAGGTCAAGTACAAGCAGTACGACGTGAAGATGCGGGACTTCAACTTCCCGTCCGGGCTCCGCATCATCTTCCAGGAAGACGACAGCCAGCCCATCGTCTCGATCACCTCCGTCATCGACCGCGGCAGCACCTCGGATCCCGAGGGCCTCGAGGGCATCGCCCACGTGGCCGAGCACATGTGGTTCCGCTCCAAGCAGAAGGACGCTGACGGCAAGCCGCTCCCGAAGGTGTGGGACCTCCTCCGCGAGATGGGGGCGAACCTCAACGCCTCGACCGCGGACGACTGGACCAACTACATGACGGTCGCGCCGGTCGACAAGCTCGTGCCGCTCCTCCGCCTCGAGTCGCTCCGCATGAAGTCGGCGTGGGAGGGCATCGAGAACGAGGTGCTCCTCACCGAGCGCGAGGTCGTCCGCAACGAGCTCCGCATGCGGTACGAGAACGCGCCGCAGGCCGCCTTCGGGTACATGATGGTCAAGTTGTTCCCGTCTAACCACGTCTACGGGCGTGCTGCCTACGCGGGCATCGGCAACAACGACTCGCTCAACGCGATCACCATGCCGGACGTGAAGAAGTTCTTCCAGGACAACTACGGCCCGGCGAACACCACGATCGTCGTCGTCGGCGACTTCAAGCTCGAAGACGCCCCGAAGTTCCTCGACGAGTTCGCGATCGACCAGCTGGTCGACCCGAAGAACCCGACGGACGAGATCAAGCTCGTCGAGCCGAAGGTGCGCGTCGCCGGCGCCTCCGCCGAGCCCCCGGCGCCCCCGGCCCCCCTCCTCGTGAAGGGCGACATCACGGGCCTCACCACCGAGCACGGTGCGGTCGAGAAGCCCACGCTCATCCTCGGTTGGACGCTGCCCGGCGGCTACCGCGACAACGAGCCGATGATGAACCTCGCGGCGTTCCAGCTCACCCTGGCCATCCGCCAGGAGATGTTCCCGAGCTGGGACTACAAGCAGGACCGCTCTGACATCGAGAGCCTCGGCTGCTTCCTGCAGCCGCAGAAGGAAGCCTCGATGGCCTGGTGCTTCATCGAGATCAGCGACGAGAAGGAGGCCCCCCGCCTCGCCGAGAAGGCGCTCGACGGCCTCTACCGCGTGTGGAGCGCCGACGAATACTACCGCTCCTTCCAGGAGTACCTGTTCTCCTACACGAAGACCCAGCAGCTCGCCTCGGTGTTCCAGAACGTCGACCTCGTCTCCTCCATCGGCAACGGGCGCGCGGCGGACACGGCGAACTTCGTCCACTACACCGGTGACCCGCTCTACTACTCGCGTCAGTTCGAGTGGATCAACAAGATCACGGCCGACCAGGCCCGCAAGCTCGCGGAGAAGTACCTCAACCGCGGCCGCGCGGCGGCGGTGCTCATGCTGCCCTACGAAGAGGGCGATCTCGCGATGGACACGGCCGACGCGCAGTACCGCGGCGCCCGTCGTGAGGACGTGCTCGACACGAGCCTCACCGCCGCCCAGCTGACCCCGGCCGCCATCGAGGCCGCCGTCATCCCGCCGGACGTGTCGAAGCTCAAGGAGACCACCCTCCCGAGCGGCGTCAAGCTCGTCTCGATGGCCCACTCGAACGCCCCGCTCGTGCAGGTGCGCCTCGTGTTCGGCGGCGGCCAGGACAGCCTGCCCGACGGCTCGGCGTCCTTCGCGTCCAGCATGTGGAAGAACGAGAGCGTGGTCGACGCCCTCCGCATCGTCGGCTTCGACAACTTCTCGATGGGCGGCCTCTCGACCGAGTTCGACATCTCGTCCTCGGCCGGCAACCTCGAAGACGCGCTCTACGTCATCCGCGACCGCATCGACAACCTCAAGGCCTACACCGACGGCCGGATGGACTGGGTCAAGGACCGCAAGAGCGGCGTCCTCGGCTGGATGAAGGACCCCGCCGAGTGGGCGTCGCGCACGTCCCTCGAGCGCGTGCTCCCGAACCACCCGTACTCCCGCTGGTACACCCACGGCGACTACGACACGATGAACGCGTGGACCACGAAGGTCTCGAACGACGTGTTCTCCCACGTGCTCCGCCCCGAGAACGCGACGCTGTTCATCATCGGGAACGCCACGCAGGAAGAGGCCAGCAAGGCCGCGAACACCTACTTCGGCGGGTGGACCGGCTGGGGCAAGGCGCCCACCGACGGCAAGACGCTCCTCACGAGCTACCCCGCCGCCACCGAGCCCCCGGCCCGCCAGGTGTTGCTCTTCAACAAGGACAACTCCAGCCAGTCGAACGTGTCGTACTCCTGCCAGCTCGGCGAGGTCACGGACAAGAACATCGCCGCGGCGCAGATCCTCGGTGACGCGCTCTCCGAGGACACCTGGCTCGCCCTCCGCGAGCAGACCGGCGCGTCCTACGGCGCCTACGCCGGCGCCAGCATGCAGCGCGGCGGCGTCGCGTTCCTGAACATGGCCAGCCTCGTGCAGAACGACGCCTCGCCCCTCGCGGTGAAGGTGTTCCTCGAGCTCGGCGAGAAGGCCAAGCGCGGCGACATTCGGGAGAAGACCCTCCAGATCGTCAAGTACAACCGGGCCCAGGGCTATGTGGCCGGGCACCAGTCCACGGCGCAGATGATGGGCCGCATCGCGGGCACCTTCGCGCTCGGCTGGGGCTCCGACTACTTCCGCAGCTACCCGAAGCAGCTCGCCAACGTCACGATCGACCAGATCAAGCCGCTGCTCGACCGCTGCGTCGGCCACGAGGTCGTCACGGTCGTCGGCCCGGTGGACGCCATCAAGCCGCTCTTCGACAAGCAGGGCATCACGTACGAGGTCTTCGACTGGAAGCAGGCGAAGCTCGACTACGCCACGAAGTTCGGTCTGAAGGACGTGCTCAAGGCCGACGAGAAGAAGAAGAAGGAAGAGGCGAAGAAGGGCAAGTAAACCCGCTCCGAGCCCTGGCAGGGGAGGTCGTCGCAGCCGCGGTGACCTCCCCGTGACAGCGGAGGACTACGGTCTCCCCACGATGCCGCTGTCCCGCCTGTCGAGTGTGATTCGCCTCCTCTCGTGCCTGCTCCTGATCGCGGTCGGCACGTTCGTCTTCGTGCTGGTCTGCCTGCTCCTCCTGCCGAGCCGCAGCCTCCGGATCAAGGCCTGCAACGTGTACGGGCACGTCGTCGGTCGCGGCTGCCTCTGGCTCGCCGGCGCGACGGTGCCGGAGGGGATCCCGGAGCAGGTCCGGGCGGACCACCCCGCGATCTACATCTCGAACCACACGTCGATGCTGGACATCTTCATGGGGATCTGGCTCGCCCCCGTCGGCACGGTGGGCGTCGCGAAGAAGCAGGTCGTCTGGTACCCCTTCTTCGGCCAGCTGTACGCGGTCTCCGGGCACATCCTGCTCGACCGCTCCAACACCGCGTCCGCGATCGACGCGCTGAAGGAGGCCGCCGCCATCATCCACACGCACCGCATCGGCGTGTGGATGTGGCCGGAGGGCACCCGCGCGAAGGACGGCCGCCTGCGCCCGTTCAAGAAGGGCTTCGCGCACCTCGCCATCGCGACCCGCCTGCCGATCGTGCCGGTGGTCGTGACCGGCGCGCACCACGCGATGCAGAAGAACTCGCTCACCATCCGCCCGACGGTCATCGGGATGCGCGCGCTCCCCGCGATCCGGACGGACGACTGGACGCTGGAGAACCTCGACGAGAAGGTGGCGGAGGTCCACGCCGCGTTCGACGCCGCGCTGCCCGACGAGCAGAAGTCCCTCCCGGTCGCCCCCGCCGCCGGTCGGCGGACGGGCTCCTAACCTTCCCACTCCATGGCGATGCTCGCCATGACGAAGCCGCTGGCGGCCGCGGTGAGCACGACCTTCTTGCCCGGAGCGACGCGGCCGGTCTGGAGCGCGTGGCGCAGGGCGATGGGCACGGAGCTCTCGGCGCAGTTGCCGTAGAGGCTGTGCAGGCCGGGGATCATGTCGGCCTCGAGCTCCAGGGCCCCGGCGATGGCGCGCAGGACGCTGTTGGAGGGCTGGTGGCTCACGAACACGTCGACGTCACCGACCTCCCAGCCGGCGCGGGCGCACACGCGGCGGACCAGCCCCGGGATGTGGCGGGCGAGCGCGAAGATGGCAGGGCCGTCGCTGACGAAGTGCCCGTGGATGTCCGCGCGGCAGAGGTTGTGGTGCTCAGAGAGGCCCTCGGCGAGCATGGCCTTGATGCGGCCGCCGCCCGCGGCCGGGCGCTCGCGGGTGAGCGTCATCGCGGTGGCGGCGTTGCCGAGGGTGAGGCCGGCGCCGAGCAGGGCGACCTCTTCCGGGGTCTGGATACCGTACTTCACGAAGCCGGGGGGCGTCATCGTGGAGGTGCACACGAGGCCGGTGCGGAGGTCGTCGTCCACCGCGGCGCGGGCGACGAAGTCCTGGATGGCGAGGAGGCTGCCGGCGCAGGCGGCGGTCACGTCGAGCGCGAGCGCGCGGTTGGCGCCGAGGAGGAGGGCGACCTCGGAGGCGGTGGCGGGCTCGAAGTACTCGCGGGCGAGGGAGCCGTAGAGGACGAGGTCCACGGCGTCGGGCGAGAGGCCGGCGGTGGTGAGGGCCTCGGCGGAGGCGCGGGCGGCGTGCCCGGCGAGCGGGAGGGGGTTGGCCTCCCAGTGCCGCCGGCTGGTGCCGCAGGCGCGGAGCAGCGAGCGGATGCGACGGTTGACGGGGCCCCACTCCTCTTCGGTGCCGCGGAACTCGGCGTGTACGAGGTGCAGGATGTCGTCGTTCGTGCGGACGATCTCCGGGAGGTGGACCGTCGGCGCGGAGAGCCAGACCTCGGGGAGGGTCATGTCGGGGAGATCTCCTCGCCGGAGTGCACGACGGTCAGGAACGGCGGCGCGGGGTTGGCGCACGCGGTGCAGCGCAGCGCGATGAGCCAGAGGGAGCCGCCGCCGAAGCCGGAGAAGGCCTCGCCCGCGCTGTTGGTGGCGAGGGAGAGGTCCGCCTTGTAGTCGACGACGTCGTACACGTCCGCCG
>CAJBVW010000113.1 GCA_903959175.1 uncultured Pseudomonadota bacterium
CACGGGGAGCCCGCCGCCGCGCCCACCCCCGGCCCACGCCACCCCGCCACCGCGGCGGCGCCACCCACGCCCGGCGGGGCCTCCTCCGCAAGCGCCGCGTTCGTGGTGTCCGCCAGCTCCTCGAGGGTCAACGCCGGCACCGGCTCGGACGCCGGGGGCGCCGCCATCCCCGCCACGTAGAACGCCAGCGCCCACCGGTCGGCCTCCGCGATCGCGTCCGCCCGCGCGACCATCGCCGTCTCCGGCACCCCGAAGGTGACCGCCTCGTACACCCGACGCGGCGAGAGTTGGGCGTTCACCGCCGCGTCCCGGAAGGCGACCGGCGCGGGGGAGAGCCCGAGCCCCGGGGGCGCACCCTGCCCGTACACGCCGTGGCACGCCGCGCAGTTCGCACCGTACAACCGGCTCCCTTCCGCGAGCCGGCTCCCGTCCGGCGGGTCGAGCTCCAGCCACAGCTCGTCGCCGAGCCGCGCCAGGAGCGCGTCGCACGCCGCCGTCACCTCCGCGCCGGGCGCACGGCGCTCCACCGACGCCTCCAGCCCGCCGAGGGCCGTGCGCGTCGCCGTCGAGAGCGGAAGCGCGCCGGTGAGCGCCAGGGCCTCTTCGAGGATCTCCCGTTGCTCCGCGTACTCCTCGGCGTCCACGACCTGACCGTCCGCCACCGTGTCCGGGTAGTCCGTGCGCACGTACCGCAGCCGCGCCAGCAGTCGATCCGCCGCTTCGGTCGCCGGGAGGGCCCCCGCCGCCAGCTCGGGCTCCTCGGCGCGAAGGGTCGTGAGCGCAAGAATGCTTGCGACCGCGAGCACGCCGATCCTGCCTGTGTGTCCGAGGGACATCGCCTCCTCCCCATGAGAGGCAACCATCCCCCGGCTCCACGCCCCCCGCAAGCAGGAGCGCGACGGACGATTCAGCGATCGCGTAGGTGCAACGTCACGGGTGCATGATCGCTCGCTTGCGGACGGCCGCGCTCCTCGTGGTCCACCGTCACGTCGGTCGCGCGGGCGAGGATGTCCTTCGTGACGAGGTGGTGGTCGATGCGCAGCCCCTGGTTCAGCGCGTAGCCGTTCCCGCGGTAGTCCCACCAGGTGAAGACGTTCGGCTCCTTGTGGAAGTGCCGCCAGCTGTCGGTCAGCCCCAGGTCGAGCAGGCGCTGGAAGCGCTCGCGCTCGGGGACGCTGCACAGGACCTGCCCTTCCCAGCGCTTCGGGTCCCACACGTCGCCGTCGGCGGGGGCGATGTTGAAGTCCCCGCACACGACCAGGGGCTGACCCGCCCACTGCCGCAGCTCCATCTCCAGCCGGTCGTACCAACCCAGCTTGTACGGGTACTTGTCCGAGTCGAGGTCCCCGCCGTTGGGACAGTAGAGGTTCACGACGCGCACGCCGTCGATCACCGCGGAGATGCCGCGCGCCTGCGGATCGTCGGGGTTCGGGAAGCCGCGCACCACGTCCGTCATGGGGCGCTTCGAGAGGAGCGCGACGCCGTTGTACGTCTTCTGGCCGAGGCTCTCGACGTGGTAGCCGCGGCTCCGGAACGCCTCGACGGGCAGCTCCGGGTCCTGGCACTTGAGCTCCTGGAGGCCGAGGACGTCCGGCTGGTAGGCGTCGATCCACGCGAGCACCCGCTCCAGGCGCGCGCGGACGGAGTTGACGTTCCAGGTGGTGATGTTCACGGTCGGCTTCCGGGGGAGGGGCCCCGATTAACCCATCGGGACCCGGGCGCCCCGGCGCCGCGCGGACGCGCCGCCGTCGGCGTCTTCCGGGCTCGGCCTCCGGCCTCGGTCGGCGGCGCCCCGAGCGGCCCCGCCGGACCGGCCGCCGGGGGACCGGCGCCCGCCCTCCAGGTGCCTGGCGCATCCCCACCGTGTGGCCCTGCCGCCGCTTGGAACCTGACGCGCGGCGTCGCGCACGAAGGTGTGGTAGCGGAGGATCATCAAGGTGGAAGTGTCATACTACGCGGTCCCTTGACCCGTCCACACCTGCTGAGGTACAGTGCGGGTTGCACGGGAGACACCGCTTGTTCACGCCTTCGTTGACATTGCTCGCCCTCATGGCGACGCAGTCCGCCTACGCCGTCGAGGTCACCGGTCAGATCCGCGGCCGCGTGCTCGACGTGGACGGGCTGCCCATCCCCGGCGCCACGGTCTCGGTCGCGAGCCCCAACTACCTCGGCGGCGCCACCGCCCAGGCGGACGACGAGGGCACGTTCCGCTTCGTCGCGCTCCCGCCGGGCCAGTACACCGTCACCATCCTCATGGGCGGCTTCCTCGGCTACCGCGCCGAGGGCCTCCAGGTCTCCTCCGGCGGCACCGCCGAGCTCACCGGCGTCCTCAAGCTGGCGACCGCCGGCGAAGAGCTGACGATCGAATACGTGAAGCCCGCGGTCGACACCCAGAAGGTGCAGACCGGCGCGATCCTCACCCGCCAGACCCTCCGCGACATCCCCAACCAGGGCCGCAGCTACCAGGGCGCCTCCGCGCTCGCGCCGGGCGTCACCGGCGGCGCCAACCCGAACGTCCGCGGCGCCTTTGATGACGGCAACCAGTTCTACGTGGACGGTGTGAACAACACCGACCCGATGACCGGCACGTTCTCCCAGAACATGAACTTCGACGCCATCGAAGAAGTGCAGGTCATCACCGGCGGCATGGACGCCGAGTACGGCCGCTCCCTCGGCGGCGCCATCAACATCGTGACGCGCTCCGGCGGCAACGAGTTCCACGGGGACGCCCAGCTCCTCTACACGAACAAGCAGCTCCAGATCTACACGCTCCTGCCGGACGAGAAGGAGCCCGACGACTACTTCGGCACCAGCCTCGCGCTCAACCTGGGCGGCCCGATCGTCAAGGACAAGCTCTGGTTCTTCGCGAGCGCCCAGGGTGATCTGAAGCGGGACGCCGTCTCGCTCGCCATCGAACGTCCCGAGGATCCGCTCCCCCGCGAGTGGAAGTCCGGGTACCTGTTCGGCAAGCTCACCTGGGCGCCCTCCTCCAAGCACCGCCTCTGGGTCCAGGCGCAGAGCGATCCGACCTCGATCGAGAACACCGAGGTCTTCTACGGCGCGCCGTACACGCTCCCCGCCGGCGAGACCATCCAGGATCAGGGCGGCTACCTCGTGTCGGTCGGCCACATCTTCACGCCCACCGCCAAGACCATTCTCCAGTCCCAACTGTACTGGCAACAGAGCGACATCGCGTACTACAGCGTGGCGTGCAAGGGTGAAGCCGACATCTCCGGCTGCATCGAGGGCCTGGGAGACGCCGCCTGGTTCGCCTGGGACCCCGACGGCTTCAACGGCGGCGCGTTCCCCTACGGCTACCTCTCGAGCCGCTATCGAGGCTCTGCGCAGACCAGCCTCACCCAGTACGGTACGCTCCTCGGCGAGCACGCCCTCAAGGTCGGCGCTAACGCCGAGTACCTCATCAATGACGACGCGTTCCCCGGCGAGGGCCGCATCGTCTACAAGAGCTACGGCGAGAACGGCCCCGACGACATCGACGGCTACACCAACACCGCCCTCGCGTCCTACACCGGCGACCAGAAGTCGTACCTCACCGGCCTGCTGGTGAGCGCCTACCTCCAGGACGTGTGGAACCCCATCCCGCGCCTCACCGTGCGCCCGGGCGTCCGCATGGACTACTCCCGCATCGCGGACGACGTGGGGACCCAGGCCTACTCCTCCGTGACGTTCGCCCCGCGCATCGGCGCCGCGTTCGACCTCACGAACGACGGCCGCACCAACCTGCACGGCTACTACGGTCGCTTCTTCGACACGGGCTACCTCGCGGTCTCCGACCTCCTCCACAAGCGCGCGTACGGCTTCTCCCTCACCTACTGGGACGAGGAGAAGGGCGACTGGGCCGAGACCCCCGCCCAGCAGGACGCCGGGACCAACCTCCAGGCCGACGGCCTGAAGAACCCCTACTCGGACGAGTTCGACTTCGGCATCGGGCGCGACCTCGGCGGCGGCTTCGGCCTCGACGCCACGTTCACCTACGAGCGCTCCACCCGGTTCTGGGAGGACGACGAGGTCAACCTCATCTGGAACGCCGACGGCACCGACGTCGTCGGCTACCGCAACGGCACGAACGAGTCCGTTTACCGCATCCGCACGCCGAGCGAGCTGTTCACGTCGTACACCTCGATCGAGCTGGCGATGACCAAGCAGTTCGATGAGAACTTCGGCATCCTCGGTAGCTACACCTGGAGCCGCGCCTACGGCACGAACGACTCGCAGTACGCGTCGGGCACGGGGGACATCCCCGAGCAGACCCCCTACGAGACCGGCCTCCTGTCCTACGACCGAACGCACAACTTCAAGCTGGCGGGCTCCATCCGCAAGCCGGACACGTTCCGCATCTCGGACACCGTGAAGATCGGCCTGCTCGCGGGCTGGAACTTCCAGATCATGTCGGGCACGCCCTACGCGCCCCGCTACTACAACGCGTACTACGACAGCTGGGGCAACCTCGGCGCCCCGGTGGACGGCACGTATCGCCTCCCGCTCTTCTCCCAGACGGACCTGAAGGCGGGCATCACGCTCGTCGCCGGGCCCACCACCTGGGACGTCACCATCGAGATCTTCAACGCCTTCGACGACCGCACCATCACTGGCGTCGAGACCGCCTACGACGACGGCGCCGGCGGCGTCTACGTCGACGACGCGGGCAGCCCCGTCTTCGGCACGCCGCTCACGCGGCAGGATCCTCGTTACCTCCAGCTCGGCCTGCGCGGGGAGTTCTAGTCCATGCGTACGAACCTGCTTGCTCTCGCTCTCCCCCTCGCCCTCACCGCGTGCCTCCCCGACGAGACCGGCATCGATCACACCGTGCTCACCGGCACGCTCACGATCCCGCCCGCCACCGCCGAGGACACCCGCGGCAACAACGACCTCGCCGCCGCCTCGCCGCTCGGCGCGGACGACAGCACCTCCCTGACCTACCGCTCCGTCGTGGTGGCCGGCAAGGTCTCGAGCTGGGAACCCCAGGGGATCGGCGCGCTCTACGGCGATCCCGACTACTACGTGTTCACCCCCATCGCGGACGGCACGTTCACCGTCACGCTGACGTTCGCGACGGCTCCGGGCTCCGGGATCGACGCGGACACGGCGGACACCGCCGGCGCCACCGCCGACGCCGACGTGTTCCAGGTCGAGCTCATCGACCCCGCCACGTACGACGCCGCGACCGGCGCCGGCGTGCTCTCGTCCGCCTCGACGGACGGCACCGGCGGCGTGTACTCGTTCACCTACGACGTGGCCGCCGGGACCGACTACGCCCTGCTCGTCGCGGGCGCCTCGACAGACGACGTCGAGGAGCTCCTCGCGTACACGCTCGTCGTGAGCGGCTCGACGCCGGACGACTCCACGATCCTCGTCGGCGCCTACCTCGGCTCCGATCCCCAGGTCGCTGAATCGCCGGTCGGCGGCACCAACGCCACCACCTGGACCTACGACGCCACCACCTACACCTGGTCCGGCGCCTACCGGATGATGTGGCTGCGCGCGGTGACCCCCGCCCCCGAGGACACCGACACCGGCGACCTGTTCGAGCCTGCCTCCACCGTCGAGGAGGGCCCGGCGACCGTCTACCTCCGCGCCGGCACCCTCTCCGCGCTCAACGCCGCTCCGGCGGCGGGCGCGTTGTACACGACGGTCAGCGTCGAGGCCGGCGCCACCAACGCCGAGACCCCCGTGGACGCGCCGCTCGTCCTCGACGGCGTGTTCCCCAAGGTCATCGGCATCCAGGCCACCGAGACCCTTCCGGACACCACCCTCGCCGAGATCGTGGACGCCGACAACACCGTCGTCCTCGAGACGCTCGCAGCGCAGGACCTCGGGATGCTCTCGGGCCTCGGCTACGTGGACGTGATCTCCGGCTCTGTCGTCCTCGATCCCGCCTTCGAGGGCTGGAACGGCACCAACGACTCGGACGCCTACGCCTTCACCGTCCCCGAGACGATGTACATGCGCATGTCGACCGCCTGGCCGGACGCCACCGCGGACGTCGACGTCGGCATCTGGGGCCCCGTGGCCGACTGGGGCACCGTCGACCTGTTCTGGTACTACGGCGACGACAACTGCCTCTCCGGTGACAACCCCGAGGTGTGCGAGCTTGTCGTGACCCTCGAGCCCGAGACCACCTACTACGTGGTGG
>CAJBVW010000114.1 GCA_903959175.1 uncultured Pseudomonadota bacterium
CCACGACCGCTACCTCCCCGCGCTCGGCGAGCTCGCGGCCGAGGTCCACGGCGCGGCCGACGTACGCGTCATCCCGCAGATCATCGACTTCCTGAAGATCGCCCGGCGCGATCCCGCGCGCGCCCTCGCCCGGCTGGAGGGGCGCTACCCGGGCTGCGGGACGTGGAGCGAGGACGACCTCCGCGCCCGCATGACGCCCCGCGAGTGGCGCGACTACGCGTACGGCTACCGCCAGCAGGTCGAGGACCTCGGCCGCGACGAGATCCTGGCCCTCCCCGGCCTCTTCGCCGCCGCCGCCCGCCGCGCCCGCCTCGCCGGCTTCGACGGGGTCGAGCTCCACTTCGCCCACGCGTACACGATGGCGAGCTTCCTCTCGCGCACCAACGCGCGCACCGACGAGTACGGCGGCTCGCTCGAGAACCGGGCCCGGCTCGCGGTCGAGGTCATCGCGGCGGTGCGGCGCGAGGTCGGCGCGGACTTCACCGTGGGGTGCCGCTTCCTCGGGAGCGAGGACGTCGACGGCGGCAGCGAGGTCGAGGACGCCGCCTGGTTCGGCGTGCGCTTCGCCGAGGCCGGGCTCGACTTCCTCTCGGTGAGCCGCGGCGGCCGCTTCGAGGACGCGAAGCGCCCCCCGATCGGCGAGGCGGCGTACCCCTACACGGGGCACTCCGGGCTGATGTGCATGCCGACGAAGAGCTACCCCGAGGGTGCGAACCTCGCGCTCCCGGCCGCCGTCCGCGCCGCCGTCCGCGCCGCGGGGTTCTCCACCCCGGTCGTCGGGGCCGGGCGCATCGACACCTACGAGACCGCCGAGGGTGCCCTTCAATCCGGCGCTTGCGACGTCGTCGGCATCGCGCGCGGCCTCCTCGCGGACCCCGACTGGCCGAAAAAGGTGCGCGCCGGCCTGCCCTTCCACGCCTGTAAGTACACGAACGTGTGCGAGGCCCTCGACCGGAAGCACCTGCCCGTGCGCTGCCAGCTCTGGATGAAGCGGCCCGACGGCGGGATGCACCCGCCCACGATCTGGTAGTCCGCGCCGGCGCTCGCGCTTGCTCGGCCCGTCCTACCGGGCGATACGCTTAGACGGGAGGGCGCGATGGACTGGGGCGAGGTCGAGGCCGACGACGTGGGAGCGCGCTTCGGAGGCGCAGATCTGGGCGGCCCGGAGGTCCTCGCGGCGCTCTTCGCCGGGGCCGACCTCGACGAGCCCGAGGACGACGACCTCCTCGCGCTCGGCGCCCTGCGCGTCCTCCACGGTTGGGTGGGCCCCGCCGGCCCCGGCGCGGCCCTCGCGTTCCCGCTCCGCACCGACCTCGACCCCGAGATCGGCGGCATCGAGCTCCGCCTCCGGGACGACAGCCGCTACGTCCGCGCCGCCGTGCCCGCCTTCCGGGACCGCCACGGCGATCTCACCGTGTCCGTCGCGCTCCCCCCGCCCGTGCGCGGTGAGGAGCGCATCGTCTACGCACACCTGCCCTACGCCGCCCTCCCCCGCCGCGTCGGCGACGAGCTCGCGCTCCAGGCCTGGCTCGTGGAGGACGGCGAGCCGATCGACGAGGCGATCTGGTCGTTCGTCCTACCCGATGCGGGGGTCCGTCGCCTCGACAACGCGCTCGCCGCCGTGGTCCTCGCCGCCGTGTCCGCCGAGGCCGCCAGCTTCGTCCGGGCGACGGGGACCGCGTTGGCGAGCGGGAACCGGGGCGCCCAGCGCGAGCTCGACGTGGTGCGGCTCTTCGGACTCGACGGCACCGGCAGAGGCGTGGCCGCCGACCTCTTCCGCACCGCGACGCCCGAGGCGGATCGGATGATCGCGGCCCGGCTGCGCGCGCGCGTCGCCGGCGAGGGCCTCCCGCGCGTGTTCGGGCTGCTCGAGGCCCTCGCGCACGCGCACGGCGGCTCGCGGGCGGAGCTGGCGTGGATCGCGGCGCTTCGCGCCCGCCTCGGCGTGAAGGAGGGGCCGAACCGGGAGGGGCCGAACCGCGAGCGGACCCGCGCCCACCGCGCCGGGCCCTCGCCGACGACGGCGCGGCACCTGCACACGCTCGAGCTAACCCCGGGGGCGACGTGGGAGGAGGTGCGCGCGGCCTACCGACGCGCGGCCCAGCTCCACCACCCCGACCGGGCGCCGGCCGAGGGGCAGGCCGCCGCGACCGAGCGGATGAAGGCGATCAACGCCGCCTACAGCGCCCTGGAACGGGGGATGGGGCGCGGCCGGTGAAGCATCGGGCGGCGCTGGCCCGGCTCAGACGGCCATCGCGGCGCGCACCGCGGCGACGATCTCACGCTCCGACGGGAACCCGCTCGCCGCCTTCCTTGCCACGACGGTGCCGCCCACCGCGACCGTGAAGACGCCGCCGCTCCCCTTGACCAGCTTCGCGTCGATGCCGAGCTCCTCCCGCAGAACATCCACCGCCCGGGTGGCGCGCGAGAGGTAGCCTCAAGCCGTGCAGTACGTGATGACGATGTCCATGGGACCTCCGAAGCGCGAGACGTACGCACGCGGCGTGTCGCGACAAGGGCGTCAGCGCAGGTAGAGCTCGGCGAGCAGGCGGTGGGCGAGGCGGTGGGCCGCGAGGGCGGGCGAGGATCCCCCCCACGCGAGGCCTTTCCGCGGGTCGTCCCGCTCCTTGCCGAGCGCGCCGTTGCGGAGGAGGTCGGCGTCCAGGAGGAGGATGACGCGGCGGCGGTCCTCCGGGGGACCCCGCTCGATCACGGCCACGACCGGGCGCCCGAGCACATCCGCCATCCAGACGTCCATCGGGCCGGTGACGGCCATCGGACGGGCCTCGACGGCGTCCCCGCCCGCGTCCAACATCGGCACGTCCGGCGCGGGGCGCTCCACCACCCAGTCGGCGACGGCGGTGCGCGGATCCTCCGGCGCGCGAGCGAGGCCAAGCGCGGAGAGGAGGGGATCGGTGATCGGGGCGGTCGGGTCGAGCACCACGAGGACGCGGCGGGCGGTGAGGATCGCGTCGACGTCGCGCGCGTCCTGGGGGAGCACGACGAAGGCGCCGCTGCCGACGGCGTCTCCGGTGGTACACGCCTCGCCCTTCCCGGTCAGCGCGGCCCAGCGCTGGGCCTGCGTCTGGAAGGTGCGGAAGCCATCGTCCGCGACGCTCGTGCAGGGGGAGATCCCCTCGCCCATCAGCGTGGTGACCGTCTCCGCGCCGGGCTCCCGCGGCGGCACCGGGCGGCCCATCGCCCACGCGAGCGCGTTCGTGAAGAGGCGCCCGTTGTCCTCGTACCCGATGAGCGCTGCGCCGAAGGCGTTCTGGTCAGCCATCACCACCACGCGGCCGGCGCCGTGTGTACCCGCCGCGACGACGGGCACCGGCCCCGGGCGCTCCTCGGGGTCCCGCTCGAGATCGCCGGTGAAGCCGGAGGAGTCCTCCTTCCGGTAGGGCTCCCACGCGTCGAACCAGCTCTCCGGCGAGGTGAACGCGAGGCCGGGGAGGCCCTCGACCCCGCCCGCGGTCATGAACCCGAGCGCGTGCACGCCCGCCATGACCGGGTGGTCGCTCTCCGCGTAGACCTTCATCCAGCTCACCGAGCGCGGCGTGAGGCGGTTCGTGGGGTCCGCGGCGGTCACCGGCGGGATCGTGATGCCGAGCGCCGTCGTGAGCGGGAGCAACATCTCGGCGTGGAAGTAACAATTCGAGTGGTCGGTGATGAGCACGAGGCCGCCGCCGCGCCGCACGAAGGCCTCCAGCGCGACGACCTCGGAGGTGCGGAGCGGCGGATTGTCCCCGGACACGAGGTTGATGAAGACGGCGCTCGCGCCCGCGAGCACGCGCCCCGACCAGCCCGTCCGCACCGGCTCGACGTCCACGCCCGCGGCGCGGAGCGGCGCGAAGGCCGGCGCGAAGCCGTGCATCTCGGAGTAGTTGAAGGACTCCATGCCGATGTCGGCGTCCCACGGCTGCTTCGACGTGTGGGTGCGGTCGATGAGCAGGGGCCCGTCCGGTCGAGGGGGCGCCCGCTCCAACCACCCCTCCTCCCACGCCCGCCACGCCGGGCCGCCGCGCCAGAAGAAGAACCGATCGTAGTGGTCCTTCACCGCGGAGGGCGGGACGGTGGGGATCCACCGCGGCGCGACCTCCCCCCACTCGAGCCGCGGCCACACCCACGCGGCGACGGCCCCGCTCGCGCCGAGGCCGAGCGCGAGGACGGCGGCGAGGGCGCGGTGACCGGGCTTCACGGCGGGCCCCTTAGCGCGCCGGGACGCGGGCGCCCGCTTCGGCGACGCACCGCCGGCATCGCCCCTCGCTCGCCAGCAAGCTAGACCCACCCGCGATGTACCCCGTCCGCATCCCCCGCCACGCCTGCTCGCCGCGCGACCGCGCCCGCGCGGGGGACCTCTGGCGCCTGGTCCAGGAAGCCACGATCCTCCACTCGGCGGACGTGGGCTGGCCGCCCTCCCGATACCGCACCGTCGGCACGGGCTTCGTCGTGCGCGAGCTCACGGGGATCCACCTGCGCGAGGCCGAATACGGCGAGGCCCTCGTCGCGACGACGCGCGTGGTCGAGAGCCGGCGGGACATCCTCATGCGCCGCGAGACCGGCATCGCCGACGTGCTCGCCGGCAGCGTGGAGTGGGTCCACGTCGGGCCGGACGGCGCGCCTGCCCGCGCGTCGCGGGAGCTCGTCGAGGCCTTCCCCGTCGAGCCCGGCGGCCCGCCCGTCACGCTCCCCGAGTGGGAGCCCGTCTCCCCCATCCCCCTCCCCGACCTCGAGGTGCGCCCCTGGTGGACCGAGATGGACCCCATGGGGCACGTCAACCATCCGCGCTACGTCGACTGGGCGGACGAGGCCATCAGCTGCTGGCTCGCGACGCTGGGCCGCGATCCCCTCGGCCTCGTGCCGGTCGCCGAGAAGGTCCGCTTCCGCGCCGGGGCCAAGGCGGGGGACGTCATCACCGTCGGCGGGGCGCTCGTCGGCCGCCGCGAGGGCGCCGCCGTGATCCACCTCAAGATGGGCCGCGGCGAGGAGCTCGTGTGCGACGTCGTCGCCATCCGCGCGCACCTCACCGGCCCCGACGCCTGGCCGACTTGACCGTCCTCTTCCTCCTCTTCGGCTGCGCCCAGTACCGCACCTACCCGATGCTCACGCTCGAGGGCCCCGGCCTCGCCGCGCTCGAGCCCACCGGCGTGGCGGTCCTGGACGACGGCAGCATCGTCGCCATCGCCGAGGGAGACGCGCGCGCGCTCCTCGTGCCCGCGTCGGATCCGCTGGGAGACGGCGGCAGCGCGCTCACCGTGTTCCCGCTGTCGGACGGCCGGGAGGGCTGCGACGACCCTTCGTGCCGCGCGCGCGCCTACCGGGCCGGCGTGCGCCTCCGGGAGCAGCCGATCCGCTGGCTCCCCCGCGACCGCCGCGTCACGACGCCCTACAACGTGGAGGACCTCGCCCCCTTCGGCCCCAACCGCATCCTCGGCGTGACCGAGTACTCGACGATCGGGCGGCGCACCGGCTACCGCAAAGACTACGTCACGCGGCCACGCGCGCAGACCGAGCGCCTCTTCGTGCTCGAGCGCCAGGGGGAGGCCTGGCAGGAGGTCGAGGACCCCAACGTCGAGCGCCTCCGTGGCGCGCTCTCGGACTGGGGGCGCGCGAGCTGCGACGGCGACATGCTCGTCGAGGGCCTGGCGTGGGATCCCACCGGCGAGCGCGTGTTCGTGGGCCTCCGGCGCTGCAACGGCCCCGTCGCGCGCGTGCTGTCCTGGGACCTCGGCAAGATGCGGCGCGGCCTCGCGACCGACCTGCAGGTCTACGCCGACGGCGTGGCGGGAGACGGCGCCGGCCCCGAAGAGGGCGTGAGCGGGCTGTGCTTCTCGCAGGGGCGGCTCTGGGCGCTCACCGCGTGGGACTCCTACGGCTTCGACGTCGAGCCCGCGTTCGGCGGGCGCCTCCACGAGGTCGAGGGCGGGCGCCTCCACCCTGTCGACCTCCCCGGCCCCTTCGTGGATCGCCCCTCCGCCGTCGCCGTGCTCGACGGGCGCTCCGCCGGGCTCGACGCCGTCGTGCTCTTCGACAACGACGCCGACGCGCGCTCCCGCCCCGACCTCACCGTCCTTCAGGCGCGCACGCCACGCCCCCAGGAGGACCGCTTCGCCGAGCTCCTCGACGTGGAGCCCGAGCCCGAGCCGCTCCCCGCGGGCCTCAACGGCTTCGACTTCCGCTGGTGGGTGCGCGACCACCGCCTCTCCCACCTCGCGGCCGTGCTCGACACCAAGCCGACGGAGAGCGGCGGCGTCCTCGGCGCCTGGACTCGCGCGCTCGGCGGCCTCTGGCAGATCCGCGTCGGCGGCAGCGCCGGCATCGCGAGCCGGTGGCTCCCCGGGGGCGCCCGCATCGGCCACAACAAGCAGGCCGTCGCCTTCACCGACTACGGCGAGACGGACCTCCGCTTCACCCGCTACCGCGCCCGCATCTCCGTCGTCCCGCGCGACCGCGTCCGGCGCGACGAGTCCGCCGCGGGCCTCCTCGGCGACAACCGGGCCGCGTGGCGCGTGACCGTGCCGCTCCCGGCCCCCGTGCCCGGGGCGGGCCTCGTGCTCCAGGGCTTCGAGATCGACACTTCCTCGCGCGCGGACCGCGGCATCTGCCTCGCCGCGATGGACCTCGGCGTCGCCTGGCACTCCGAAGCGCACGACGCCGTCGATCTGCAGGCCACCCTCGTCGGCGGGCTCTGCAACGACTTCGACTACCGCGGCCCCGACTACTTCCACGGCCTCACCACCGCGGTGGACGGCGGCGTGCTCGTCACCCTCCACTACGCCGTGGTCGAGGGCGCCGAGAGCCGCGCCTGGAGCCTCGGCATCTACGACCGCGACGTGCCGCGCGCCCCCGTCGCGACCGCCCGCGGCCCCGAGGGCGCCGCCACCCGCGACATGGACGACGCCGCCTCGCGCGCCCACCTCCACTGCAGCCGCGTCTCGCCCGACGGCACCGTCGCCGCGCTCCCCCGCCAGGCCTCGGCCCCGCCCCCGGACTGGCTCGCCCAGGGCATGCTCCTCGACGGCGACGTCTCCACCGGCCCCGCCTCCCTCCGCGGCTTCGCGCTCGCCCTCGATCCCGCCGGCTTCGACCCCGTGAACGGCCCCCGCCCCCTCACGGAAGACGAGGCGATGGACCGCAACAACTACATCTACCGCTACCTCGTGCGCGCCCTGCCCGACGGCGAGGGCACCTTCGTCGAGGGCGGCATGACGCACGGCATCCACGCCCGCGGACCGATGCGCGACAACGCGCGCCCCTCCGCGCTCGCGCTCCGCGTCGACATGACGAGCTTCCCCACGGTCACCGGCGCCACGGCCCACGACATCACCTGGGACCGCCGCCGCGACGACCCGAACCTCCTCCCGGAAGACGGCTACGTCCGCTGGTCCACCACCCGCCTCGCCGATCCGGAGCCTGCGTGCTCGCCCGGCTGGTGATCCTCGCCCTCGCCGCGGGCCCCGCCCACGCGCAGGAGGCGCCCGCGATCGAGTGGACGCCCGTACTCGAGGTGCGGCAGCGACTGTTCGTCGAGGATCGCGACGCCGTCGACGTCGACCTCCCCGTTCGCGCCGTCGACCAACGCGCGCGCCTCGGGATGGAGGTCCGCCGGCTCGGCGTGTCCGCGCGCGTGAGCTTCCAGGACGCGCGCCGCTGGGCCGCCTCGAGCGACATCGCCACCCCCGCGCCCTTCCTCCCGACCATCGCCGAGGGCTGGGTGCGCGTCGAGGGGGACGTGACCCGGAACGTCGGCGCCGTCGTCACCGTGGGCCGCCAGCCGATCACGCAGCACGAGGGCCGGATCCTCGGCGTGGACGCCTTCTCTCTCGAAGGGCAGTTCTTCGATGCCGTGCGCCTCGTCGGTCACGTCGCGCCGCTCTCGGTCGAGTACGTCAACGCCCGCCGCTTCACCGTCCCCGACGAGGACCCCCTCGGCTTCGGCGTGAACGTGTTCCGCGTCGGCGCGAACGCATCGAACCCGATGACCACCTGGACCGCGGACGGCCTCTGGGTGGTGGACGCGCGGCGCACCACCGACACCACGTCCACGGCGGGCCTCTACCTCCGCGTCGACACCGGGCGCTGGCGCGGCCGGGCCGAGGGCTACCTCCAGGCAAGCGAGGCAGGCACCGCCACGCTCGTCGGGCTCTCGGGCGGCTGGGTCTTCGGCCCCAACGAGCGGCTTGTCCTGCACGTCCGCTTCGACAGCCTCTCGGGGGACAGCTCCGCGGGCCCCGGCGGCGCCACCGCTTGGCGCCCGGTCCTGGGCGACAGCCACCGCTTCCTCGGGCTCATGGGCCGCTTCGCCACCCCCGAGGACAGCGACGGGCGCGGCGTCTCCGACACCCACCTCGTCCTCGAGGCGCGCGTCGCGCCCCCGCTCTCCACCACCCTCGCGGTGCATCACTTCCGGAGCCCCCTGGACGGCGGGGCGTTCGGTAGCGAGATCGACGGAACGGCGCGCTGGTCGTTCTCTCCCTTCGCCACGGCCGGGCTCGGCGGCGCCTGGTTCGCGCCCGCCCCGAGCTTCGACGCCACCCACCGCCTCTACACGTACCTGGAGCTCGATGTCGCGTTTTGACCCCCCCGCCGCGCCCGCCCCCACCCCCGAGCCCGGCGTCTGGGGCGAGGTCGTGGAGATGGTCGGCAAGCGAGTGCGCGTGCGCCTGGACCCGCAGCCCGAAGGCGAGCTCCACGTGCTCCCGGTGCGCGCGAAGATCGCGATCGGCGACCGCGTGCGCGTCGACGAGGGCGCGGTCGTCGCCTTCGCCCCGCGCACGGCCGAGCTGATGCGCAGCGGCCTCCACAAGACCCAGGTGGTGTGCGCAAACGCCTCGATGCTCGCGATGGTGGTCGCCGCGCGCGAGCCGCCCTTCCGCGCCGGCCTCATCGACCGCGTGCTCGTCGCCGCGGGCGCCGCGGGCATGAAGGCCTCGATCATCCTGAATAAGTGCGACCAGGGCATGCCGTCGGAGGTGCTCGAGACCCTCGCCCGCTACGAGGCCCTCGGGTACCCGATCTTCCTCGTCTCGGCCCTCCAGGAGAAGGGCCTCGAGCCGCTCCTCGAGATGCTCCACCCGCACACCACGGTGTTCGTGGGCCACTCCGGCGTCGGAAAGACCTCGCTCCTCCAGGTGCTCGTCCCGGGGGTGGTGCGCGACATCGGCGTGCTCGACCAGTGGGGCCGCGGGCGGCACACGACGATCGCCGCCGCGCGCTTCGACCTCCCGGGAGGCGGCCAGATCATCGACGTGCCGGGCGTCCGCGAGTTCGGCCTCGAGCACATCGACCGCGAGAACCTCTACCTCTACTTCCCCGAGCTCTCCGAGCTGCGGTGCAAGTATCGCGACTGCCTCCACATGGGCGAGGAGGGCTGCGGCGCCGAGGACGCGTGTGGCGAGGACCGGCTCGAGAGCTACCAGAAGCTGATGGAAGAGCTCGTCTGAACCGACGCGGGCGGGTCGGCCGACCGGGAGGGCCGGCCGGCCGTACCGTCAGATCTCGAGGAGGATCCGCTCGGGGGCCTCGATGCACTCCTTGATGCGCACCAGGAACGACACGGCCTCGCGGCCGTCGAGCAGGCGGTGATCGTAGGAGACGGCGAGGTACATCATCGGGCGGATGACGATCTGGTCGTCCACCACCACGGCGCGCTTCTGGATGGCGTGCATCCCGAGGATCGCGACCTGGGGCGGGTTCAGGATGGGCGTGCTCATCATCGAGCCGAAGATGCCGCCGTTGCTGATCGTGAAGGTGCCGCCCTGCAGATCGTCGACCGAGAGGCCGCCGTCCCGCGCCTTGAGCCCGTAGTCGGAGATGACCTTCTCCGTCTCGGCAAAGGAGAGCTGGTCCGCGTGGCGCACGACCGGCACCACCAGCCCGCGCGCGCCGCTGACGGCGACGCCCACGTGGTAGTAGTGCTTGTAGACGATGTCCGTGCCGCGGATCTCGGCGTTGGCAGCGGGGAAGGCCTTGAGGGCCTCGACCGCGGCCTTCACGAAGAAGCCCATGAAGCCGAGCTTGATGCCGTACTTCTTGACGAAGCGGTCCTGGTAGCGCTCGCGCAGCGCCATGACGGCGCTCATGTCGACCTCGTTGAAGGTCGTCAGGATGGCGGCGGTCTGCTGGGCCTCGACGAGGCGCGACGCGATCTTGCGACGCAGGTTCGACATCGGCACGATCTCGACGGGCTCGTCGCCCACGGGCTCAGCACCCGAACCGCGGCGGGCCGCGGCGGCGTCGACGTCGGCGCGAGTGACCCGGCCGCCCTTGCCGCTGCCGGGAACTTCGGCGGAGCCGACGCCCGCGTCGCGCATCGCCTTGCGCACGGCCGGGCCGGCGGGAGCGGTCTTCCCGGCGATGGGGGCCGCGGCGGTGTGCTCTGCGAGCTGAAGCGCTGCGGCGGCGGGTGGCAGCGCGAATCCGACCTGCGAGAGCCCTTGGGCATCGAAGGAGGTGAGGATGGTGACCCCAATGACGGCAGTACTGGGGGAGCCGCCTTCGCGGAATCCTTCGACCGCGGCCGTGGCCATGGCGGCGCCGCCCGAAGC
>CAJBVW010000115.1 GCA_903959175.1 uncultured Pseudomonadota bacterium
GCAGGCCGCGCACCACCACGGCGGGGGCCGACGAGCGCGACGTCCGCGGCGAGCCGCCCCCCTTCGAGGCCGTAGGTGCGCTCCCCGTCGCGGTAGGCGAACCTTACATCGGAGACGACGATGTCCGGGAGCGCGATGTCGATGCCGACACCGCGGTAGGGGGCGCCGGAGGGCGGAGAACCGTCGTCCCAGAGGGCGGGGAGGTCGAGCCCGGCGTCTGTGCGGGTGAGCGTGAGGTCGACGCCCTCGGCGCGCACCGTCGGCACCACGAGCCGGCGCGACAGGAGGCCCCCCAGCCGGTAGGACACAGCCAGCCGCTCCACGCGGCCGATGCGGGTGCCCGCGGCGTCGACCAGCTCGACGTCGTGGACGACGGCCTCGGAGTAGAGGTCCGTCTCCAGCGCGCCGATGGTGAGCGTGCCCTGGGCGGGCGCGACGAGGGCGGCGAGCCGGTCCTTCAGCCACGCGCGCCCCCCGTCCGTACGCGCCCAGATCGCCCCGGCGACGACGGCGCAGGCGAGCAGGCCGAGCAGGCCCGACGCGAGCAGGAACATCCCCGAGAGGATGCGCCAGCGCTTCCTCCGCGGCGGGCCCGGCCGCCGCTCGGGGGGGACCGTGCCGGGGGCCATCAGAAGGCCTCGGCGAGCGAGAGGTGGAAGGCCCAGCGCCGCTCGTCGACCGGGATGCCCCAGTCCGCCGGGGGGTCGTTCAGGCGCACGCCGAAGTCCGCGCGCACGGGCCCCACGGGCGTCGCGTAGCGCAGGCCGCCGCCAGCGGTCCACTGGAGCTCGCCGGGGGCGAACTCCTCGGTCGTGGCCCACACGGCGCCGGTGTCGAGGAAGGCGACCGCCGTGAGGCCGAAGGGGAGGCCTCCCTTGCGCAGCTCGAGGTTGCCGAAGAGCTGGAGCTCGCCGCCCGCCGGGTAGGTGTTGGGGTCCTGCCGGGTGCCGAAGCTGAGGTTCCCCACGCGCGGCCCGAGCTCGCTCGCGCCCCAGCCGCGCACCGTGTTGGCGCCGCCCAGGTAGAGGCGCTCGGCGAACGGGATCGACGGCTCGGCGCCCCCCTCGGCGCCGTACGGCACGATGACGCCGCCGCCGACGCGCCCGGCGACCACGATGTCGGGATCCCACCCGCCGATGCGGACGACGCCGCGGTAGGCGCGGGCCTCGGCCGCGACCTTGAAGAAGCTGAAGTTGCCCTCGTCGAACACGCCGGACTCGCCGAGGGAGACGCTCCCGTACCAGCCGCGCGTCGTGTCCACCGGGTCGTTCCGGTCGTCGTAGACGAGCTTCTGCTCGAGCACGGAGAGGAGGTACGGGTCCGTCAGGTCGATGCTGAGCGGCGAGTCCTGGATGACCGCGAGGTCCTCGAAGCCGGAGTAGTCGAAGTAGCGGATCCGGTAGCCGACGGAGAGGCGCACGTCCTCGAAGCCGGTCCAGGCGACGGTCGGGGAGAATTCGCTGGAGAAATAGGTGTACCCGGGCTCGAGCCCGACCTCGACGCGCCCGGTGTTCAGGAGCGCGAGCTCCTGCCCGAACAGGTGCGGCATCTCGACCGAGCCCTTCACGTCCACGACGGGCTTGAGGTCCGCCGCGGTGACGGTGGGCACGTCCGCCAGCGTCTCCACCCGCGCGCCGATGCCCGCGCGCGTGTCCTGCTCCATGCGCCAGAGGCGCCCGCCCACGTTCTCGTCGCGCCAGTTGGCCTGGGCCATCACCGCGATCGTGCCCGGCTGCGCCTCGATGACGGGGCCGGCGCGCAGCTCGCGGAACTTCCCCTCCTTGATCTGGATGCGGACGGGCACGATCGGCGAGCGGGGATCGGACAGATCGGGCACGACGTCCACCACGGCGAACACGCGCAGGGCGTAGAGCTTCCCGCGGGTCGCCGTGAGGAGACTGGCCGAGTAGGGCTCTCCCTCCCGGATCTCGACGAGGTCCCGCACGATGGCGCCCGGCACCTTGTCGAGCCCCTCGATCGTGACCGCGCCGAAGCGGCACGCGGGCCCGGTGGCCACGTCGAGGTCGATGTCGACCGCGTGTTCGTCCGGGTGGGCGGTCACCCGCCCGCTGACCGCGGCGTGCGCGTAGGAGCGGTCGTGCAGCGTGGTGCGCACCGCGTCGATCGTGCCCTGGTAGTCGTCGAAGGTGTACACGTCGCCGGGGGCGGCACCGCGCGGTCCGCGTAGGCCCACGAGGCCGTCGAGGCGGCGGCGGAGCGGGACGCTAAGGCGTTCGAGGCCGGTGAACGCGATGTCGTGGCGCAGGCGGGAGGGCAGGCCCTCGTCGACATGGCCGATGATCTGGATGCGCTGGAGCGGCTTGCCCGGGGGGCTCCGGCGCCGCAGCTCCCACCCGAGGAAGCGGGCATCGAAGTAGCCCTTGTTCGCCCAGAAGATCTCAAGCCGCCACGCGTCCTCGGCGAGGACGGCGCGGTCGAGCGGCGTCGGCGCGATGAGGCCGGGGAGCACGAACGACTGCGGCGCGCGCTGCGGGTGGGCCATCGCGTTGCGGAGCGCGCGCTTGCTCGGGCGGTCGACGCTGAAGAACCCCTCGCTCCGCCCGCCCTCGAAGACGAAGTCGACGCCGCCCACGGCGTCCCCGCCGCGGCGGGCCGCGCAGCCGAACAGCAGCAGGGAAAGGGCGATCGCGCGGGACACGTAGGGGGCCCTGTACCCCGCCGTACGTCCAGACGACCGCCGGCGGTTGGCGAGCGGGCCGCCGGGTGTATAGGTGGCCCCCCGGTCCAGCGGCCCTGAAAGTACGCAGCCGCGCGTCCGGACGGTGCTGCATGTACGTCCTCCTGCTGTCTTCGCTCCTGGCCTGCTCCGCCGAGCCCGCCGCGGTCCCCGCCGCCGCGGCAGCCGCCGCCGCCCCCACGCTCCGCACGGCCGTCGCCGAGGCGGTCGGCCACCGGCCCACCACCGAGCTGACCGGCTCGCTCGAGCCGATCGCGTCCGTCCAGCTCGGCTTCGACGTGCCCGGCCGCATCGAGGCCCTCCTCGTGCCGCGCGGCGCCACGGTGAAGAAGGGCGAGGCCATCGCCCGCCTGGACGACGCCGTCGCCCGCGCCCAGCTCGCCCAGGCCGAGGCCGCCCTCGCCGGCGCCTCCGCGCAGCTCGCGGCCGGAGAAGCCGCGTTCGCCCGGGTGAAGACCCTCAAGGAGGCCGGGGGCGTCTCCGAGCAGCAGTTCATCGACGCCGAGGCCGGCGTGCTCGCGGGCCGCGCGGGCGTCGAGCAGGCGGCCGCCGCCGTCCGCATGACGAAGACCAACCTCGGCTTCCACACCCTCCGCGCCCCGATCGACGGCGTCGTCACCAACGGCCCCGACAACGCCGGCATGCTCGTCGGCGCCGGCACGCCGCTCTTCGTCGTCGAGGATCTCTCGGCGCTTCAGCTCAAGGCCACCGCGCCCGAGTCGGCCGGGTGGATCCGCGAGGGCCTCCCCGCCATCGTGCTCCCCGGCACCCCCGGCGCCCTCGGCGGCACCCCCGCCCAGGTCGTCCGCGTCATCCCCTCGCTCGACCCCGCCACCCGCCGCATCCCGGTCGAGGTGCGGGTCGACTCCCCGCCCGCCACCGTGCGCGCGCACGGCTTCGCCCGCGTGCGGATCGAGGGCGGCGAGGACATCGAGGCCTTCTCCGTGCCGAAGGGCGCGGTCGTGGCCCGCCCCGACTTCTGCGTGCTCGTCCAGGACGGCGCCGCGGGCTCGGTGCGAAAGGTCGCGGTCGAGGTCCTCGCGGAGCGCGAGGGCAACGCCGTCGTCTCCGGCGTCGGCCTCACCAACGGCGCCACCGTCTACGTGGATCCCCCCAACGGCCTGGGAGATTGAGATGAACATCTCCGACATCGCGATCCGGCGCCCCGTCTTCACCGCCATGCTCTCGCTGGCGATCCTGGTGATGGGCTTCCTCTCGCTCGGGCGCCTCGGCACCGACCTCTACCCGCCGGTCACCTTCCCGTTCATGACGGTGCAGGTCGTCTACCCGGGCGCGAGCCCCGCCGACATCGAGCGGGACGTGACCCGCCCGCTGGAGGACGCGGTCGCCGGCATCTCCGGCATCGAGACCCTCCAGGGCTTCGCCCGCGACTCCTACACCTTGCTCCTGCTCAAGTTCGCGCTCGGCACGGACCTCGAGGCCGCCACCAACGCCGTGCGCGACCGCATCGGCGCCGTCGAGGGCAAGCTCCCGTCCGGCGCCGAGAAGCCGGTCATCCAGCAGATCGACATCGGCGCCCTCCCCGTCATCGTGCTCGCCCTCTCCAGCGAGGGCAGCGTCAACGAGACCCGCGCGATGGCCGACGAGCGCCTCCGCCCCTTCCTCGAGCAGGTCCAGGGCGTCGGCGCGGTCAACGTCATCGGCGGCCAGGACCGCGAGGTCCAGGTCAACCTCGACCTCGACGCCCTCCGCGCCCTCGGCGTCGCCCCCTCCGAGATCGCCCAGCGCATCGGCTACGAGAACGTCTCCGTCCCCGTCGGCTCCTTCGACTCCGGCGACTTCTCCGTCGCCATCCGCTCCGAGGGCCAGCTCGCCTCGGTAGACGACCTCCGCAACGTCGTCGTGAGCATGACCCGCGAGGGCAAGCAGGTCCGCCTCGGCGAGGTCGCCGACGTGGTGGACGGCTGGTCCGACGCCAAGCGCTACGTCCGCAACAACGGCCGCTCCGCCGTCTCCGTCGAGATCATCAAGAAGTCCGGCGCCAACACCGTGGCCGTGGCCGACGGCGCCATGGCCGCCCTGAACGAGGTCGTCCCGACCCTCGGGAACAACGCCAGCTTCGAGATCATCGGTGACCAATCCCGCGACGTGCGCGCCAACGCCCACGAGGTCTGGATCGCGATCTACTTCGGCGGCGCGATGGCGATCCTCGTCATCCTCTTCTTCCTGCTCGACGTGCGCGGCACCCTCATCAGCGCCCTCGCGCTCCCGACGTCCATCGTCGGCACCTTCGCCGCGATGTACGCCCTCGGCTTCTCCATCAACATGATGACGCTGCTCGGCATGAGCCTCGCCATCGGCCTGCTCATCGATGACGCGGTGGTCGTCCGCGAGAGCATCACGCGCCGCCTCGAAGCCGGCGATTCCCCCGCCGAGGCCGCCTCCCGCGGCACCCGTGAGGTCGCCCTCGCCGTCCTCGCAACGACCCTCTCCCTCGTCGCCGTGTTCGTGCCCGTCGCGTTCATGACCGGCATCGTCGGCCAGTTCTTCCGGCAGTTCGGCCTCACCATCGCCGTCGCCGTCATGCTCTCGCTCTTCGTCGCCTTCACCCTCGATCCGATGCTCTCCGCGCGCCTCTCCAAGCGCGTGACCCACCACACCAAGCGCACCGGCCTCGCCGGCGTCATCGAGCGCTTCCTCGACATGTTGGACGACCGCTACCGCCGCATCCTCGAGTGGGTCCTCAACCACCAGTGGATGACCGTCGCGATCACCGTCCTGCTCCTCATCGGATCCGCCGGCGTCGCGGCGAGCCTCCCCGTCGAGTTCACCCCCAAGGAAGACCGCGGCGAGTTCTTCGCCGACCTCCGCCTCCCCGTCGGCACCGACCTCGAAGTGACGGACGCCGTCTCCCGCTCCGTCGAGGCCGACCTGCTCAAGCTCGACGGCATCGAGCGCATCTACGCCATCGTCGGCCACGAGAACCAACCCAACCGCGTCCGGTACCGCGTGCGCGCCATCGACAAGTCCAAGCGCACCGTGCCCCTCTCCGTCTTCGAGGAGGCCGTCCGCGCCCGCCTCGGAGAGGTGCCCCAGGCCCAAGTCAACCTCTCCATGCCCGGCATGATCGAGGGCCTCGGAGACTGGCCGCCGCTGATGCTCATCCTCCAGGGGGAGGACCTCGACGGCCTCCTCGCCGAGGGCAACAAGCTCCGCGACCTCGTCGCCGCCGTGCCCGGCACCTCCGACGTGCGCCTCACCATCGAGCCCGGCCAGCCCGAGCTCACCGTCAAGCTCGACCGCGCCGTCGCCTCCGACCGCGGCATCCCCGCCGGCATGGCCGGCGCCATGGCCCGCCTCCTCGTCGAGGGCGAGCTCATCGGCACCCTGCGCGACGGCGGCGACGAGGCCGACATCCGCGTGCGCGCCGCCAAGCGCTACACGAACGACCTCGACGCCATCCGCGCCCTCCCCATCCCGAGCCCCCGCGGCCTCGTCACCCTCGGCGAGATCGCCAACGTCGAGATGGGCGCCGGCGCCTCCGAGATCGCCCGCTACAACCGCATGCGCTCCGTCACTGTCACCTCCCAGGTCGCCAACGGCGCCTCGCTCGGCGCGGTGGTCGACGGCTTCAACACCGCCCTCGCCGCGGCCCCCCTCCCCGAAGGCTACTTCCTTACGTTGGACGGCCAGGCCAAGGACATGACCGAGACCGGCGCCGCCATGGGCCTCGCCATCGGCGTCGCCGCCATCTTCGTCTTCATGGTGCTCGCAAGCCAGTTCGAAAGCCTGCTCCACCCCTTCACCCTGCTCATGTCCGTACCGCTCGCGATGGTCGGCGCCTTCCTCGGCCTCTTCATCGCCGGCCAGTCCATCTCCATGGGCTCCCAAATCGGCATCATCCTCCTCATGGGCCTCGTGACCAAGAACGCCATCCTCCTCGTGGACGGCGCGCTCCAATTCATCCGCGAAGGACACACCGCGGAGGACGCCATCCGCCTCGCCGGCCCCCGGCGTCTGCGGCC
>CAJBVW010000116.1 GCA_903959175.1 uncultured Pseudomonadota bacterium
AGCCCCGCACCTCCAGGTGCGCCGGGTCCCATCCGAGCCCGTAGGCGTCCCACACGGAGGGGTGGCCGCGCCAGTCGCCGCCCCAGCGGAGCCCCTCGGTGCGGGCGAGGACACCCAGGGCCCGCAGGAAGGGCGCCTCGGCCTCGAGCCGCGCGGCGGTGCCCGGTCGCCCGACGGCCTACCTCCCCGCGATCACGCTCCGGTACACGGCCTCGACATCGCCCACGACGTGCTCCCACGCGTAGGTCTGGGCCTTCGCGCGGGCGGCGGCGCTCACCTCGGCGCGGCGGGGCCCGAGGTCGCGCGCCTTCAGGATCGCGGCGGCGGCGGCCTCCGGCTTCGAGTAGTCGGCGATGAAGCCGTTCTTCCCCTCGTCGATGAAGTACTTGAACGCCCGGATGTCGTTGAGCACCGGCACGAGGCCCGCGCCCATGGCCTCCACCACGGAGATGCCGAAGGACTCGTACTCCGAGGGGAACAGCCCGAGGTCGGCGCGGTCGACCGCCGCGACGAGCTCCTCCTGCGTGACCTTACCGCGGAAGACGAGGCGATCATGGAGCTTCAACGCGTCCCGTTCGCGCTCCAGCCCCGCGACGAGGCCCGGCACCACCTCGGGCCCGAGCACCTCGACGCGGAAAGGGCGAGGGTCCCGGTCCCGCACGACGGCGAGCGTCTTCACGAGGTTGGACAGGCCCTTGTGCGTGTCGACGCGGCCGATGGTCACCGCGGTGCCCTCGACGGGGTGGCCGAGGGGCTCCCACGGCGCGAGATCGACCGCGTTCCGGAGGATCATGCCCTTGTCGGTGATCGCCCGGAACAATTCCTCGTCCTGGTCGGACGTGTACAGGAGGCGGTCCACCCGCGAGACCATGGCGCGCGTGGCCGTCTGGAACCAGAGCTTCTTCAGGCGCGGGGCGAAGGCGGTGTGGAAGAAGCCGCCGTGCGTCGAGAGCACGACGGGGCGGCCGTGCCAGGGCTTCGTCGCGACCATCCAGTCGGCGAGAAAGTCGATCGCGTGCACATGGACGACGTCGTAGCGGGAGGCGAAGCGCGCGACGCGCGGCGCGATCGGGTAGCGCGTGCTGCCCGCGAACGGGACGCGCCAGATGTTCACGCCGTTGAGGCGGTCGTAGGGCGGGTAGCGGGTGCCGTCCTCGAACGAGCGGTCGAGGGTCACGACGTCGCAGACGTGGCCGCGGCGGACGAGCTGCTCGGAGAGCCACTGCACATGCCGCTCGATCCCGCCGATGTTCGGCCAGAACACGCGGGCGATCTGGAGGACGCGGAGCGGCGGGGCGCCCGAGAGTGGCACGGGAGTCGGCATGGGAGGCGTTCGTGACTAACCGTACGGAGCGCGCCCGGGTAAGCTGACTCGTGCGCGCGCCCGTCGAGAAGAGCCCCGTGACGAAGCCCCCAGCGCCCGCCCCCGGTGACCGGCCCGCGCGGCCCCCGGCGTGAAGGCCAACTCGCCCTTCGCGGACCTCGGCTCCGACCCCCTCCGCCAGCTCCTGCTCCCCGCGGCGGTCGCCCTCCCGCTCGCCGCCGCCCTCGCCTTCGGCGGCGTCAACTACATGGCGGCGCTCGCGATCGTCGGCGTCGGCGGCGGCTTGTTCCTCGCCAACCCGAGGGCGTTCATCCTCGGCTTCCTCATGCTCATCTCGCTCCGCAACTTCGTGGCGGGCGGCGAGCGCATGGGCACCGAGGGCCTCAACTTCGACCTCGGCGGCCTCGCCAACGTGCTCGCGACGGGCATCGGCGTCGTCTACTTCCTCGTCCTCTGGAAGAACCCCTTCAAGGGCCGCTCGCTCACGGTCCCGTACGGCGTATTCCTCGCTTTGTTCGCCGCGTCTATGTGGTGGGCGCCCGACTTCCGCTGGGCCCTCCGCTTCGTCACCCGGCTCGCAGCGCCCTTCTTCACCTACCTCATCATCAGCGACATGATCGACCGCCGCATGGTCCGGCAGGTCATCTCGGCGATGTACGCGTCCAGCGTCATCCCCATCGTCTACGGCTTCTACCAGTGGATCACCGGCACGGGCAACGACGTGACCGAGGGGTACAACCGGGTCAACTCGAGCTTCTTCCACCCCGCCCACTTCAGCATGTACCTGACGTTCCTGTTCTGCCTCGCGTACGCGGAGTTCCTCGACCCGCGCGCGAAGAACCGGGCCAGCCGCCTCATCTACATCGTGCTGCTCGTGGCCCTGGAGATCTCGACCTACACGCGCATCTCGTGGCTCGCGATGGGCATCTGCTTCCTCTACCTGTCGTGGGTGTACGGAAAGCGCAGCTACATCCTCGCGGCCGCGGCCGGCGGAGCGGTCGTGCTCCTCGCGGCGGGCGGCGGCATCATCGAGCGCTTCACGAGCGTCAGCGACGTGCTCGGCGGCGACAACGTCTACGACCTGAACTCCTCCGTCGGCTGGCGCCTCTACTTCTGGGACGAGATCCTCCGCCGCTTCTGGGACCGGCCCTGGTTCGGCTTCGGAGCGGGCTCGTCCGTCATGCTCGGCGTCGAGATCTTCGGCGTCGAGGCGGCACCCCACAACGGCTACCTGCGCGTGCTGTACGAGACCGGCGTCGCCGGCGCAGCCGCGTTCCTCTGGGTGCTCGGGGTGATGTTGTGGCAGGGCTTCCGCATGATCCGGCAGAAGCTGGACAACCGGCTCACCTTCATCTCGCACGTCTACGTCACGATGACCATGACGTACATCCTGCTGAACCTCACGGACAACATCCTCGAGTACTACGAGGTCGCCATCTACCAGTGGGCGATCCTCTCGCTCGTCGAGTTCAACAACCTCCACGCCGCGCGCGCCGGCATCATCGAGCAGGCCAGCTTCGAGGAGCCCCTCGAGGCCGAGCCCGAGGCCATCGCGGACATCGCCGCCGTCCTCAGCGAGACCGAAGCTCCACCCACGGTGAGCTGAGCCCCGCCGTCGCGAGGCGCCACCACCCGCCGCCGAGCCGCCGCAGCGCCACCCGCTCCACGGGCTGCCCCGTTGGGTCGAGGATCCAGGCCTCGGGCCGGCCGCCCCAGCGCACGTCCACGAAGCCGGCGAGCCGCTCCAGCCGCGCGGGGCCCTGGCCGTAGACGAGCGTGCCGGGGCCGCCCGTGCTCCGGAGCGTGCCGTCGCGCTCGGTGCGCCCGGCGAGGGTGAGGAGGGCGCGGCGCGTAGGGGCCGATCCCGCTACGAGCGAGGCGCCGTCGAGGTCGTGGCCGTCCAGCGACGCGAGGGAGACCGCCGCGAACGCGCCCAGCACGACACGCAGCGCGGTGGGATCGGGCCCCTCCCCCGCTGCGAACGGCGGCAGGATGGGGGTCGTCGTTCGCCCGACGATCGCCTGGTAGCGCGGCGTGTCGACCACCCACCGGCCGGCGTCCGGCCACCAGCGTACCGGGCTCACCGCGGGTGCCGGGGCGGCGGTCAACGCGGGCGGGACGGCGGCGAAGGAGGTGCGGAGCACGTTGTCGAGGGCGGAGCGCCAGGAGACCTGGGGGTCGAGCCACAGGCTGGACGGCTCCGAGAGATCGCGGAGGAGGCCGTCGGGGCTCCACCAGCGGACGTGGCGACGGGCGGGGGGCGCGACGGCGCCGCTGCGGAAGAGCGCCGAGGCCGTCGGCATCTGCACCCACGAGGAGAAGCGCCCGGCGAGATCGAGCGCGCCGCCGGGGCCGTCCGGCGCGGGCAGGAAGGGGCCGTGCGCGTAGGCGAACCAGACCACCGCGTCGAGGTCCTGCCGGGCGGCGAGCGCGCTCCACACCAACGGCGCCTCCTGGCCGTAGCGGTTCGGCCAGGTGTGGTTCAGTTCGCTTAGGGTGCAGGGCTTCCCTTCCTGACACCACGACAATTTCTCCAGGACGCGCCCGTGTAGCGGCCGCTCCACGATCGACTGGTCGAAGTAGACGTTCTGCTCGGCGATGGGGTCCCAGTAGACGTGCAGATCCACCACGTCGCACGCGGCCAACTGCGCGTCCGCGAGGGGCACGCCGAACGAGGTGTTGCACACGACGGGCGCGGTGAAGCCGAGGCCCTTGACGAAGCGCGCCATGTCGGCGTGGTGGGCGGCCTCGAGCTCGCCGTAGAAGCGCACGAGGTCCGCGGCGCGCGCCGCCGGGTAGAGCTCCGTGCGGCCGCGCGCGGAGGGTTCGCGCGCCACGGAGTCGAGCGAGAGCGTCTCGCCGAGCTGGAGCCCCGCGCGCACGGGGCCCTTCCACGCGGCAGTGAGGGCGGCGTCGGTGTGGTAGCGCGTTCGAAGCCACACGTTCCACAGCTCGTCGAGGCGGCGCCGGTGCTCGCCGGGCAGCTTCTCCAGCGCACCGCCGCTCCACGCGACGAGGAGGCTGTCCTCGTTCGCGATCTCGAAGAGCGCCACGGCGGGGTCGTCCGCGTAGCGCAGGCCCGTGTAGGGGTTCACGCGGTCGTAGAGCGCGCGCACCCACGCCTTCTTGGCGTCGGCGTACTCCTTCCAGAAGAACGGCGCGTACTTGTTGCCCACCGCGAGCCCGCGCGGGGCAGGCACGCCCTCTTCCGGGCGGAAGCTCCGGAGGGTCCACGTCTCGAGATAGACGTACACGCCGGCCGCCTTGAGCGCGGCGTGGAACCGGTCCATCCGGTCGAGGGCCTCGGGCAGCGCGAGGGGCTCCCCGGGCTCGCCGCGGCGCGGGTTGACGAGCGAGCCCGCGGCGTCGGCGTCCATGTGGTGCGGGCGGACGAGGTTGAAGCCAGCGTTCGCGAGGCTCTTCGCGTAGACGTCCGCGATCTCCTTGTCCGGGAGCGCCCCCTCGCGGACGAGGTTGATCCCCCAGAAGCGGGCCCGCTCCCCGTCGGGGAAGGCGAGGTGACCGTCCTTCACGCCGACGGCGCGGTCGGCGGGGCCGGTGACGGCGAGCGCGGGATCGATGGGGAGCGGCGCGTCGAGCACGCCCGGCACGCGGAAGTCGTAGCTGTCGAACGGCGTACGGTTCACGACGGGCACGACGGTCACCGGCGCGAGGTCCGAGGTGGTGACCGCGAGCACCGCGAAGGCGAGCGGGCCGCCGCGCGAACGGATGGAGATGGCGTCGATCGGGGCGTCCGGCCAGGACACGTCCACGGTGAGGAGCGAGGCGGTGAGCACGTCCCCACCCATGTTCCAGCCGATCGGCACCACGTCCGCGTTACGACCTGTCGCGCCCGCCCACGCCGGCCAGATCTGCTCGCCCACCATCCACTTGAGCGGCTGCTTGCGCCCGTCCGCGAAGCGCACCTCGCCGTCCGCCGCGATGTCGCGCACCGCGAGCGTCCCCTGCCCCGCCGCCAGCACGTAGATCGTGCGCGCCGTCCGCCCCACGGGGACCACGACCTCGCCTGGCATCTCCGGGGTGTCCGTTCCCTTCAGCAACACGACGTCCGGCGCCGCGGCGGGGTCGAACACCAGCGGCACAGGGGGCGCCCACGGGAACGTCTCCTTCAGCCGGAACACGGGCGCGGCAGCGCCGTCGAAGAGGTCGTGGTTGCGCAGGGCCGTCAGATCGACGGGGTGGTAGGCGTCGTCCCCGCCGGCCCACGCCAGGCCCACCCCGAGCGCCAGCGTCCCCACGAGAGCGCGGGCCCCGACGCCGCGAACGCCCCTGCCCCTCACCGCCCCTCGCCGTACCATCCGCGGGCCCCTACGCCGCACGGCGCCGCACCTTCGCGACGAGGGTGTCGACCACCAGCCGATCGTCCGCGTCCAGCCCGAGGGCGCGCAGGGCGACGAGGAAGACGAGGCCGCCGCCGATCCCGGACACCGCGACGAGCGGCACCGGCGCGCTCATCCCCTGCCCCACGAGCGCCACGAACGCCGCGCACGGGAGCGCCGCGAGCAGCGGACGGACGAAGGCTCGGTCGAAGGGGTGGATCCCGAGCGCGGCATGCACTTGCCAGAGCCCGATGCCGTTGGCCGCGACCGTGGCCACCCCGTTCGCGATGGCCGCGCCGGTCACCCCGAGGGCGGGGATGAGGGCGACGGAGAGGCCGAGGTTGATCAGCACGGCGGGGACGCCGTTGTAGAGCGTGGCGCGCTGGTGGCCCGCCATGATCAACAGGTAGTTGACGCTGCCGACGGCGGTGCAGAGGAGCTGCGCGGCGCAGGTGATGCGGAGGGCGGCGATGGCGTCCGGCGAACCGTGCGGCCAGAGGCCGATGACCGCACCCGGGACGACGGCGCACACGACGAGCGGCGGAACGGCGAGCGCGACCGCCCAGCGGGTGACGGTGCGGTAGAGCGCCTGGAGGCCCGCCATGTCGCCCGCGGCGTGGCGCTCCGCGATGATCGGCGCGAACATGCCGTTGAGAGAGCCGAGGCCGACGCCGAAGAGCGGCGCGAGGGTGGCGACGGGGCCGTAGATGCCGGCCGCGGTCGTGCTGTCCAGGCTCGCGAGCAGCACCTGGTCGAGCCAGGTGTAGAGCCCCATCACGATGCCCTGGAGCCACATCGGCCACGCGAACAGCAGCAGCGCGCCGAAGCCCACCCCCGCCGCGGAGGCGCCGGGCCGGAGCAGGTCGCCGCGGAGACGATGGAGGAAGCCGAGCGCGAGCGCCGCGCCGAGGGCCATCGCGCCGACGTAGGCGATCATCACGCCGCGGATGCCGAGACCGAGGGCGTGGGCGAGGGTGGCCACCCCCACGATCTGCACGAGCGGCCACGCGAGGAACATCACGAACGCGCGATGGGTCACGACCTTCCAGCCCTGGCTCGCGCTCACCGCGACCATGCGGACGGCCATGAACGGGAGCGAGAGCGCGCCGATGCGGAGGGCCTCGGCGGTGGCGGGGGCAGGGTCGACCCAGAGGGCGAAGGGGCCCGCGAGCGCGACGAGGACGCCGGCGGCGAGCACGGAGGCGCCGATCGTGCCGACGAAGGCCTGCCGGACGGCCCCGCGGGCGGCCTCGGGCGTGGCGGCGGTCGCGACGAAGCGGATGACCGCGTTCTCCATGCCGAGCAACACCACGAACCCGACGAGCTGGAGCACGCGCTTGATGGCGCCGAAGAGCCCGTAGTCGGCGGTGCCGAGCACGCCGTTGACGTACTGGTCGAGCAGGAGGAGGAGGAGGTTTCCCGCCAGCGTCGCCGGCAGGAGCAGGCCTGTTCCGCGGGCGATGGCTTTGACGTCCTGGCTCACGGCGGCAGCGTAGCCCGGTGGAAGGCGGCGGCGCGCTGGCCAAACCCGCGCGCGCGAGTGAAGAAGGAAGCAGAATGTCGGGCCCCCACCGCGTCTGCATCGTGTGCTCCTCCGGGGGGCACCTCGCGCAATTGCACTGCCTCGACGCGTGGTGGTCCCGCCACGAGCGCTTCTGGGTCACGTTCGACAAGCCCGACGCCACCTCGCTCCTCGAGGGCGAGCGCGTCTACTTCGGCCACCACCCGACGAACCGCAACGTGCGCAACACCCTGCGGAACAGCCTGCTCGCGCTGCGCATCCTCGCCAAGGAGCGCCCCGAGATCATCGTGTCCAACGGGGCCGGGCTCGCGGTGCCCTTCTTCTGGATCGGCAAGGTCGTGTTCGGCTGCAAGACCGTCTACATCGAGGTCTACGACCGGGTGGACTCCCCCACCCTCACCGCGCGCCTCGTCGCGCCGGTGCTCGACAAGATGGTCATCCAGTGGGAGGACCAGCGCGCCTTCTACCCCGACGCCGAGAACCTCGGCGCCGTGCTGTAGATGATCTTCTGCACCGTCGGCACGCACGAAGACCCCTTCGACCGCCTCCTCCGCGCGCTCGACACGGTCCCCGGCGACGAGCCGATCCGCATCCAGAGCGGCTACTCGACCTACGCGCCCACGCGCTGCACGGCCGAGGCGATGATCCCCTTCCAGGCAGTGCAGCAGGCCATGCGCGACGCGCGCATCGTCGTCACGCACGGCGGGCCCGCCTCGATCATGCAGGCGCTGTCGCATGGGAAGGTGCCCATCGTCGTGCCGCGTCAGTCCGCCTTCGGCGAGCATGTGGACGATCACCAGGTGCGCTTCAGCGCCAAGATCGCCGACCGCGTGCTCGTCGTGCTCGACATCGCGGAGCTTCTCCCGACCATCGCGCAGTACGACCAACGCGTCGCACGCCTCGGCCAGACCACCCTCGGCCCCGAACGCGCGCGCCAATTCGCGGAGAAGCTCGACGCGCTGACGGAGCGCCTGCTCAGTCGATCCTGAGATGTGGTAGGAAGCGCCCCCATGTCCACCCCTCTCCCGAGCGGCCCCGACACCCTCGCCGAAGGGCGCTTCCGCCTGCTCGAGGTGATCGGCGAAGGGGGCATGGCGACCGTCTACCGCGCGCTCGACCTGCGCCTCCAGCGGCCGCGCGCGATCAAGATCCTCTCCCCCGAGCTCTCGACCCGCCCGTCCCTCCGCCGCCGCTTCCTCGCCGAAGCGCAGACGATGGCGACGCTCGAGGAGAGCCGCGTCGTCCGCGTGTTCGACACCGGCGAAGAGGGCGACCGCGTCTACATCGTCATGGAGCTGGTCGAGGGTGGCTCGCTGCTCGACCGCGTGCGGGACTTCGGGCCCCTGCCCCCGCGCATGGCGGCCGAGGCGACCATCCAGATCTGCGAGAGCCTCCAGGTCGCGCACGACGCGGGGATCATCCACCGCGACATCAAGCCCCACAACATCCTCCTCACGCGCACCGGCGAGATCCGGGTGACCGACTTCGGCATCGCGCAGGTCCAGACGGAGGACGGCGACGGCATGACCCGCACGGGCGCCGTCATGGGCACCTGGGGCTTCATGGCCCCCGAGCAGAAGACGAACGCCAAGCAGGTGGACGTGCGGGCGGACGTGTACTCGATCGGCGCCACGTTGTGGTCGCTCCTGCGCGCGGAGACGCCGCCCGAGCTGTTCATGGCGGACGCCGAGGCCGGCATGCTCGACGAGATCCCCGAGGCCCTCGGCGAGGTCATCCGGCGCGCCACGCGCTACCGGCGCGACGAGCGCTACCTCTCCGCGCGCGACATGGCCGCGTCGATCCGCGCGCTCCTGCCGATGCTGCCAGAGGATCCCGAGCTCACCGTCCCGCTCGTCGGGCACACGCTCGACCGCCCCGGCAAGCCGCTCGACACGATGCACCAGTTCACCGCGGACAGCGGCACCACGGGCGTAAAGGAAGCCCCGCCCGCGCGCACGATGGTGCCCGACGCGGAGGAGCCCGCCGGCCCCACGCATCCGCCCGAGGCTCCCGAGGCCCCCGCGCCTTCGCCGGCATCCCTCGCCCCGGCATCCCTCGCCCCGGCCCCGCGGCCCCGCCCGCCCGCGCCCGCGCCCCGTCGCGCCGGCGCGTTCGTCCTCGTCGGAGGTGGCGCCGCCGCCCTCGGGACCGTCGCGACGCTCGGTGTCCTCGCCGTCGTGTTCTTCCTCCGGATCGACGCGCCGGTCGCGCCACCGAACACAGTGCCCCCCGCCGTCGTCGCGCCCACTGCCCCGGTCGTCGCGCCCGTCGCCGCCGTGCCCCCGGAGGCCGTCCTCCCTGCGGCGGCGCCCCCCACGCCCACGCCCACCACGCCGGCGGCCACTGCCACGATGAAGCCCGTCGCTAGCGCCCCGGTCGGCGCCACCGCGCCCGTCGGCGCCACCGCGCCCGTCGGCGCTTCCGTGGCGGTCGTCGACGCCGTCGTCGTCGCGCCGGTCGCAGCGCCCGCCGAGGCCCCCGCCAAGGCCGCCCTCCGGGTGCAGGCCCCCTCCTCCGGGCGCGTCGGCGAGTCCCTCGCGTTCACGGCCACCCTCCCCGACCCGGGGTGGACGGTCAAGGTCTACTACCGTCCCGCGTCGGGCGGGGCCTTCGATAACAAGGCGATGAACGCCGTGAATGGCACCTACACCGCCTCGGTCAAGGTCACCGACGCGATGGTGGGCGGCGTCTCCTGGTTCGTCTCGGCGACCAAGGGCGCGACCACGTTGAAGGAGGGCTCCCAGACCTCCGCCCGGTCCATCACGATCGCGCCGTAGGGCTCGCCCCTCCTCGGTCCGGCCCCCCGCGAGCGTCGCCACCTCGGCCGCGTACGCCCTCCGGCATCACGGCCGGACTTGGGCCCAGAGACGGACGGTGTCGTTCGGGATGGTGCGATCCGCGTCTTCGAGGCGCAGCTCGTAGCCCGCGCCGACGCGCAGGCGGTCGCGCCCGCGGTCGTCCACGAGGCCGTGCCACACGACGCCCGCGAGGAGGTTCGTGTAGCCGCCGACCGAGGAGTCGTCGTAGAGGCTCACCTTGACGGCGGGCTCGAAGGCGCCGAGGCCGTAGCCGATCTGCCCGGTGAGGCCGCGGCGCGTCGTCTTCGCCCACACGCCCGGCACGCCGACGTCGGAGTTGGTGGGCGTCACGTCCGCGAGGGCGGCGTCCACGAGGAGGGTGAGCCCGGCGACGCGCACGATCGCGTCGGCGCCGAGGGCCTGGGTGGCGGTCGACACGTCGTCCGTCATGAAGGCGCCCGCGCCCACACCGAACGCGAACTTCCGGGAGCCGCCCCAGGTCTGGTAGACGTTGGCGTCGCCGAAGGCGTATTCGAGGCGGCCGAGGAGGGTCTTCCCGAGGTTGTCGTCCCCGTAGAGGCCGCCGCCGCTGTTGTACACGCCGAGGGAGAGCTTCGCGCCCCACCGCTCCGCCGAGAGCGTGGCGCCGAGCTCGCGCCCGGGGCTGATGTGCTCGGCGAGCATGCCGCGCTCGGTGAAGGTCTGCTCGCCGGACGCGATCATGCGGTCGCGCGAGAAAGGCAGCTCGTCCTTCCCGACCTGGACCCCGAGGCCCTTCCAGCGATAGCCGAGGTGCGCGTCGACGATCTCGATCGACCCGTCCTGCTCGTCGAACCCGTCGTACGGGGCGGTCAACCCGACCACGAACCCCCAGTCGAGCCCCTTCTCCTCGCCCTCGAGGCCGAGGCGGAAGCGCTTGACCTTGAAGCCGACGTCGTCCTCGGGATCGCCGTAGCCGGTGGCGTCGGCGACGTCGTCCTGGTCCATGTCGTAGGCGGTGCCCCAGAGCTGGAGCATGCCGACGGGGCGGATGTGCGCCCAGATGCCGCGCGGCCCGTCGCCGTGGCCGCCCTCGCCGCCGTCCCCGTGGGGGCCGTCCCCGTGGGGGCCCGGAGGCCCGCGCCGCCCTTCCCCGCCACCGCCGCCGCGCCCCTTGCCGCCCTTCTTGCGGCCGAAGTCGGCCGGGGGCGGCTCCTCAGCCACCGCGGGGCCCTCGGAGGCGTCGGCCCCAGTGCCCGCGAGGGCGACGGAAGGAGCGAGCGTCAGGGCAGCGAGGGCGAGCAGCATGGACATCCCGGTGGAGACCGGTATCCTACACCGGCCATGCACCTCCTTCTCCTCCTGGCCTGCTCCGAACCCGGCCCCTGGACCCGCGCGACGCAGATCGCCTCGCTGGAAGACGGCATCGGAGGCCCGAAGGCGATGGCGCGCCCGGGAGACTTCCTCCTGGAGAACGACCGCGTGCGCTTCACCGTGCTGGGCGCGCGCAACTCGCTCGGCCCGAGCCCGTACGGGGGCACGATCGCCGACGCCGATCTTCAGCGGCGCGACCCCCGCTACGCCGCGGGCCACGGCAACGACCGGCTCGCGGAGACCTTCCCGACGGTCAACATGAACCTCGCCGCCGTGAAGGCCGGCGAGCAGGTGGAGATCATCGCGGACGGGAGCGACGGCACCGCCGCCATCATCCGCACCAGCGCCGCGGCCGAGCCGTTCCTCACGATGCTCGACCCGCTCTGGGCCGTCGTCGGGCAGCCCGACTTCCGCATCACCACCGACTACGTGCTCGAGCCGGGCGCGGGCGCCCTCAAGATCCGCACCACGGCGGTGTTCGGCACCTCCGAGGCGACCGAGGGCACGGTGCTCCCCGGCAGCACCGCGGGCCTGGACGTGCTCGATCTCGCCATCAGCACCGGCGTGGCCTTCGGCGACTTCTACCTCCAGGGTGGCTCGGTCGACGTGTTCGCGCCCGGTATGGGCTTCGACGAGGACCGCGCGGTGGACACCGTGCGCAGCGCCGGCGTCAACACCTTCCAGGAGCCGTTCCAGTTCGCCTTCGTGGCGGGCGTGGCGGACGGCGTCTCCTACGGGATCGCCGCGGCGGACGGGGATCTCTACGTCCCCCTGTTCACCTCCTCGCAGACGGCGGCCTTCGGCGCCGGCATCCGCGGGGACGGCACCGGCGGCCGCTTCCCCGACGGCACCGCGTACACCTACGAGCGCTACCTCGCGATCGGCAACGGAGACGTGGGGAGCGTGCTCGACGCGCTGATCGAGGCCAAGGGCGTCCCCTACGGCGAGGTGCGCGGCTACGTCCTCGAGGAGGGCACCGGCATGGCGCTCTCCGGCGTGTCCGTGTTCGCCTACGAGGCCGGCGCGGAACAGCCGTACAACCAGTGGGAGACCGACGTCGGAGACGACGAGCAGCACGACGGCTCCTTCGGCGGGCGCCTCCCCCCGGGCGACTGGGAGCTCGTGGTGCACGGGCGCGGCCGCCCGGACGGCGGGTGCGACGGCGACGAGGTCGCGGGCCGCTGCGCCGGCATCCCCGTCACCGTGACCGAGGGCGGCACCGTGAACCTGACGCTCGGCTCGCCGCGCGCGGGCCAGGTCAGCGTGACCGTCGTGGACGAGCTCGGGCGCTCCGCCCCCGCAAAGATCAGCTTCTTCGGAGAGAAGGGCCTCGATGCCGACCTTGGGGACGACTACATCGGCGGCGCCCCCTCCGAGGTCGTCTTCACCCGGGACGGCAAGGCGGACGTGATCCTCCCGCCCGGCACCTACACCGCGGTCGCCTCGCGCGGCCTCGAGTACGAGCTCGCGACCTCCGCCCCCTTCACCGTGACGGACACCGGCGTCTCCCGCCTCGATCTCCAGATCGTACACTCGGTGGACACAACGGGCTGGGTGAGCGCCGACTTCCACGTCCACGCCATCAACAGCTTCGACTCCGGCACGAGCCTCACCGACCGCGTCATCACCATGGCGGCGGAGGGCGTCGAGTTCTTCGCCTCCACCGACCACGATGCGCTCACCGACTACGCGCCCACCGTCGAGGATCTCGGCCTCGAACCCTGGGTCAAGACCGCCGTGGGCCTGGAGACGACCACCCTCGAGGTCGGCCACTTCCTCGGCTTCCCCTTCGTCGCGGACACCCTCGCCGAGCAGGGCGGCGCCTTCGACTGGACGGGCATGTCCGCCGGGGAGATCCTCGACACCCTGGACGAGCTCGGCACCCGCTCCGGCTACGAGCCCATCCGCTTCGTCGCCCACCCGCGCGACGGCATCCTCGGCTACTTCGACCAGTTCGGCTACGACCCGTACACCGGCACGATCGCGACGCCCGTGCTCTCCGTCGTCAACCCGCTGCTCCGCGCGGACGAGTACGACGCCGACTTCGAGGCCCTCGAGCTCCTCAACGGCAAGCGCTTCGAGATCGTACGCACGCCCACGCAGGACGAGCTCGACCGCTACGCTGCCGGCGGGGCCCTCTCCTCCTACGACATGGTGGCCCGCAGCGGCCAGGAGCAGGAGGACCTCCAGGCGGGCGTCTACCGCCTCGGCTACGGCCACGAGGGGCAGGTGGACGACTGGTTCTCCCTGCTGAACACCGGCAAGCGCTACACGGCGCTCGGCAACAGCGACACCCACGGCAAGTTCTCGGTCGAGGCCGGCTGCCCCCGGAACTACGTCGTCACCGACACGGACGACCCCTCCCAGATCGACGAGCAGGCCATCGCGGACGCCGTGCGCGCCGGCCACGTCGTCGCGAGCTACGGCCCGTTCGTACGCTTCTCCGCGAACGACACCGCCATCGTCGGCGACGAGCTGGTGGACACCGACGGCACGGTGGACCTCCACGTCGAGGTCCAGGCGCCCACCTGGATCCCCGTCGACCGCGTGGAGCTCTACCAGAACGGCACGCTCATCCACGAGTGGGAGGGCCTCGACCCCGACATCGTGAAGCTCGTGCAGGACATCTCCGTGCCCGTCACGAAGGACTCCTGGTTCGTCATCGTGGCCGTGGGCGACGGGGACCTCTCCCCCGTCTTCACGCCCGTCGAGATGGCGCCCGTGCAGCTCCAGGACGTCGTCACGGAGGCCCTCTCCGATGTGCCGGCGGTCGGCTCGCTCCTGTCGCCCGCCATCCCCATCCCGCGCTCGGGCGCCGTGATCCCCTACGCGATCACGAACCCCATCTACGTCGACGTCGACGGCGCCGGGTGGACCGCCCCCGGCCTGCCCACCTGGCTCCTGCCCCCCGAGGAACCGGAAGAGGAGCCCGGCCGGTGAGCCTCCTGTTCGAACAAGAGCTCGCCGCCATCGACTTTGAGACGACCGGCCTGTTCCCCGAGAAGGGGGACCGCGCCATCGAGGTCGCCGTCGTGCGCGGCCGCTACGGCGAGACGCCGACGACCTGGTCGACCCTCCTCGACCCCGGCCGCCCCGTGGACGCGAGCGAGATCCACGGCATCACCGACGAGATGTTGCGTGGCCAGCCACGCTTCATCGAGCGCGCTCCCGCGCTGTCCCGCATGCTCTCCGGCTCCGTGCCCGTCGCGCATAACGCCAGGTTCGACGAGTCCTTCCTTCTTCTCGAGTACGAGCTCGCCGGGCTATGGGCGCCCGAGGCCCCGATCCTCGACACCCTCGGGCTCTCCCGCCGGGTGCTCGCGCTCTCCAGCCACCGCCTCGCCTCGATCTGCGAGCACTTCGACATCGCGCGCGGCGTCTCGCACCGCGCGCTCGACGACGCGCACGCCACCTGGCAGATGGCGTGGCGGCTCCTCGATCTGGCCGATCCGACGCACCAGCTCACCGTGGAGGACGCTCACCGCATGTGCCGGCGCCCCAACACCGAGGAGATCCGCGTGCTGACGCTGGCGCTCCAGGAGTCCGCGCGACAGGCTGTCCCGGTCTTGATCGACTACCGCCGCTCCGACGCCCAGCCCTCCCGCCGCTCGATCACCGTCCAGCGCATCCTCGGCTCCCGCGTGGAGGCCTTCTGCCACCTCCGCGGCGAGGACCGCGTGTTCCGGATCGATCGGATCAGCTTGGTCGGATAGCCCCCGCGGATGCGACTCGCTCCCCTCCTCCTGCTCCTCGCCTGCGCCCCCAAGACCGTCGGCGGCCCCGGCGCGCGCCCCGCTGGGACCTCCGCTGCCTACGGCCCCGCGCCGATGGCGATCCAACACACCGACGCGCAGACCCCGATCGACGGCATCACGCCGGTCACGACGCCGAGCGGCCTGAAGTACTGGGTGCTCCGGCCCGGAGACGGCGCGATCCCGACGCGGGGCCAGACCGTTGCCGTGCACTACACCGGCTGGCTGGCCGACGGGAAGAAGTTCGACTCGAGTCTCGACCGCGGGCAGCCGCTCCAGTTCACCGTCGGCGCCGGGCAGGTCATCAAGGGCTGGGACGAGGGCGTGTCCACGATGCAGGTCGGCGAGAAGCGGCGCCTGCAGATCCCGTCGAGCCTCGGCTACGGGCCGGCGGGCGCGGGCGGGATGATCCCCGGCGGCGCCACGCTCGTGTTCGAGGTCGAGCTGCTGCGGATCGTTGACGGCTGAGGGAGCGCCAGCGCTGCGACGACGCGCTCGACGAGTGGTCCCTCCTCGCCGGTCCCGAGGGTGCCCCTACTCCTCGCCGGAGTCCTCGCCGGAGTCCTCGCCGTAGTCCTCTTCGTCGTCGTCCTCGGGCTCCGGCACGATCGCCGCCGCCGCGCGGAGCTGCTGGAGGAGCCGCGTCTGGGCGCGGGCCGCCGCCGGGCCCGTCCCCCGCGCTTCACGCGCGCTCGATCGGATCCCCTGGCGATCGGCCCCCGGATACGCTTCGATGAACGCCTGGAGGACCGTGTCGTCCCCCGCGACGATGCGCGTGCGCCAATGCGCGGTCTCGCGGTCGCGCGCGGCGGCGGGGGTGTTCCCTTCGAGCGCGGCCTGGACCTTCACGAGGTCGCAGCCGCTGAGGAAGAGCTTGGCCCGCATGAGCAACCGCCGCCGGTGCGGCATGCGCGCCGCCGCCGCGAGCATGTCCATCTGCTCGTGCGTGTCCTCGTCGAGCGGGAGCATGCGGCGCTGGTGCTGGGTCATGCGTGCGATCCGGTTCGCGAGCGCCTTCAGATCGACCATCGCGGCGCGGTGCTCGTTCCGATCGAAGGGCTTGACGGCCTCCTCGGAGGGCTCGTCGACGCCGGGGAGCACCGAGGGATCGTCCGGGAGGGTAGGTTCCGCCTGGATGTTTTTGAGGGTCGACACGCGCGCACGTCCGATCCGCGGGGTGGGAGGCCCGATGGCTTCCCCCGCGGCGCGGCGACGACTAACCCGGCGGGACCCCCACCCGCGCGCTCAGCCGCCCACAGCGCATCCCTCCCGTCGCCCGCCGGTCCACGTTGCGCTGCGGGCTCTCAGCCGCCGAGGCGGGCCAGCGCGGCGACCGCGGCAGCCTTCACCTCGGCGTCGGGGTCGTTCACGAGGGGGCGCACGGTGGCGGCCATGGACGGGCCGGCGAGCGCGCCGATCGCCTCGGCCGCGTCGCGACGCACGCACGGGTGCTCGTGGCGGAGGAGCGGGCGGAGGTTCACGACGATGGACCTCCATTGGGTGAGGCGCGAGATGCGGCAGCCGAGCGCGACCTCCTCGGGGTCACCGCTGGTGAGGAGCCGACGCGTGCGCTCGCGGCCGGCCGGGTCGAGGCCGTTCCCGCCGCCGAACACGCGCTCTGCCTGGGCATGCTTGCCGGCGTCCACCAGCTTCCAGGGATCGGCCTCGGTGATGACCTCCTCCGCGGGCGCGGCCACCGCGGCGGGGGCGGCGGGATTCGTCGTGACCTCTACGGCGCTCGGCGTGCCCGGCGGCGGCGCGCCCGTGGACACCGCCGGCACCTCCTGCACACCGAAGAACGCGTCGGGCACCGCGCGCCCCATGGCGACCGCGTAGCCGAGGAGCCCGGCGAGCGGGAGGTCGACCTCGGCGCGCGCGACGACGCCCCCGCCGCCGTCCGTCGCGGTGCAGCCCTTGGGGAGGAGGCGCGTCTCGGCGGCGGTGAGCGGACGGGGCCGCGAGAGGAGGAGGATCGGCATGGGAGCTCCGGAGTCTCCCTCGACTCTAACCGGGCGGAGGAAGCGCCGGCCGGGGCGTGCGCCCCCGGAGTGGTGGAGCGTTGGGGAGGCCGTTACGGGCGCCCCGTGCGCCCTCCTCCCCGCCGTACGCCCGTCCGATGAGCCGCTGGGCGCTCGTCGTCGCGGCGGCCGTGGCCGCGCTCGTGTGGCTGGGGGCGCCTGCGTGGCCGCAGCAGGTGGACGATCAGTTCATCACCCTCGCCTTCGCGCACGAGTGGGCGGACGCGGGCGTGCTGCGGTGGAGCAGCGGGGCGGTCGTGGAGGCCTGCTCCAGCTTCCTCCAGCTCAGCCTCGCGGCCGGCTGGCTCGCGCTCGGCGGCGGCGACGCGAACCTGTTCGTGAAGGGGCTGGCCGCCCTCTGCGGCGCCGGCCTGGTCGTGTTCACCGGCGCGCGCGTCCCGCGGAGCCTCGGCGGCACGTTGCTCCTCGCGGCCCTCGTGCTCTGGGAGCCGCTCGCGTGGTGGAGCTTCGCCGGCATGGAGACCACGCTCTACGCGCTCCTGCTCACCGTGGGCTGGGTGGGCGTGATCGCTCCTCCAGCGCACGCGGGCGCGCGACGTCGCCTCGCCGCCGGCGTCGGCCCCGCCGCGGGCATCGGCGCCCTCTGGCTCGCCGCGACCGCGCACCCCGAGGGGAACCTGCACTTCGCGCTCGGCGCGGCCGTCGTGCTCCTGCGGTGGCGGTCGCCGACCGCGCGCCGCGACCGTGCCGCCGCGCTCCTCGGCGGGCTCGCGCTCCTCGCGTGGCACGGCCTGCGCGTCGCCTACTTCGGCGCGCTGCTCCCCACGCCGTACCTCGTGAAGATGGCGGGCAACGACGCCTTCGGCGACCAGTGGGGCCAGTGGGCCTGGGAGCTCGTCACCCTCGTCGGCATCGGCGGTGTGCTCGCCCTCGCCTTCCCCGCGCGCCCCCTCGCGCTCCTCCCGCTGCTCGTCCAGTGCGCCTTCACCCTCCGCGCCGAGCCCGACTGGATGGGCCACGCCCGCCACCTCGTCCCCGGCGTGTGCGCCACCGCCGCCGCGTGGGCCGCCGGCGCCCGCCCCCGCACGCTCGGCGCGGGATCCTGCCTCGCGCTCCTCGCCGCCATCGGCCTCGGCAGCCTCTTCGAGCCACCCGGCGCGACCCACACCGGCCTGCAGCGTCGGGAGCTCGCGGCGCTCGGCTCGCCGCTGCGCGGGTTCGGCGCCGCCCTCGACACCCCCCAACTCGAGGACGTCCAGTGGATCGTGGAGAGCGCCCCGTGGGGCGGCGCGGTGCTCCTCGAGGACGTGGGGATGCCCGGGAACATCGAGGGCGTCGCGATCGTAGACCTCGTGGGCCTCACCGACCGCGACATCGCCCTCGCCTGGCTCGGCGACGACGACGTGGACGCCCGGGTGCGCGCGCGCTTCGCCGCCACGCCACCCGCGCTGGTGCGCCGCATGAACTACGCCGCGGACGCCGCCGCCCGCCCCGTCCCATGGCTCCGCCTGCCCAGCCCGTCCCGCGTGTCCTACCCCCAGGGCACCGCGCTCCGCTACCGCCTCGATCCCGCGCGCCCGACGCCCGAGCAGGTCGTCGCCCGATGGTCGGCGCTCTACGCCCGCTACCCCTCCCAGGGCCCCCTCGTGTGGTCGCTCGCGCTCGCCGAGTCCCGCCGCGGCCAGCTCCTCGCCGCCGTGCGCGTCGCCGCCGCCGCCGGCCGCCGCTACCCGACGGACCCCGTGCTCCAGGCCCTCCCCCGCGCGCTCTTCGCCCCGGTCACCCTCGCCTCCTTCGACGCCGCCCCGGCCTCCACCGCGCGCACCAGCCGCGAGATCCCCCGCGCCGCCGCGGCCGACCTCGCCGTCCTCCTCGCCGTCGATCCCCCAGCGGACGACGGCCAGCTCGTGACGCTGCGCTGGGGCTGCGACGGCCCCGTCCAGACCGTGATCGTCCGCGACCCGACGCGCGTGCCGCTGCCGGCCTGGGCCTGCCCGGGCGACACCGCGCGCCTCCGGGTCGAGGTGCTGGATCGCCGCCCCAACCGGCCCCTCGCGCGCGTGCTGGACGCGGGGCTCACCACGCGGAACTGACGGCCGTGGCGCCCAAAGGGGTCGCGGCTGCGCCGGAGATCGGGTAGGGCGTCGGCTCTTCCCGAGCGCCCCGATGACCGACACCCAGCCGACCCAGACCAACGTCCTCGCCATCCTCTCCGTCGTCTCGGGCGGCGTGTCCCTGCTGACCGTGTGCTTCTGCTACGGCGCTCCGTTCAACATCCTCGCCATCGTGCTCGGGGCCGTCGCCCTCTCCCAGATCGGCTCCGACCCGACGCAGGGCGGCGGCGGCCTCGCCAAGGCCGGCATCGGCCTCGGCCTCTTGAGCTTCCTGTTCGTGGCGCTGGTCGTCGTGGCGAGCGTCGTGTTCGGCGTGGGCTTCAGCATCCTGGGCGCGATGGCCGACCAGATGTGAGGGTCCGGGTTCCTCCTGGTACGGCCCTACCTGCTGACGCTGCTCCTGGCGGCGATCCTCGCCGTCCTGACGGACCCGCTCTACCGCCGCCTGCGGCGCCGCGCAGACCACCGTGACACTCGTGAGCGTCCTCGCCCTCGGCGTGCCCTCCCCCACCCGCGCCGTCGTAGGCCGATCAGTCGGCGGGGAGGAGCGCGGGATCGAAGTGGTAGGCGCCCGCCTCTACCGCGACGAGCGCGTCCCGGACGCGCAGGTCGAAGGTGCGCGCCTCGGTGCCGTCGCGCTCGACCTCCATCGCGACCTCCCACTCCACGACGTCCGGCGCCGTCACCGGATGGACGATGCCGTCCACCGTCTGGAGCGTGATGGGCTCGCCGTCGGTGAGCACGAGGCGCAGCGCCGTGAGGGCGCCGACCGGGATCTCGTCGTGCACGACGCGCAGCGGGGCCTCGCGCAGGGAGAGGAGGTCGACGAGGATGGGCTTGCCCGAGAAGTCGAGCGGGTTGTAGGGGTCCGGCCCGCGCGCGAGGGGCTCCCACTCGCCGTCGCGTCGCGCCTCGACGTGGTCGAAGGGCAGCTGGAACACCAACAGATCGAGCTCACCGCCCGGCGCTGCGGGCGACGTGTCCACGAGGTGCACGTCCACCTCCCCGGTGCAGCCGCACAGCGCGGCCCACCACAACCAGATCCGCACCATCGATCCCCCGTTTCCCTACGGAGGAGCTAGTGCCGGGCCCCTGGGGGTCAAGCGAGGGGCGATCCGCCCCCACGCCGTGCGGTAGCTACTCGTCGAGCCGCAGCACGGCGAGGAAGGCCTCCTGCGGCACCTCGACGCTGCCGACGGACTTCATGCGCTTCTTCCCCTCTTTCTGCTTGTCGAGGAGCTTACGCTTGCGCGAGATGTCGCCGCCGTAACACTTGGCGGTCACGTCCTTGCGCATCGCCTTGACCGTCGTGCGCGCCACGATCTTCGAGCCGATGGCGGCCTGGATCGCGACGTCGAACATCTGGCGGGGGATGAAGTCCTTGAGCTTCGTCGCGAGCGCGAGGCCCTTGTGGTGGCTCACCGAGCGGTGGCACATGTTCGACAACGCGTCGACCGGCTCGCCGTTGAGGAGGATGTCGAGCTTGACGAGATCACCCTCTTCCCACCGGATGATCTCGTAGTCCATCGACGCGTAGCCGCGCGTGATCGACTTGAGACGATCGAAGAAGTCGTAGACGACCTCGGCGTAGGGGATCTGGTAGGTGAGGATGACCCGGCCGGGGCCGGCGTACTCGAACTTCTCTTGGTTGCCACGGCGATCTTCGCAGAGCTTGAGCACGTTGCCGACGTAGGCCTCGGGCACGTGCACGGTCAGACGCGCGATGGGCTCCTCGATGGCCTCGACCTGGCCGAGCGGCGGCAGCTTGGACGGGCTGTGGATGAGCATCCGACCGCCGTCGCGCAAACGCACCTCGTACACGACGGACGGGGCCGTGGTGATGAGGTCAAGGTTGTACTCGCGCTCGAGGCGGTCGTGGATGACCTCCATGTGGAGGAGGCCGAGGAAGCCGCAGCGGAAGCCGAAGCCGAGGGCGTCCGAGGTCTCCGGCTCGTAGCTGAACGACACATCGTTCAGGCGGAGCTTCTCGAGGGAGAGGCGCAGATCGTCGTAGTCGGCGGAGTCGGTCGGGAAGATGCCCGAGAACACCATCGGCTTCACGTCCTTGAAGCCGTGGAGCGCGGAGGACGCCGGCCGAAGGAAGTGGGTCACGGTGTCGCCGACCTTGGCGTCGGAGAGCGTCTTGACGTTGGCGATGATGTAGCCCACCTCTCCCGCGGAGAGCTCGGGGCGCTCGACGGCCTCGGGAGAGAACACGCCGACCTTCAGCACCTCGTAGGCGGAGAGGGTCGCCATGAACTTGATCTTCTCGCCCTTGCGAAGCGTGCCCTGCTTCACCCGTACGAGGATGATGACGCCCACGTAGGGGTCGAACCAGGAGTCGAAGATGAGGGCCTGGAGCGGCGCCTCGCGGTCGCCCTTGGGCGCCGGGATCGCCTTGCAGATAGCCTCGAGGAGGTCGGGGATGCCCTCCCCCGTCTTGGCGGAGACGAACTGGGCGTTCGTGATGTCGACGCCCACGTTCTCCTCGAGCTGCGCGAGCACGCGCTCGGGATCGGCGCCGGGGAGGTCGATCTTGTTGACGACGGGGATGATCTCGAGGTCGTTCTCGATCGCGAGGTAGACGTTCGCGAGCGTCTGGGCCTCGATGCCCTGCACCGCGTCGATCACGAGGAGCACGCCCTCGCACGCGGCGAGCGCGCGGCTGACCTCGTACCCGAAGTCGACGTGGCCGGGCGTGTCGATGAGGTCGAGCACGTAGACCTCGCCGTCCTTCGCGGTCCACTTCATCGCGGCGGTCTGGGCCTTGATGGTGATACCTCGCTCGCGCTCGATCTCCATCTTGTCCATGTACTGGGCGCGCATCTCGCGCGCCTGCACCGTGCCCGTGGTCTGGAGCAGGCGGTCGGCCAGCGTGCTCTTGCCGTGGTCGATGTGGGCGATGATGGCGAAATTGCGGATACGTTCGAGCGGGTGTGACATGGGGGTCCGGTACGGAGCGCTCTCTAACCGGCTGGGGCGGATCGAAGGCGCCGCCCCTCGGCGCGCGCGCCCCCGACCGCAGAAAAGACGCGCGACCGCTACGCGAACGGGACTATGGAGTCCGCATGGGACTGCCACTTCTGCTCCTCCTCGGCTGCCGGCTCGCCACCGAGTGCCAGACGGTCGCCACCGAGGTCGACGACGACGAGGCGGACCTCGGAGACCTCGCCTTCACCCCCGCCGAGGTGCTCGCCGCGATCGAGGGGCTTCGCCGCTTCCCCGCGTCAACCGCGGACGGCGCCGTCCTCGCCACGACGCTCGACCTCGTCCGCGGCGAGGGCCCGGCGGTGTTCCAGGACGCCGAATTCGTCGAGACGGGCCGCTGGGAGTCGTCGCTCTCCGCCGACTACATGCTCATCATCTGCCTCGACTCCCTTGAGATCCCGGTGCTCGCGGCGCTCGCGACGGAAGACGACACCTTCGCCATCGAGGGGGACACGCTCGCGGTCAGCCAGGTGTGGGGGGACGTGACCGAGGGCGTCGGCGGCATCTCTGTAGACCTCGGGGACGGCGCGGCGCTGCTGAGCGTGTCCTTCGCCGACGACGCGCTGCTGCGGGTGTTCGCCACGGATCGGGCGGACGACACGCTCAGCTACCCGCCGGAGGCGCGGTGATCCTCCTCTTCCTCCTCGGCTGCCCCACCCTCGTGGAGAGCCACTGCGAGCTGAACCCCCACGAGGTCGACGACGACGAGCGCCTCGCCGTGGGCTTCACCGTGGCGGGCGCGCTCTCGGACATCGCGCCGCAGACGGTGGAGGGCATCGATCTGTTCGGGGAGCCCGTGTCCGTCGATGTGATGCTCACCCGCGGCGAAGGCGCCGCCCTCTTCGAGGACGCCGACGCCGTCGACGTGGTGACCCGCCCGGGCACGAACGACGTGACGCAGACGACGTGGCTCGGCCCGGACCCCTGCCAGGACGCGGTCGAGGTGCCCGTCGTGCTCACGCTCGTCGGCGAGGGCGTGTCCGCGGGCGGTCCGGCGACGCTCCGCGCCGTCCTGGGGCTCGGCGACGCGGCGGGCGAGGCGGAGGGCGTCCGCTCGGTGGAGTACGCGCTCGATCCGGCCGCGGACACGCTCCCCGCGGGGCTCGGCGGCGCGCCGGTGAGCGGCACCGTGTGGGTGGACTACCGCGACGGCGCGGTCACCCGGCTCGAGGCCTTCGCGGTGACGGCGGACGGCGCGCGGGAGACGGTCATCTGGTACAACGCCGAATGATCGCGTGGCTCCGGGGCGTTGCGGGGGCGGGCCCCCGCCCCAGGACCTAAGGCCGACCGATCGAGCGGTACTCGAACCCGAGGCGACGGGCCTCGGCCGGGTTGAGCACGTTGCGGCCGTCGAACACGACGGGGCGCTTGAGCAGGCCCTTGAGTTGTTCGAGGTTGGGGCTACGGAACTCGTTCCACTCGGTGACGATGATCACGGCGTCCGCGCCCTTGGCGGCGTCCATCGCGCGATCAGCGTAGGTGATGGGCGCCTTGATGACGCGCTTCGCCTCGGCCATGGCCTCGGGGTCGTACGCGACGACCTCGCCGCCGGCGGCGAGGATGCGGTCGATGATGGTGAGGGCGGGGGCCTCGCGCATGTCGTCGGTCTCGGGCTTGAAGGCCAGGCCCCAGATGCAGAAGCGCAAGCCCGAGAGATCCTTGCCGAAACGCTCGATCACCATGTCCGCGAGGAGGTGCTTCTGGCGCTCGTTCACGTTCTCGACGGCGGTGACGACCTTCATCTCGAGGCCGCTGTCCTTGGCGGTCTCGACGAGGGCGCGCACGTCCTTCGGGAAGCAGGAGCCGCCGTAGCCGGCGCCGGGGAAGAAGAAGCGACCACCGATGCGGGAGTCGCTGCCCGCGCCGAGGCGCACCATGTCGACGTCGGCGCCGACCTTGCTGCACAACGCCGCGATCTCGTTGATGAAGCTGATGCGGGTCGCGAGGAAGGCGTTCGCCGTGTACTTGCACAGCTCGGCCGAGCGGTTGTCCATGAACAGGATGGGCTTGCCGGTGCGGACGAGCGGCGCGTAGAGGTCCTCCATGACCTTGCGGGCCTCGGGCGACGCCACGCCGACCACGATCCGGTCGGGGCGGAGGAAGTCGTCGATCGCGGCGCCCTCCTTGAGGAACTCGGGGTTGGACACCACGTCGTAGCGGTGGTTCATCACCGTGGAGAGCACCTCGCGGACCTTGTCGGCGGTGCCGACGGGCACGGTGCTCTTGAGGATGAGGATCACGTCCCCTTCGGCGTTCTTCGCCACCTCGCGGGCGACGGCGAAGATGCCGGAGAGGTCGGCGCTGCCGTCCGCCGCGGAGGGCGTGCCGACGGCGACGAACACGACGCGGCTGTGCGTGAGCGCGGCGGCGAGGTCCGTCGTGAAGGTGAGGCGGCCCTCGCGCGTGTTGCGCTCGAGGATCTGCTCGAGGCCGGGCTCGTAGATGGGCACACGGCCGGCCTGCAAGGCGGCGACCTTGCCCGCGTCCGTGTCGACACAGGTGACGTTGTGGCCGAGATCGGCCATGCAGACACCCACAACCAGACCGACGTAACCGGTGCCGACGACACTGATGTTCATCTCTCTCCCAAGGGCGCCGCCTTCATATTTCGATGCCGTTTGCCTGTCGCGCGTCTGCATGCGCGGGCCGCTGCTTCGCCGGGGAGCGCGCGGTGTCTACCCTCGGAGCATGACACCCTTCCTTTCCAGCCGTTGGTCCGACATCTTCATTCAGACGTGGGCCGTTCCCGAGGCTCAGCTCCGGCCGTTCCTGCTGCCCGAGATGGTGCCGGATCGGTGGGACGGAGACGCGCTCGTGAGCCTCATGGCCCTGGACATGATCGACAACCGGCTCTTCGGGATGCGGCTCCCGGGGCGCCGGCGGATCCCCGAGGTGTCGCTGAAGATCCACGTCCGGGACGGGCGCCGTCGCGGGGTCACCACCGTCCGGACGTTCGTGCCGCGCCCGATGATGGCCGGGATGAGCCGGCTCACGGTCAACGAGCCGGTGCTGGCCGTGCCGTACCACCGCGGCGGGGAGGAGCACGAGCTGCGCTTCGGCGGGCGCACCCACCGCATCGCCTGGACCGCCGTGGGAGACCCCGCCATGCCACCCGAAGGTGGCTTCGAGGACTTCCTCATCAATGCCCCGTGGTTGTTTGGGAAACACTGGTCCGGCATCCCGCTCTCCCAGCGGCTGGAGCACCCCCGGTGGCCGGTGTGGACCGACGTGCGCGCGCGCCTCGACGTCGACCCGGTGGCCCTCTTCGGGGAGCACTGGCAGATCCTCGCGGCCACCGCCCCGCGGCGGACGTTCGTGGCCCAGGGCTCCGAGGTGGAGGTCCACGCGTTCGCGGGCTTCATCGAGGGGCAACGGGCCGCGCGCCCCGGCACCACCCCCGCGCCTGCGTAGTCAGCCGTCGAGGATCCGCGCGGCGACGGCCTCCGCGGCGGCGCTCTCCTCGGGCACCGGCCGCCCGTCCCGCGCGACCGTGGCCCACCGCGCGGCGAGCGCCTCCGCGACGGCCTCGGCCCCCCTCCCCACCACCTTCACGTCGCCGCGCGCGCGGAGCGCGGCCTCGAGGGACGGCGCCTCGGGGAACACGCCGCGATCTACCCACACGATCGGCGTGCCGGCGCGCGCGGCCTCCGCGTAGATGCCGTAGCCGGGCTTGGTGAGGAGCGCGTCCGCCCCGGCGACGAGCGCGGGGAACGGCACGTCGTCCACCCAGCGCACGTCCAGGCGCGGCGAGGGCGCCATCGGCGGCGCGAGGAGCCAGGTCACCCCGTCGACCCTCGGTAACCAGCCGTCCACCCCGTCGAGCCCGAAGCCGCCGAAGCACACGAGCACCGTCCGCGCCGCGACGCGCGCCGGCGCCGCCCGCCGCCCCACCACCCCGAAGGCCGCGATCGACGCGAAGCCGGTCAGGCCCGGCCCCGGCGCGAGGTAGAGGCCCGGGTGGGGTGCCTGCCACGCGGCGAAGCGCTCGGACCAGCCGGAGAGCGGCGGGTAGTGCCCGTAGGTCCATGCCCAATCGAAGTTGCCCACGGCGAGGGCGGGCACACCGGCGCGGCGGGCGGCTTCGAGCGCGGGCGGCGCGATGTCGACGACCACGCGGTCGTACCCGGCGAGCTCCCGCGCCAACGCGTCGATCCGTGCCTCGGACGCCACTTGTTCGAGCCGCGCGAGCGTCTCCGGCACGTCCTCCGTGAGGCTGTCGCGCTGGACAATGCCGACGTCCGCGACCCAGGGCACGACTCGGTGCGCGCCCTCCCCCGCGGCCGGCACGAGCGCAGGCGCCGCCGTGTAGATCGTGACCTCGGCGCCGCGCGCCACGAGCGCGTCGGCGATCACGAGCTGCCGCGTGAGGTGGCCGAAGCCGTGGGCGGAACACACGGTGGCGATGCGCATGAGGACGACCCCTATCCGTGTGCTACGATCGGCGCGCCATGACGCTCCGTGCCCACGCGCTCGCCGCCCTCGCCCTCCTCCCCGCGCTCCTCGGCGGCTGTATCCCGCCGACCTTCCCGGAGGACACCCTCCCCATCTACGAGGAACGCCCGGTCGAAGCCACGTTCGACGCCACGAAGAGCGCCGTATGGGAGGCGACGCTCGAGGTGTTCTCCGACCTCTACCCGCTCGACACGATCGACAAGGAGCGCGGCTTCCTCTCGACCGAGTGGGTCGTCGGCGCGTCCGACTACATCTTCAACGTCTACTCCGGCACCCGCATCCCCGAGAAGGTGCGCTTCCGGATGACGATCGACGTGGGCGACAAGTCCGGCCGCCCGCTGGTGCGCGTGCGCAACCACGAGCAGGTCGAGAAGGACATCATCTCGGCGAACCTCGAGTTCACGGGGTCCATCTACGAGTGGATCGACGTACCGACGAGCAGCCGCAAGGAGCGGGAAGCGCTCGAGCGTATCGCGACGAGGCTCGAGCGGGGCCGCGGGCGCTCGAAGGCCGACGTCGACCTCCGCGAGTAACGGGCGGTCGAAGGGGGCGACCCCGGCGCTCACGAGGAGCGCCGGAGCCCCGCCGCCGATCAGACGTACAGACGCTTGAGCCGGCCCACCGCCTCGATCCGCTCCTCGGCAACCTTGTTGGCGGCGCGGATGGTCGTGGTGGACTCGGACTTGGCCTTGTTGATGATGCGCTTGACCGTGTTGAAGATCGCGGCGGCGTCGCCCATGGCCTTCTCGCGGCTCTGCTGCTTGAGCTCGGCGCACACGTTGATGAGGCCGCCCGCGTTGATGACGTAGTCTGGCGCGTAGGTGATGCCGCGCTCGGAGAGGGCCTCGCCGTCGCGGGTCTCGTCGTCGAGCACGTTGTTGGCGCCGCCGGCGATGATCGGGGCCTTGATCATCGGGATGGTGCGGGTGTTGATGATGCCGCCGATCGCGCACGGGGCGATGACGTCGCAGTTGGCGCGGTAGAACTCGTCGCCCTCGAGGACGCTGCCGCCGAACTCCTCCACGACGCGCGCGAGGCGCTTCTGGCTGATGTCCGCGTAGAGGAGCGAGGCGCCGCCCTCGTGCAGGAACTTCGCGAGGTAGTAGCCCACGTTCCCGACGCCCTGGATGGCGATGGTGCGGCCGGCGACGTCGGGCGATCCGTAGATGACCTCGAGGCAGGCGCGGATGCCGTGGTAGCAGCCCCAGGCGGTGACGGGCGAGGGATCGCCGGAGCCGCCGCCGGAGCCGGTGACCCACTTGGTCTCGCGGCGGATGTTGTCCATGTCCTCGACGGAGGTGTTCATGTCCTCCGCCGTGATGTAGCGGCCGCCGAGCGACTGCACGTGGCGACCGAAGGCGCGCATCATGGGCTCGGACTTCATCGCCGGGTCGCCGATGATGACGGCCTTGCCGCCGCCGAGATCGAGGCCGGCAACCGCCGCCTTGTAGGTCATGCCGCGGGAGAGGCGGAGCACGTCGCGCACCGCGTCGGCCTCGGACGCGTAGTCGTAGAGGCGGGTGCCGCCGAGCGCGGGGCCGAGCGTCGTGTTGTGGACGGCGATGATGGCGCGCAGGCCCACGTCGTCGTTCCGGCAGAAGAGGATCTGCTCGTGATCGTAGGAAGAGAGCTGCTCGAAGATCGACATGGCCGGCTCCAGAGGGGGCGACGACGTATCGCGTCCCCCGGGGCGGGTCAGGCCACGGCGGCGTCCGCGTTTCGTCAAGTCCGGTGCGTAAAACCTGACGCACTCGAGGATGCGACGGCCCACGCCGCGAGCGCGTCGGGGGCGGTGTCCCAGGGCCACACCACCGATCCGACCGGCGCCCAACACGCCGGATCCGTCACGCCGAAGACGACGCCCACGCGCGCGCCCGCCGCCGCGGCGAGGTGGGAGGGGCCGGAGTCGGGGCCGAGCCAGGCGGCGCACCCGGCGGCGAGCGCGACGAGCCCGGGGAGGTCGGGGCACACCGCGTCGACCGGCCAGTCCTCCTCGGCCTCGACCGGACCGCGCACCCAGACCACCGGTGCGACGAGCGACTCTGCTACACGACGCCATCGGTCCAGGGGCCAGCGCTTCTCTTGGCCCCCCGAGCCAGGGGCCAGCACGATCGGCGGCGCGACGAGCGGGGGCGCGAAGACGACGGGGACGCGCGGGCGGCGGTCGAAGGGCAAGCCGTCGAGGACGCCCGCGTAGTGGTCGACGGCGTGCACGCCGGGGGGCGGGCGCGGGGCGACGGCGCGCACGGGGAGACCGACGGCGCGGAGGGCCTCGGCCGTGGTGGGGGAGAAGGCGACGGCGACGGTGTAGGCGTGGGGCGGCGCGGCGCCGCGCCAGATCCAGTCGCCCGGGACGAGGGTGGCGCCCGGCGGGAGCAGCGGCGCGTAGCGCGGGTCGGTCACGACGTGGACCGGGCCCAACGTCGTGAGGGCGCGAAGCACGGGGAGCGAGAGGACGAAGTCGCCGAGGGCGCCCGCGCGAGCGAAGAGGATCACGGCTCGAAGGGCCGGAGCGGCGGGTTGCCGGGGCGGCCGCCCCACGCGGGGAAGAAGCCGTCGCAGGCGCCGTCCGCCGCGCAGAAGCGGCAGGCGTCCGCCTTGGCGAAGGAGACGACGCTGGGAAAGAAGAGGAGCGCGGCGTCCTTCTGGTGGTCGGCGTCGACGTACCAGCGGTTCTGGCTCTTGCGGACGAGGCGCGCGTGGGCCGGGATCCAGCAGGCCGGCAGGCCCTTCACGGAGACGGCGGGGCCGCGGCCCTCCACCTCGGGGAGCGCGGCGACGAGCGCGGCGACGGCGGCCGGAACGGGAGGAGGCCCCTGCCCTTCCGGCGGGAGGTCCCCGGGCGGGAACGGGTAGGTGAAGGTGACGGACGCGGCGCCGCCGTCCCGCGCGAGGGCCGCCGCGGTGGCGGCGAACGGGAGTGCCGTCGTGACCAGCGGGATGTTCGCGTCGATGGGGACGCCCGCGCGGCGCGCGCCATCCAGGGCCGCGGCGAGGGCGACGGGTTCGGCGCCGCCGGGGCCGAGGCGCACGGGGAGGACGTAGCGGTCCACCCCCGCGATCGGCGCGAGCCCGGCGAGGTCCTCGAGGCCGACGTGCAGGATTACCCTCCCGACGCCTAGGCCGCGCGCGAGCGCGAGCAGCTCGACGAGATCGGGGCGCGCGGGCACGCCGTGGCCGGAGAGGACGAGGGCGTCCACCGGGAGGCCGCGCGTGCTGGCCGCGGTGAACCAGCGCAGGTTGGCAGCCACCTCTTCCGTGGAGAGGCTCCGCGACGGCGGCGGGGCCCCCGCGGGTACCCGATCCGGGTACCCGCGGTGGAGCCGGATCTGCAAGGTGCGCGGCCGCGGGACCGCGCCGGCGGGCGTCCAGGCGAGCATGCCGACCGCTTAGCCCGGCGCCGACGCGACCGGAGCGGCGGTTCAGGCCACGCGCACCGAGGCGCAGCCGGCGAGCTCCCACTGGACCATGAAGTCGCCGAGGTCGATCGTTCGGTTCTCGTCCTTGTCGTCCCAGGGGTTGGGGTCCATCACGCGGGCGGCCTCGTCGAAGGACTCGACGAGCACCCAGTGGCGGGCGACCTCGCCGTCGGGCTGGCGATCGATGATGACGGCCAGCCAGGGCACGTGGTTGCCGAAGTGGGCGCGCCGGATGGCGGTGGCGCGCGCGGCGCGGTCGGCGCCCGCGCCGAGGTCGGTGTGGACGTGGTCGTCCCCGAGGAGGGCGCGCAGGGCGGCGACGACGTCCTCCACGCGGGCGCCGGAGAGGCGGGCCTGCACGGCGGTGACGAGGGCGTTGCCGAGGGTCTCGACGGGGGCGCCGCCGGCGTCGAACGCGGCGCACGCGGACTCGACCGCGGGGTCGGCCAGGGTGAGGCCCGCCCGACGCACGAGGAAGAGGAAGGTGGCGAGGGTCACGGCGAGGGACGCGTCGGGCGTGTGCACGGGGGCTCCGGATGGAAGGGACGGTCTAACCGGGAAGAGCGCCCGGCGTCCGCCTCTCGGAGCACGGCGGAGGGGGACGGCGGGTTAGGAGAGGGACTGCTCGAGCGGAGGCGCGGTGGGAAGTCGGGACTGGCGGTGTGGACGGCCCTTCGCCGCGCGGATCCTCGTCGGCGCGCTGACGGTGCTCGCGGCCTGCGGAGGCGAGCCCGCGGCGACCGTGCTGCCGCCGCCCCCGAAGGACCTCCCCGCCCTCGGCCTCACCGAGCCCGCGCACACCCTCGCGTGGCGCGGCCTCGACGTGCTCGACGCCGCCACCATCACCCTCCCCGCCCCCGACGCCGCCGCGCCCGTCCAGAACGGCATCTTTCGCCTCACCGGCATCTGGACGGACACCGGCCACTCCGTCGGCCGCCTCCACGTCTTCGCGCACCCCCTCCCCTTCGTCACCGACATGCCGCGCCCGAACTACGCCCCGATGGGCGCGCGGCTGTTCCGCGGCGACACCGAGCTCCCCTTCGTCAACGATCCCGAAGACCTGCGCGGTGGCGGCTGGCGCATCGAGGACGGCAAGGTCCAGGTGCTCACGCTGGAGCACCCCGAGCGCTGGTCGACGCCCCCGCGCCTCGAGGTGAAGGAGCTCGCGGCGGAGTCCGCTCGGCGGCGCTGGTCTGGTGTCGGGAGCGCAGTCGCGTTCGTGCGCACGGGGGTGACGGTGGGCGGCATCTCCCGGCCGGGCTTCCAGCTCCCGCCCGGGGGCGAGGTCCGCTTCGCGGTCGACATCCCGGCGGACGCCACGCTCGATTTCGGCCTCGCGGAGCTTCCCGCGCTCCTCCCCGGCGACTCCCTGGGGAGCACCACCGTCGGATGGTCGATCGACGGCGCCCCCGTCGGGAGCGAGGCCGTGGCCGGCGGCGCCGCGCCGAGCGACCACCGCGCCGACCTCGCGAAGTGGGCGGGCAAGAAGGTCGACCTCAGCTTCCGCGCCGAGCCTGGGGGCGCCACGAACGCCGTCGTCACCGCGCCCGTGCTCACCGTGCGCACCGGCCGCGCGCCCCGCCACGTCGTGGTCGTCGGCATCGACACCCTGCGCCAGGACGCCCTCGGCCTCTACGGCTACGGCCGCGACACCTCCCCCGAGCTCGACGCGTGGGCCGCGCAGTCCGTCGTGTTCGACGCCGCGTGGGCGCCCGCCCCGCGCACCCGCCCGTCGTTCCGCACCGCGCTCACCGGGCGCTACCCCCTCGCCGCGGCGGACGCGCCCACCGTCGCGGAGGCCTTCGCCGCCAACGGCTTCCGCACCGCGGGCGTCGTGGCGAACGTGCACCTCGTGCCTCGCTTCGGCTTCAACGACGGCTTCGACCACTGGCAGTACGAGAACGGCGCGAAGGCGGACGTGCAGATCGAGCGCGCCCTCGCCTGGCAGGAGGCCCACGCGGACGAGGACACCTTCCTGTTCCTCCACCTGATGGACCCCCACACCTTCTACGACGCGCCCGAGCCCTACAACAGCCGCTTCCACGCGGGGAAGACGGCGCCGGATCGCCTGCCCGTGGACTACGAGCGGTGGCAGATCTACCGCGTGATGGACGAGGCCTGGTTCGGCGACGCCCACCGCTCGTGGATCCGCGAGGCCTACGACGGCGAGGTCGCCTACACGAGCGCCGCCCTCGCGCGCTTCCTCGGCCGCGTCGAGGCCCTCCCTGGGCGCACGCTCACCGCCGTACACTCCGACCACGGCGAGGAGTTCTGGGATCACGGCGCCTTCGAGCACAACCACACGCTCTACGAGGAGCTCGTGCGCGCGGTGCTGTGGATCCACGCGCCGGGCGGCCAGTCGGGCGGCACGCGCGTCGCCGCGCCGGTCGGCCTCATCGACCTCGTCCCCACCCTCCTCGACCTCGTCGGGCTCCCGCCGGTCGAGACGGACGGCCGCTCCCTCGCCGCCTTCGTCGACCCCACCCGCGCCGCCGAGCGCGCCGACCTCACGACGGCGCTCAGCGCCCGGCCCCTCATGATCGGGCACCTGATGTTCGGCCGCGAGCGCTGGGCCGTCGTCTCCGAGGGGTGGAAGTACATCCTCCACACGGGCTCGGGGCAGGAGGAGGCCTACGACCTCACGGCCGACCGCAAGGAGGCCCACGACCGCGTCGCCGACGCCCCCGCGGGCCGGATCGACGCCCTCCGCGCGGCCATGGCGACCGCGTCCGGCTGGCCCGTGCGCCCCGGCTGGCGCCTGAAGATGGACGGGCCCCGCCGCCCCGTCCTCCTCACGTTCGACGGCCCGATCGCCACCGCCGGCATCATCGATCCGGAGGCCGAGCGCCCCGCGCGCGCCAACCTCGAGTGGGGCGAGCTCCCCGCCGTGACCGTCGCCGAGGTCGGCGCCGTCGAGCTCAGCGCGGATCGGCGCAGCGTCCGCTTCCTCGCCGGGCCCCGCGCCTCCGGCCACCGCATCTACGTGAGCTGCGACGGCGCCTGCCCCCTCGGCACCGTCACCGTCGGCAACCTGAGCGCCGCGCTCACGCCCGGCATGCTCGCGCTCGGCGAGCTCCGGATGGAGGCGCAGCCGGGGACGCTCCTCCAGGTGCCGACGACGGACGAGGACCTCGCCGCGCCAGAGAGCGGCCAGATGCAGGCGCTCCAGGCGCTCGGCTACGTCGACTCGGACTGACGCCGGGCGCGCGGCCTACGGCGCCGGGGCCCCGGCGACGGAGTCGAGGTGGGCCTCGACGAGGGAGTAGTTCCACGGCTCCATCACGACGGCGCCGCGCGCGAGCGGGTACGGCAGCTCGCGGGCGATGCAGCGGTTCTGGACGTGCTGGCGGCGACCGCGCCCGACGGGGAAGCGCAGCAGGACCGTGGCGCGCAACGCGTGCGGGACGCGCGGGTAGAGCAGGGTGACGGAGGTGTCGGTCTCTCCGCCCTGGCAGAGCACGGTGCGGAGGCCCTTCCCGGCGCGCTCGCGGAGGAGCAGGCCGAGGAGCTCGTGGACGCCGTCGCGGTCGTGGAGGCAGTCCACGTCGTCGAAGAGGAGCGAGCGGGCGTCCCGCAGCTCCCGCGACCAGTTGCGGTTGCGTGCGGCCGCGACGACCGCGGAGCGGAACGACGACTCGACGAGGCCCGGCGTGTCTCCGAGGAGGCGCCGCGCGACGGTGGACTTGCCCACGCCACGCGGCCCGAGCACGAACAGGATGGGGCGCTCGCGCAGGACGTGCGGCAGCGGACGCCGCCCGAGCAGTTCGGAGGACGTGCGCGTGAACAGCGCGGGCAGCAGGATCTCCCCGCTGGTGTCAAGCATCACGTCCTCCCGGCGGCCACCATACGAGATCACCCGACCTGGATCAACGTCGGGCACGGCTCACCAACGGGGCTTCACGTTCGCGCGCACGAAGCCGACGATGCTGTCGATCGGGGTGCCAGGGGGGAACACGGCAGAAACACCCTGTCCCTTCAGCCGCGCGGCGTCGGCAGCGGGGATGATTCCGCCGGCGATCACGAGCACGTCCTCACGGCCAGAGGCGCGCAGGCCCTCGACCACGGCGGGGAGCAGGGCGTCGTGCGCGCCCGAGAGCACGGAGAGGCCAACGACGTGGACGTCCTCGTCGACCGCTGCACGGACGATCTGGGCGGGGGTGCGGTGGAGGCCGGTGTAGATGACCTCGAAGCCCGCGTCCCGCAGGCCACGGGCCACGACCTTGGCGCCACGGTCGTGACCATCCAGGCCCGGCTTGGCGACGAGGACGCGGATGCGCTCCGAGGACGGAGCATCGACGGCAGGTTCAGACACGCTCACCCCAGGTAGGCACGCGAGATCACGATGCGCTGGATCTCGCTGGTGCCCTCGTACAGTGTGGTGATGCGGGCGTCACGGAAGAGACGCTCGACCTCGTACTCCTTGCTGAAGCCGTAGCCGCCGTGGATCTGCAGGGAGCGGTCGGCGCAGAAATTGGCGGTCTCCGAGGCGGCCAGCTTGGCCATGGAGCACATGTGGCTGGCGCGGGCCGCGTCTTCGGCAGACCGGCGCGCGCCGTCCTTGTAGACGGCGGCGCGCCAGGTGAGCAGGCGGGCGGACTCGATGCGCGTCGCCATGTCGGCGATCATCCACTGGATCGCCTGGTTGGCGCCGATGGGCTTGCCGAAGGCGATGCGCGACTTGGCGTGGGCGACGGCGAGGTCGAACGCGCGCTGGGCGATGCCGAGGGCCTGGGCGGCGATGCCGATGCGGCCGCCGTCGAGCGTGGCCATCGCGATCTTGAAGCCCTGACGCTCGCCGCCGAGGAGGTTGGCGGCGGGGACGTGCATGTCCTCGAAGATGAGCTCGGAGGTGGCGCTGGACGTGATGCCGAGCTTGTCCTCGGGCTTGCCCACCTTGAAGCCGGGCCAGTGGGACTCGGCGATGAAGGCGCACACGCCGCGGTGGCGCTCCTCGGGGGCGAGGTTGGCGTAGGCCACGGCGACCTGGGCGTAGGGCGCGTTCGTGATCCAGATCTTGTTGCCGGTGAGCGACCAGCCGCCGCCCGCCATCGGGGTGGCCTTGGTGCGCTGGGCACCGGCGTCCGAGCCGGCGTCGGGCTCGGTGAGGGCATAGCAGCCGAGCTTGCGACCGCTCGCGAGGTCCGGCAGGTACTGCTGCTTCTGCGCTTCGGTGCCGAAGGCGAGGATCGGCCAGCAGACGAGGGAGTTGTTGACCGACATGGTCACGCCGACGGAGGCGTCCGCGTAGCAGATCTCCTCGAGGGCCACGACGTAGGCGAGGGTGGAGAGGCCGGCGCCGCCGTACTGCTCGGGCACGAACATGCCGAGGAAGCCCATCTCGGCGAGCTTCGCGACCTGCTCGGCCGGGAAGCTGTGGGAGTGGTCGCGCGCGGCCGCGCCGGGCAGGATCTCGTTGCGCGCGAAGTCCCGCGCGAGGCCCTGAATCTCCTTGACGTCGTCGGACAGCTCGAACATGGCGCTCCCTCCGGTTTGGCCGCCCCGGTGCGGGCGGGGCCGCCCTCTATTCCGTCTGGTCGGCTAGTTCAATGTCCCCGCAGCGGGTACCGGCCAGGCAGCAGCGCGCCTGCCAGGCCTCGGCCGACCACCCCGCCACGCGCTCGCCCGCGCCCGGGAAGACCGGCGGGGCGGTGCCGCAGCCGTCCCGCCACACGCGGTCCTCCACGTCCTTGCGCACCTGGAGGAGCGCGGCCGTGCGGCACTTCTTCACGGTGCACGCCTCGACGTCGAGCGGGAGGCTCGCCTGCGCGCGGACCCGGTGCCACGAGCGCCAGAAGTCGAGCTCGCTGTTTTTCCCCTTGACGCTGCCCTTCAACGCGACGAACGCGGCGGCGACCTCGGTCGAAGCGGCGCCGCGGAGCTGCATCGCGAGGCTGTCGAGGACGTGCTGCTCGCAGTTCACGGAGTAGCGGGAGGTGTGGCACGCGCCGAGCGCGCCGGCGCGGTCGCCCTGCCGCGCGAGGTGTTCGGCCTCCGAGAACCGGCACTCGTCCTGCCACACGCCGGGCTCGATCTGCGCGCAGGCGTCGAACTGGGCGAAGCGCTTCGCCGAGGCCTGCTCGCAGTCCGCGCGGTTGGCCCCCGCGCTCGCGCAGAGGGCCCAGGCGGTGTCGAAGTCGGGGGCGGCGAGGGCGCGCCCGTAGGCGCCTCCCGAGGGCGCCGGCGCGCACGCGGAGAGCCCGACGAGGAGCAGCGCCCTTCCGACCCCGCTCCACATGCACCCTCCCCCGCGCCCTCCTAGCTCCCCGTGAAGGCCGGCGCCCGCTTGCCGAGGAAGGCGGACATGCCCTCCTTCTGGTCGGCGGTCGCGAAGCAGAGGGCGAACAGCGTGCGCTCCCCCGCGAGACCGACGCGGAGATCGGCACCGTCACCGTCGAGGATCGCGCGCTTGGCGAGACGCACCGCGACCGGGCCCTGCGCGGCGATCTGGTGTGCCATCGCGACGGCAGCGTCCTTCACGGAGCCCTCCGTCACGACGCGGAGCGCGAGGCCGATGGCGACGGCCTCCTCCGCCTTCACGTTGCGGCCGGTGAAGCAGAGCTCCCGCGCGCGCATCGAGCCGACGCGGCGGACGAGGCGCTGGGTGCCGCCGAAGCCCGGGATGACGCCGAGCTTGACCTCAGGCTGGCCGAACACGGCGTTCGGGGCCGCGAGCACCAGGTCGCACGCGAGGGCGAGCTCGCAGCCGCCGCCGAGCGCGAAGCCGTTGACCGCCGCGATGACGGGCATCGGGAGGGCCTCGAGCTTGTCGAACACGCGCTGGCCGAGGGTGGCGAAGGCGGCGGCCTCGACGGGCGTGAGCGTGGACATCGCGGCGATGTCGGCCCCGGCGACGAAGGCCTTCTCCCCTCCCCCGGTGACGACGACTGCGCGGGCGTCCCCGACCTGGTCCAGCGCGGCGTCCAGCGCGCGGAGCGTGGCGACGTCGAGCGCGTTGAGCGCCTTCGGCCGGTCGAGCGTGAGGACGACGACGTGCTCGAGGCGCTCGAGGCGGACGGGCGAGGCGGCGTCCATCACTTGGCCTGCTGGGCGTAGGTGTAGAAGCCACGGCCGGACTTGCGGCCGAGCCAGCCGGCCTCGACGTACTTGCGAAGCAGCGGGCACGGGCGGTACTTGCTGTCGCCCATGCCGTCCTGGAGGACCTCGAGGATGGCGAGGCAGGTGTCGAGCCCGATGAAGTCGGCCAGGGTGAGCGGGCCCATCGGCACGTTGGTGCCGAGCTTCATGGCGGTGTCGATGTCCTCGACGCTGCCGATGCCCTCGTAGAGGGCGTAGACGGCCTCGTTGATGTAGGGCATGAGCACGCGGTTGACGATGAAGCCGGGCATGTCGCGCCCGAGCACCGTCGTCTTGCCCATCTTCTCGGCGGCCTCCTTGACCTCGGCGTAGACCTCGTCCGTCGTGGCGAGGCCGCGGATGAGCTCCACCAGCGCCATGAGCGGCACGGGGTTCATGAAGTGCATGCCGATGACGCGGTCGGGGCGGTCGGTGTGCGCCGCGATCGCGGTGATGCTGATGGAGGACGTGTTGCTGGCGAGGATCGCGCCGGGCTTGGCGACCTTCGTGAGGTCCTCGAAGATGCGGAACTTGAGCTGCACGTTCTCGGTGGCGGCCTCGACGATGAGGTCGGCCTCGGCGTGGGCGGCGAGGTCGGTGCTCCAGGTGATGCGGGCCTGGATGGCCTCGGCGGCCTCCGGCGTGAGCTTCTCCTTCTTGACGAGGCGGCCGAGGGAGTCGGCGATCGTCTTCCTGCCGCGGGCGACCGAGGCCTCGGAGATGTCGGTGCAGGTGACGGAATAGCCGGCGGCGGCGGCGACCTGTGCGATGCCGTTGCCCATCTGGCCGGCGCCCACGACGCCGATGCGGGAGATGCTCATGGTGTGCTCCTGAAGGGGCGCCGCTTATCCCGGCCGGGCCCCCGCCACGAGGCCGCCAGCGCGGGTCGGCACCGGTTAGAAGCCCCCACCGAGGAGGGACGATGGAGGATCTCTACGCGCTCTCTGAGCCCGAGCTCGCGGCGCGCCTGAAGGCCCTGGGGCAACCCGGCTACCGCGCCAAACAGATCCGCGGCTGGTTGTACGAGAAGGGCGCCGCCTCCTTCCAGGAGATGACCGACCTGCCGAAGCCCCTGCGCGACACGCTGGAGGCCTCGTTCTGCCTCGGGGCGCTCGCGATCGAGACCGAGCAGAACAGCAAGGACGGCACGATCAAGCGGCTCTACAAGCTGCACGACGGCCAGCTCGTCGAGGCCGTGCTCATGGCCTACGAGGACGGCCGGCGCACCGCCTGCATCTCCTCGCAAGCCGGCTGTGCGATGGGCTGCGTGTTCTGCGCGACGGGCCAGATGGGCTTCGCGCGGCAGCTCACCTCCACCGAGATCTTCGAGCAGGCGGCGCTCTACGCGCGCGAGCTCACCCAGCGCGGCGAGCGCCTCTCCAACGTCGTGCTCATGGGCATGGGCGAGCCCTTCCACAACTACGACGCGGTGCTCGAGGCCATCCGCCGCCTCCAGCGCGAGCTCGGCATCGGCGCTCGCCACATCACCGTGAGCACCGTCGGGCTCGCCCCGAAGATCCGGCAGTTCGCGGAGGAGGGCCTCCAGGTGACCCTCGCCATCAGCCTCCACGCCGCGACCGACGCCGAGCGCAGCGCGCTCCTCCCGATCAACGACCGCTGGCCCCTCGCCGAGCTCCTCGACGCCTGCCGCTACTACGTCGAGAAGTCGGGGCGGCGCATCAGCTTCGAGTGGGCGCTCATCGCCGGGAAGAACGACCAGCCGCAGGAGGCCGAGCGCCTCGGGCGCCTGCTCTCGGGCCTGCCCTGCCACGTGAACCTCATCCCGCTGAACCCCACCACTCGCTACGAGGGCGCCCCCACCGCGCTCTCCGACGCCGCCCGCTTCGTGGAGGTGCTGGAGCGCTACGGCGTGCCCGCCACCGTGCGCGTGCGCCGCGGCATCGACATCGACGCCGGCTGCGGCCAGCTCAAGTCGACCGTGCTCAAGCGCCGCGTCGAGCCCCCCGCCCCGCCCGCGCGGTGATCGGATGATCCCCGCCTGGCTGCCGCTGCGCCCCGACCTGCCCGGCCGCGCCGACGTCATCGCGGAGGGGCGAGAGCGCCTCGCGCGGGAGGGCACCCTCGCCCTCGCCGGGCCGCCGGGCATCGGCAAGACGGCCGTCGCCGGCGCCGTCCTCGCCGGTTCGGGCCGCGCCATCCTCGCCGTCTCGCTCCTCGGCTGCGAGGACCCCGCCGACGTCGTGCGCGCCCTCGGCGAGGCCGTCGGCATCCGCCCCGTGGGCGACGAGGGCGCCCTCCTCGATGCGCTGCGCGCCCACGGCCCGGTGGATCTGGTCGCCGACGACATCGGCAGCGACCAGATCCTGGAGCCCATCCACCGCGCAGTGGCCGCCGCGAGCGACGCGCGGCTCGTCCTCGTCGCCGAGGCCCCCCTCCCCGGCGCCCTCGTGCTCGATGGCCTCGCGGACGCCCTCCTCGCGCCCCTCGCCCCCGACTTCGACCCCGCCTCCTTCGACGGCAACCCGCTCCTCGCGCGGCTCGTCGGCGCCCTCTCGCTCCCCGTCGCCGAGGCCCTCGCCCGCCTCGGCGCGCCCGCGGCCCTCCTCGCCGCGCTCCCCGTCGGCCTCGCCACCGCCGCCGGGCTCTCGCTCCCCGCCGTCGCGACCGTCCCCGACCCCGACCGCGTCGTGCTCCGCCGCGGCATCGCCGCCCGGGTCACGCCGCTCTCGGACGCCGAGGCCGCCACCCGCGCCCTCCCCCTGCTCGAGGGGCTGCTCGCCCTCGCGCGCGGCGCCCACCCACCCGGCCTCCCCGACCCGCGGGACCTCCTCCTCCTGCGCCGCCTCGGCCGCATGGCGCCCACCGTGGCGGACGCGAACCGCTGCCTCGCCGCCGCCGCACGCCTCGCCGCCGGGGCCGGCCAGGTGCAGGTCGCCCGCGCGCTCCTGGTCGACCGGCTGCGCGCCGGCGGCGCCCCCGTCGATGTCGCCACCCTCGTGTGGGCCGACGGGGACGCCCTCCTCGCCGCCGGAGAAGTGGAGGACGCCCTCGGGCGCTACGCCGGCGCGAGCGCGCTCTTCCGCCGCGCTCACGACACCCGGCGCGCCGCCACGCTCCACCGCCGCGTCGGCGATCGCCTCGCTGCGCGCGACCAGCAGACGCAGGCGGAGAACCACTACCGGCAGGCGCGGCAGCTCTACCGCACCGACGACGACGCGCTCGGCGTCGCCGCCACCCTCCGCGGCGCGGCCGAGCTCGCCGTCGGCGCGGGCGAGTGGGTCAGCGCCGGGACCCTCCACGAGCAGGTCGCCGCCAC
>CAJBVW010000117.1 GCA_903959175.1 uncultured Pseudomonadota bacterium
CCGCCGCGGGCGGCCAGGCGGGGGCGGGCGGCGGCGGCGGGCGGGGGGTCGGCTTCACGGGCGGCGGCGGCGCGGCCGCGACCCTCACCGGGACCGCGACCGGCTGGAGCAGGCTGGCCGCGAGGAGCGCGACGTCCTCGCGCTCCTGCTCGGTGCGGGGCGGGGCCACCGTCGCGTCGTGGAGCACGCCGGCGAGGTCACGGACGCGGAGCGTCCAGACGGTGGCGCCCACGGTGACGTCGACCCAGGCGCCGTCTCCGGGCGTGCCCGGCGAGAGCCCGGCGATCGTCAGCGCCTCCTGCCAGTCGGCCACCCGCTCCTGCGCGGGCAGGCGGATGGGCACCCCGGCCTCGGCCGAGGAGAGCAGCGCCTGGGCGGCGACGAGCGCGAGGAACACGACGGACATGGTGGCCGTCCATCATTGGCCGGGAACCGGGGGCGCGCACATACCCGGCGATTTCTTGACAGGACTCGACCCCGTGCGTGCGCCCCAGGGGCCCGTGCCCGTGCTGGAGCCCGTGACCGGTCACGGAAGTTCCGCGACGGATCGCCCCGCGCGCCGGCCCTCCGCGCGGACGACGGCGTTTCCTGCCCGATCCGAGCGCCGGCACGGTTCTTGCTGTGTGCCAGCGCGACCCGAGGCCATCTTGTCCCCTTCCGTCACCCTCCTGGCCCTCCTCGCCGCCTGCTCCGGCGACACCACCGCGCCGTCCACCGCGCCCGCCGCCCCCGCGACGCGCGAGCTCACGATCGGCGCGTACACCACGCCGCGCGAGGCGTACGGCACGGCGATCCTCCCGGCGTTCGCCGCCTCGTGGAAGGCGAAGACCGGCCAGACGGTGACCTTCCAGGAGTCCTACCAGGGGTCGGGCTCCCAGGCGCGCGCCATCGTGGAGGGCTTCGAGGCCGACGTCGCCGCGCTCTCGCTCGATCCGGACATCGCCACCATCGAGAAAGCTGGGCTCATCAAGCACGACTGGCGCGCGGCCGCCGCCGGCGGGATCGTCACGAACAGCGTCGTCGTCATCGCGGTGCGCCCGGGCAACCCCAAGGGCATCAAGGACTGGGCGGATCTGGCGCGGGACGACATCGAGGTCCTCACGCCGAACGTCCGCACGAGCGGCGGCGCGATGTGGAACGTGGCGGCCATCTGGGGCGCGGCCACGCGCGGCAAGACGGGCGGCCCCGCCGACGTCGCGAGCGCCGAGGCCCTCCTCTCCGGGATCCTCGGCAACGTCAAGGTGATGGACAAGGGCGCCCGCGAGTCCATGGTCACCTTCGAGACCGGCGTGGGCGACGCCGCCATCACCTACGAGAACGAGGTGATCGTCGCGAAGCAGCAGGGCAAGGCCATGGACTACGTCGTCCCCGCCTCCACGATCCTCATCGAGAACCCGGTCGCGGTCATCGACGCCAACGTGGACGCCCACGGCACGCGGGACCTCGCGGAGGGCTTCGTCGCCTTCCTCGCCACGCCCGAGGCCCAGGCCGCCTACGCGAAGTACGGCCTTCGCCCCGTGGATCCCACCGCCACCCCGAAGGACCTCCCCGTCGTGGGCGACCTCTTCACCGTCCGGGACCTCGGCGGCTGGGCCTCCCTCCAGGACACGCTCTTCGCCAAGGGGGGCGCCTACGATCGCGCGCTCGCGACGGCCCAGGCCGGGAAGTGAGCGCTGCGGCTCCCTCCACCCCCGAGGCGCCCGCGCGCCGCGCCGTGCTCTCCGATCGCGCCGCCGCGCTCCTGCTCCGCGGGAGCTTCGGCACGTACGTCACGGTGCTGGTCGCGCTCCCGCTACTCGCGCTGGTCTACCGTGGCCTCGCCGACGGCCCCGCGGCCGCGTGGGCCGCGATCACCGCGCCCGCCGCCGTCGCCGCGCTGAAGTTGTCCATCGGCACGGGCGTGGTCGCCGCGCTCGTCAACGGCCTCGCCGGCACCGCGATCGCGTGGGTGCTGGTCCGCTGGGACCTGCCCGGGCGGCGCCTGCTCTCCGCGCTGGTCGACCTCCCGCTGGCCATCCCCACGCTCGTCGCCGGCATCCTGCTCATCGCGCTCTTCGGCCCGCAGACCGCCATCGGAGCGGCCCTCGCCGAGCACGACCTGGCCGTCGCCTACGCGCGTCCGGGCATCGTCCTCGCGCTCCTGTTCGTCACGCTCCCCTTCGTCGTCCGCGCCGTCGAGCCCGTCCTCCACGAGCTCGACCCCGCCGAGGAGGAGGCCGCCACCACGCTCGGCGCCGGCCGGTGGCTCACCTTCCGCTACGTCCTCCTCCCCCCGCTCCTCCCCGCCGTCGCCGCCGGCACCGTCCAGGTGTTCGCCCGCTCGGTGGCCGAGTTCGGCTCGCTCGCGGCGGTCTCCGGCAACATCCCGTTCCAGACGCTCACCGCCCCGGTCTACATCCTCGGCGAGGTCGAGGGGGGCTCCCCGGGCTCCGCCGCCGCCGTCTCGCTCGTGCTCCTCGCCGTCGCCCTCGCCCTCCAGCCCCTCTCGCACGCGCTCGCACGCGCCGCCGGATCCCGCCGTGGCTAGCGCCCCCGGTCGCTCCCGCCCCGTCGGCGCCGCGTGGCTCGTCGTCGCCGCCGTCACCCTCTACGTCGGCGGGCTCCTCGTCGTGCCGCTCCTCGCGCTCACCCGCGCCGTCCTCGCGGACCTCCCGGGCGTCGCCTCCGCGCTCACAGCGGCGGACGCCCTCCGTGCCCTCGGCCTCTCCGTCGCCCTCGCCGCCGTCTCCCTCGTCCTCAACGGCGTCGCCGGCGTCACCGGCGCCCTCGTCCTCACCCGCCAGCGCTTCCTCGGGCGCCGCCTCCTCGACGCGCTGGTGGACCTCCCCCTCGCCGTCTCCCCCGTCATGACCGGCCTCGCCTTCCTCCTGCTCTTCGGCCGCAACGGGTGGCTCGGCCCCGTGCTCCAACCGCTCGGGATCAAGGTCGCCTTCGCGCTCCCCGGCCTCGTGATCGCCACGGTGTTCGTCACCCTCCCGTTCATGCTCCGGGAGATCGCGCTCGTGCTCGAGGAGATCGGCACCTCCGAGGAGGACGCCGCCTCCACCCTCGGCGCCTCCGCCTGGCAGACCTTCTGGCTCGTCACGCTTCCCAACCTCCGCGAGGGCCTCACCCTCGGCGCCACCCTCACCGTCGCGCGCGCCCTCGGCGAGTTCGGCGCGGTGCTCGTCCTCGGCGGCGCCATCACCGGCCGCACCGACACCGCCACCACCTTCATCCACAACGCCATGGAGGAGCGGCACACGACCTCCGCCTACGGCATGGCGCTCGTGCTCGCCGCCGCGGCCGCCGCGCTCCTCTTCCTCCTTCAACGGCCGTCTCAGACGTCCAGGGGCAAGTGATGGGAATCCGGGTACAAAACCTCGTCAAGAATTTCGGCGCCAGCCGCGTCGTGGACGACGTGAGCTTCGAGGTCCGCCCAGGCGAGCTCGTCGCCCTCCTCGGCCCCGACCGTCGCCGGGAACGTCGCCTTCGGCCTGCGCGTCCAGGGCGCGTCCGCGCAGGAGCAGACGGCGCGCGTCAAGCACCTCCTCGGCCTGATGGGGCTCGCGGGGCTCGAGGATCGCCTCCCCGCCCAGCTCTCGGGCGGGCAGCGGCAGCGCGTGGCCCTCGCCCGCGCGCTCGCCCCGGCGCCGAAGCTGTTGCTGTTGGACGAGCCGTTCGGGGCGGTGGACGCCAAGGTTCGCGAAGAGCTCAGGCGTTGGTTGAGGAAGCTCCACGACGAGGTCCACACCACGTCCATCTTCGTGACCCACGATCAGGAGGAGGCCTTCGCGGTGTCCGACCGCGTGATGGTGATCCGGCAGGGGCGCCTGGAGCAGGCCGGCTCGCCGATGGAGATCCTCGACCATCCCGCCACCGAATTCGTCGCCCGCTTCGTGGGAGAGGTCAACGTGTTCGACGCCACGATGTACGGGGGCGTCGCGCACGTGGGGGCCGTCACCTTCCCGCCGTGCGAGGGCGCCGAGGGGGTGGACGGGACGCCCGTGCGCGTGATCGTGCGTGCGTACGACCTGAAGTTCTGGAAGGACGACGCCGGCGCCGCCCGCGTCGACCGCGTGCTGCCGATCGGAGACCGCGTGCGCGTCGAGGCCACCCTGGACGACGGGGCGCCCCTGTTCGCCCAATTCCCCCGTCGTAGCAGCCTGTTGGCGGGCATCCTCGCAGGTACGCGCATCGCGGTCGAGGTGACGCACGCGCGCGCATGGCCGATCGAAGGCGCGGCGCCCGTGGCCCCGCCGATCGCGGCGACCTCCGAGGTTAGGAGCGCCGTACACCGATGAACAATCCCAGCCCCGCCGTCCGTCTCCTCCTCGACGCCTGGCGAGAGGTGTGCCGCCACCTCGACATCGACGAGTCGATCCGGCTCCTCGCGCCGCGCATCGCGGAGGCCATCCCCGTCGATCGCGTCGTCGCCCGGCGCCTCGACGCGCCGCGCGCCCGCATCGACACCGTCGCCATCGGGGACGTGAACGCCGGCAGCGAGCCGCCCCCCGCGCGCACGCCGCTCGCCCCCGAGGAGGTCGAGCAGGTGCGCCGCTGGGCCGCCGCCGGCGAGGTCACCGTGTGGCGGCGGGGCGAGTCCGACCCCCTCCGCGAGATCCTCGCCCCCGGCCGCAGCTCCACCCTCGCCGCCCCCCTCCTCCTCGTCGCCGGCCCCGGGAGCGAGGCCTCCTTCGGCGTCCTGCTCCTCCAGGGCCGGGGGGACCTCACCGCCTACAAGCCCCTCGCCCACGCGCTCGCCGAGCCCTTCGCCGCCGCGCTCGCGAACGACGCGCGCCTGCACGAGCTCGCCCGCCTGCGCGAGGCCATGGAGGCCGACAACCGCGCCCTCCTCGCGCGCCTCGGCCGCCAGGACATCAGCGACTCCGTCGTCGGCGCCGAGACCGGCCTCCGCTCGGTGATGGAGCGCGTGGAGCAGGTCGCGCGTACGGACGCGCCCGTGCTCATCTTCGGCGAGACCGGCTCCGGGAAGGAGGTCGTGGCGCGCTCCATCCACGCCCGCTCCCGCCGCGCCCTGGGCCCGTTCCTGCGCGTGAACTGCGGCGCCATCCCGCCGGAGCTCGTCGACTCCGAGCTGTTCGGCCACGAGCGCGGCAGCTTCACCGGCGCCGTCGCGACGCGTCGGGGTTGGTTCGAGCGGGCCGACGGCGGCACCCTCTTCCTCGACGAGCTCGGCGAGCTCCCGCCCGCCGCCCAGGTGCGCCTCCTCCGCGTGCTCCAGGACGGCACCTTCGAGCGCGTCGGCGGCCAGCGCGTCCTCACGGTGGACGTGCGCATCGTCGGCGCCACCCACCGCGACATGCCCGCGCTCCTCGCCTCCGGCGCCTTCCGCGAAGACCTCTGGTACCGCGTGAGCGTCTTCCCCATCCACCTCCCGCCGCTCCGCGCGCGCCGGCAGGACATCGCCACGTTGGTCCACCACTTCTCCACGCGGGCCGGGCAGCGCCTCCACGGCGTTCCGCTCGTCCCGACGCCCGAGGACATCGCCGTGCTCGAGGGGTACGACTGGCCCGGCAACGTGCGCGAGCTCGCGGCGGTCATCGAGCGCGCCGCCATCCTCGGAGACGGCCGGCGGCTCGACGTGAAGACCGCCCTCGGCGTGTTCCCCGGCCCCGCGCGTGCCACCGCCGTGACCGCCTTCCCCGTGCGCGAGCCCGAGCCGACCCCCGGCACGCTCGAGGCCACCGCCCGCGAGGCGATCGAGGACGCGCTGGAGCGCACCCGCGGCCGCATCGAGGGGCCCTACGGCGCCGCGCGCGTGCTCGGGATCAACCCCCACACCCTCCGCTCCCGCATGCGGAAGATGGGCATCCGCTGGGATCGGTTCCGGCTGGGCGGGGTCGGCTAGGAGCCGCGCCGGGCGGCCGTCGAAGGGGGGTCGGCCGGCGGCGCCTGGCGGATCGGCCACCTCGGTGGGGGGCCCGTGGATATCGAGGCCCGCCTCGGCCAATCCCGGGTTATTCGCTGCCCGTCTCGGAGCCGCCCGTGGAAGACCTTCGCCTCATCGAGACCATCCGCACGTCGATCATCGGCGACGACCGTGTGATCGAGGGGCCCTACGGCCCCCGGCGCGTCACCTACGCCGACTACACCGCGTCCGGCCGCTCCTTGAGCTTCATCGAGGACTTCATCCGGAACGAGGTGATGCCGCTCTACGCGAACACGCACACCGAGACCTCCGGCACCGGCCTCCAGACCACGCGCTTCCGCGAGGACGCCCGCGACATCATCAAGAAGGCCGTGGGCGGCGGGCCCGACGACCATGTGATCTTCTGCGGATCCGGCGCCACCGCCGCGATCAACAAGCTCATCGACATCCTCAACCTCCGCATCCCCGCCGACCTCGACAAGCGCTACGACCTCTCCTCGCACATCCCCGCGAACGAGCGCCCCGTCGTCTTCATCGGCCCATACGAGCACCACAGCAACGAGCTGCCGTGGCGCGAGTCCATCGCCGAGGTCGTGACCATCCACGAGGACAACGACGGGCGCATCGACATCGCCCAGCTCGAGGCCGAGCTGCTGGCCCGCGCCGATCGTCCGCTGAAGATCGGCAGCTTCTCCGCGGCGAGCAACGTCACCGGCATCGGGACCAACACCCGCGCGGTCGCGGCGCTCCTCCACAAGCACGGCGCCCTCTCCTTCTGGGACTTCGCCGCCGCCGGCCCGTACGTCCAGATCGAGATGAACATGAAGGACGAGGGCCCCGACGGCGACCTCGTCTACAAGGACGCCATCTTCCTCTCCCCGCACAAGTTCATCGGCGGCCCCGGCACCCCCGGCATCCTCGTGGCGAAACGCCACCTCTTCAAGAACCAGGTGCCGTCCATGCCCGGCGGCGGCACGGTCAGCTTCGTGACCGACGCGCACCACAGCTACGTCACCAAGCCCGAGCGCCGCGAAGAGGGCGGCACCCCCGCCATCATCGAGTCGATCCGCGCCGGCCTCGTGTTCCAGCTCAAGGACGCCGTCGGCGCCGAGACCATCCGCGCGCGGGAGAGCGGCTTCATCCACCGCGCCATCGAGTCCTGGGCGAAGAACGAGAACATCCGCGTCCTCGGCAACCACACGGCGTGGCGCCTCTCCATCGTGAGCTTCATCGTCAAGCACCGCGACGTGAACCTCCACCACACCTTCGTCGTGGCCCTGCTGAACGACCTGTTCGGCATCCAGGCGCGCGGCGGCTGCTCCTGCGCGGGGCCCTACGGCCACCGCCTGCTCGGCATCGGCCCCGTCGTGAGCGACGGCTTCGAGTGCCTCGTCGTGCGCGGGATGGAGGGCATCCGCCCCGGCTGGGTGCGGGTGAACTTCAACTACTTCATCTCCGAGAACGTCTTCCAGTACCTGATCGACGCCGTGAACTTCGTGGCGGAGCACGGGTGGAAGCTCCTGCCGCACTACCGCTTCGACATCACGTCCGGCACCTGGAAGAACCGCGCCGCGCGCCCGCCCAACGTCCTGCGCCTCGCGGACCTCTCCTACCGCAACGGCGGCCTGACCTACCGCTCCCGCCACGTGACCGAGCCCGAGTGGGCGCTCCAGGCCTACATCGAGGAGGCCCACCGCATCGTGGAGGAGGCCGTCGCGAGCTACCCCGGCACCGACCTCGGCGACCCCCCGCTCCCCGAGGCCGCGGAGAAGCTCCGCTGGTTCCCCCTCCCCTGCGAGGCCCTCACCGAGCTCACGAAGTCGGGCCCGATGCCGTGCAATCCGCCGGTGCACCTGGGGCCGTAGGGCTACGGGCGGCGCCGCCTCCGCACCGCCAGCGACCATGCCGCTCGGCCGGGGCCCGGGAGGAGCGCGAGAAGGAGGACGAGCATCGGGGCCCCCCGGGCGGGATGGAGCATCACCGGATCCGCGTCACGACGACGTTGCCGCCGACGAGCCAGCCCTTGTCGACAAAACCGGCGCGGACCTCGGGGGCGACGCGCCACGCGGTGGACGGCGTCAGGTCCCACCCGGCGAGCACCTGGCCGCCGACCGCGTAGGGGATGAGGGCCAGGGCGCCGCCGGCCACGTAGGGGCCCCCGGTGGCGCGGCCGAGCCGGGCGCTGACGGAGAGCGGGTAGACGTTGGCGTCCATCCAGTCCTCGTCCAGGGAGTAGGGCTGGGCGGAGTGGGCGAGGCCGAGGCGCACGTCGAGCGCGAGCGGCGGCAGGAGCCGGAGCTGCGCGGCGAGCTCGACGGTGACGTGATCGTGGGCGGGGATGGTGTCGGTGTCGAAGAGCTCCTGGACGCGCAGGTAGCCGAGGGAGGCGCCGAGGCGGAAGCGGTCGGGGTCTCCCGCGACGACGAGGGCGGCGGGGCCGGGGCCGTGGGGGCCGAGGCGCCCGGCGGGGACGTCGAGGTAGACGGCGCGCAGATCCCAGGGGGGCGCGGCGGGGTCCGGGTCGGCGATGCGCTCCTCGGGAGGGTCCGAGAGGGCCGCCACCTTGTCCGTCGGGGCGAGCTCGACGAAGCGCACCCAGGTCAGGCCGTTGTCGCGGCCCCAGGCGCGCAGGGCGTCGACGGTGGCGGTGGGCGCGGGGAGCCCCTTCCCGGCGGCGATCACGGCGGCCTCGAGGGCCGCGGCGCCGTCGTCCGGGGCGAGCACCGCGCGGATGAGGAGGCCGGCGGCGTCGGGGAGATCGGCGCTCCCGGTCCACGCGGTGAGGCGGCCGGTGCGCTCGACGGTGACGCGGTGCCAGCCGGGCGGCACGGCGACGGTCACGGGGGTGTCGCCGACGGGGCGGCCGTCCACGAAGGCGCGGCCCGGGGTGTCCGACGTGACGCGGATCGTGGCGGTGGGCCGCACGGCGGCGGCGAGGTCGAGGTAGCGCGCGAGCACGCCGTCGCGGAGCTGGCCGAGGTCCGTCACGCGGCCGAGCGAGACGCTGGCGGCGCTCTGGAGGGCGCGGTCGGCCTCGACCGAGGGGTAGCGGCTGGCGCCCTCGGCGAGCCAGAGGCGGAAGAGGTCCTCCCCGGTGACGGTGAAGGGCAGCTCGTCGAGCGCGGCGAGCGCGGCGGAGACCGCCGGCGGCGAGGCGGTGCCGGCGCGGATCGGCGCCATCTCCGCCTCGAAGGCGAGGAGGCGGTCGCGCCCCCCGGGCCCGGCGGCGGCGACCACGTCGAAGTCGAGGACGGGGAGCCCGAGCGGGGTCGTGTGGGCGACGAGGGCGCTCCACGCGTCGTCGCAGCCGTCGGCGCGGGGGCACACCATCACGGTCACGGCGCGCGCGCCGGGCGGCACCCGGGACAGGGGCTGGGCGAGCGCGGCGGCGACGAGCGGGAGGACCAGGAGCATCGCCGAGATGCTATCCCACGGCATGCTCCCGATCGGATGGCTGCTCCTCATCCCCCTCGCGGCGGCGGGCGTCGCCGCCGACGTGCCGGCCGGCGAGACCCGCGTGGACCTCGTCGTCTGCCCGACGGACGAGCCCTGCGCCACCAAAGAGGTGAGCGCCGAGTTCTCCACCGCGGACGACCCGAACTGGGTACGCGCCCGCGTGCGGGAGGCGCTCGTCTATCCCGACGAGGTCGCCTTGCGACGGCTCGGCGAGTGACTCAGAAGCGCCAGCTGCCGGAGACCGCGCCGGTGAGCATGTCGGTCGTGAGCGGCGCCTCGGAGACGTAGAGCAGGTCGAAGCCGTAGGCGACCTCGGCCTGGATCCACAGGTTGTCCGTGGCACCCCACGCGAGGCCGAGCGGCAGCCGCGCGCCCTCCACGAAGCGGGCGCCCACCGAGGGGTTGGTGTAGAGCCAGAGGTCGTCCACGAGGCGGACGGAGGTGGGGAGGCCGACGGCGCCCCACAAGAAGCCGGCCTCGAGGTCGGTGCCGAAGCGGAAGCGGTCGAGCTCGACCCAGTGGAAGCGCAGGAGCACGCCCGCGCCGACGAGGCTGGTCTGCCCGCCGAACACCGTGCCGCCGAGGGTGAAGCGCTGGTTGAAGCGGTGCTGATACCAGAGCTGCCCGTCGAAGCCGCCCTGGCACTGGAGCGGCGCAGACAAGCACCCGCGGGTGTCCTCGGCGCCGAGGGCCTCGGTGGCGGAGGCGGCGACGCCGAACTCGTTGGGGCGGTCGAGGTCGAGCGTCATCGGCCGCATCGTCGCGGCGGGCGCGCACGCCCAGAGCGCGTAGTACGCCGACACCGCGAGGGTGAGGGCGGAGAGCGCGCGGCGGGTGCGGGCATCGGACGGGGCGGGCATCCACACTCCAGCGCGGGACTCGGGCACACTACCACGCATGCGCCCCGTCCTCGTCACGATCTTCGGCCTGCCGATCCCGAGCTACGCGGTGTTCGTCGGCCTCGGGATCGCGCTCGCGGCGGCGGTGCGGCGGCGAGAGGTGGCGCGCCTCGGCTACGACCGCACGCCCGGGCACGCCGTCATCGGCTTCGCCGCGTTGTTCGGCGGCTTGTTCGGCTCGAAGCTGGGGATGGCGCTGTTCGTGCCCCCGGCGGAGCTCCTGCGCCTCGGCTACGCCGCGCTCGCGTTCGACTTCACCGGGAAGACCGTCGTGGGCGGCATCGCCGGCGGCTACCTCGGCGTCGAGCTCGCCAAGAAGCTCGTCGGCGTGCGGCACTCCACCGGAGACGCCTTCGCCGTCGCCCTCCCCCTCGCGCAGGGCGTGGGCCGGATCGGGTGCTTCCTCCACGGCTGTTGCGAGGGCGCCGTCACGAGCGGGCCCTTCGGTGTCGCCGTGGCGTCGAGCCCGGGTGACATCGCGACCCGCCACCCCGCCCAACTCTACGAGGCCGCGCTGGATCTCGGGTTGGCGGCCTGGATCTGGTCGGTGCGTGCGCGCCCGCGGCCCTCCGGGCACCTCTTCAGGACGGCGCTCGTCGGCTACGCGGCCATCCGCTTCGCGCTCGAGCCGCTCCGCGGGGACACCGGATGGCATGTCGGGCCCTTCACCGCCGTGCAGCTCGCGTGCGCGCTGGCGATCGTCGGCTTCGGCGCGAGCCTCCTGCGGCGGCGCACCGACTGAAGCGCGTGCTACGCTCCGGGTCGCCCCGTCCGGAGATCCGCCTGACCAGCCCGGGACCCCGCGTCCGCCCCTACCTCTTCTACGACGTCGCCGTCTCCGTGTGCTCGACATGCCTGCGCCGCGTGGAGGGCAAGATCGTCATCGGGGACGACACGGTGATCCTCGACAAGTGGTGCCCCGTGCACGGCCGCGAGCGGGTGCTCCTCTCGGACGATCCGGCGTACTACCGGCTCTGTCGCGAGGTGTACGTCAAGCCGCCGGAGATGCCGCGGCGCTTCAACACGCCGGTCAAGTACGGCTGTCCCTACGATTGCGGGCTCTGCCCCGAGCACATGCAGCACTCCTGCCTGTCCCTCATCGAGGTGACGGATCGCTGCAACCTGACATGCCCCATCTGCTACGCGGACAGCGGCACGCACCGCACCACCGAGCGCAGCCTCGAACAGATCGAGCGCATGCTCGACGCCGTGGTGGCGAACGAGGGCGAGCCCGACGTCGTGCAGATCTCCGGGGGCGAGCCCACCCTCCACGCCGACTTCTTCGCCATCCTCGACGCCGCGCGCGCCCGCCCGATCAAGCACCTGATGGTGAACACGAACGGCATCCGCATCGCCAAGGAGCCCGACTTCGCCAAGCGCCTCGCCGCCTACCAACCCGGCTTCGAGGTGTACCTCCAGTTCGACTCGTTGCGCGGCGAGGTGCACAAGGAATTGCGCGGCGCGGACCTCCGGGAGGTGCGCCGGCGCGCCCTCGATCGCCTCGACGAGGCCGGCGTCTCCACCACCCTGGTCGTCACGGTCAAGCGTGGTCTCAATGACGACGAGCTGGGCGAGATCATCGACTTCGCGCTGACCCGGCCGTGCGTGCGCGGTGTAACCTTCCAGCCGGTCCAGGCCGCGGGACGCCTCGACAACTTCGACCCGGTGAAGGACCGCATCACGCTCTCCGAGGTGCGGCGGAAGATCGCGGAACAATCCTCGTTGTTCTCCCTCAACGACATCGTGCCCGTGCCGTGCAACCCCGATTGCCTCGCGATGGCCTACGCCGTGAAGGTGGGAGACCGCGTCCAGCCGCTCACCGGCCTGTTCGATCCGAGCGTCTACATCGAGGGCGCCCGCAACACCATCGTGTTCGAGCACGACCCGAAGATCCGCGACCAGATCTTCAAGTTGTTCGCGACGAACCACTCGCCCGAGTCCCAGGCGGGCTGCCTGTCGGACCTCTTGTGTTGCCTCCCGCAGGTCCAGGCGCCGACCGACCTCGGCTACCAGAACGTGTTCCGCGTCCTCATCATGCAATTCATCGACGCCCACAGCTTCGACCTGCGCGCGGTGAAGAAGTCCTGCGTCCACATGGCGCAGCCCGACGGCACGCTCATCCCCTTCGATACCTACAACCTGTTCTATCGCGACGAGAACGCCAAGAAGCTGGCCCGCATCCGGGACGAGCTCGAGGCCGGCTACGCGCGGATGCGCGAGCCCTGACGCACCGTTCGACGGGCGCGCGCTCCACGTCCCCCTCTCCTACTCCACGCGCCGAGCGTCGGCGCGGGCGCCCGCCCGGTGCTACCGTAGCGGCGAGGCCCCCCCCATGACGCTGCTCGCCCTCTCCTTCCCCGCCCTCGCGGCCGTCATCGTGGTCGATCCCGCCGGCGGCGCCGACGCGACCACCATCCAGGCCGGCATCGCGCTCGCGGCCACGGGGGACACCGTCGAGGTCGCGCCCGGCACCTACGTCGAGGACCTCGACTTCCAGGCCCGCACCATCAGCGTCGAGGGCCGCGGCGGCTCCGCGGTGACCTTCCTCCAGGGCACCGGCGCCGCGCCGGTCGTGCGCATCGACTCGGGCGAGGGCGCCGGCACGCGTATCGCCGGCTTCACCATCTCCGGCGGGGACGCGAGCGCCTTCGCGGACACCGGGTACGGCGGCGGCGGGCTCTACTCCCGCGGCGTGGCCGTCACCCTGGACGACCTCGTGTTCACCCGCAACACCGCCAACTTCGGCGGCGGCGCGATGCTCTACGAGGCGCCCGACGCCACGGTGACCAACTGCGTCTTCGAGGACGACTCCGCCCCCGCGGGCGCCGGCCTCTACGTCTACAAGGGCTCCGCGACCGTGGAGAACAGCACCTTCTCCGGGCTCGAAGCGGACGACGGCACCACCGGCTACGGCGGCGGCCTCGTCGCCTACCAGGCCGTCGTCACCGCGGCGGACCTCACCTTCTCCGCCAACGCCGCGCGGCTCGGCGGCGGCAACCTCTACGCGTCCACCTCCGAGGTGGCGTGCGCGCGCTGCTCGTTCGAGTCCGGCACGGCCCAGCAGGGGGGCGGGATCTACCTCCTCGAGTCCACCCTCACGCTCGCGGGCAGCCAGGTCGTCCAGAACGCGGCGACGACGAACGGCGGCGGCCTCTACGCGGGGCGCGCGTCGGTCGTGAGCCTCACCGGCACCGGGGTGGACGAGAACTCCGCCCAGTACGGCGGCGGCGTGCTGCTCACCGGCGCGAGCACGCTCGACGGCGCGCACGCGTACTTCGCGGACAACGTCGCGCAGGGCGGCGGCGGCATCTACGTCGACGAGTCGACGCTCACCCTCCGCAACGCGCGCTTCACCGGCAATACGGCGACCTCGAGCAACGGCGGCGCCCTCGCTCTCGACACGAGCACGGGCTCCGTCACCGCCTCGATCTTCTCGGTGAACACGGGCTACTCGGGCGGCGCGGCGCATGTGAACGACGGTTCGGTCGCGACGTTCACCAACCTCACCCTCGTCGAGAACGCGAGCAGCAACTCGGCGGCCGGCATCCGGGTCACCGCGCTGGGCGCGCTCACGCTGACCAACTCGATCATCGCGTGGTCGTCCGACGGGAGCGGCATCTCCGGCGCGTCCGGCGCGCTCATCGCCACCACCTACGGGGACCTCTACCTCAACACCGAGGGCGCGACGAACGGCTACGTCGACCCCACGGGGACCAACGGGAACGTCGCGGTCAACCCCGAATTCACCTCCTTCGCCGCGGACGGCGCGTCCGCGGACGACCTCCACCTCTCCGCCGCGAGCCCCCTCATCGACGCGGGGAGCCCCACGATCCTCGACGCGGACGGGAGCCGGAGCGACATCGGCGCCTACGGCGGGCCCTACGGCGCCTGGGACGACGGGGACCTCGACGCCGACGGCTACACCGCGGCCGACGGGGACTGTGACGACGCCGACGGCAGCGTGAACCCCGGCGTCGCGGTGGACGGCTGCGGCGGCGGGGACGAGGACTGCGACGGCACCACCGACGAGGACTGCGAGGGCGACGCCGACACGGACGCGGACACCGACACCGACACGGACACGGACACCGACTCCGACACCGACACCGACAGCGTGGACGGCGACGACACCGGCGGCCCCGCCACCGCGGACGACGGCGGCTGCGGCTGTGACACGGGCGGCGCGGGCTCGTTGTGGCTTGGGGCCCTCGCGGTGCTCGCCGTGCGGCGTCGACGCTCGATCTGAGCGGCGCGGGCACGGCTATGATGGCGGCGGAGGTCCCGATGCTCCTGCTCGCCGCCACGGCCCACGCCTACACCGTCCTCTGCGGGAACGGCCTCGCCGTCACCGACACCGTCCCGGGCTCCGGCGCTGCGGATGTGCCGGTCGACGTGCGCCCGGCGGTGACCTTCGGCCCCTCGTGCGGCGCCCTCCAGGGGTGGACGATCACGCTCGCCGACGCCGACGGCGCCGAGGTCGCGAGCACCTCGGCGGACGTCTCCACGGTGTTCGAGACGAACCTCGTCGAGCTCTTCCCCGAGGCCGACCTCGCGCCGCTCTCCGGCTACTCCCTCACGATCACGCCCGACGACAGCGAGGCCGTCACCCTCGGCTTCACGACGGGCGAGACCACCGTGGCGGGCCTCACCGGCGCGCCGACCGTCACCGCGAAGCCCGCGATCTACGACGACAAGACGCGCGGGCTCTCCGTCGAGCTCCGGATCGTCCCCGCGACGGATCCCGACCAACTCTCCGTCCTCCAGGTGCGCGACGCCGACGGCACGCTCCCCATCCAGTCCTTCGTGCTCCCCGGCACCGGCGAGGTCGAGCGCACGGTCGCCTGGGTGGACCTCGACGAGCCCGGCGAACTCTGCCTCGAGGTCCGGCAGTTCGACGGCGCCGGCGTCGCGACGGAGTGGGCGTCCGCGGAGTGTGTGGCGGTCGGGGCGGGCTGCGGCTGCGCCTCGGGCGGCGCGGGCGCGGGGCTCCTCGGCCTCCTCGTGGCGCCGCTCCTCCTCCTGCGCCGCCGCCGCCCGTAGGCCGTCAGCCCCGCACGAACGGGCGGACCTGCTTGATGATCAGGCGCCCGTCCTCCAGGATCTTGCACTCGGTGTCGAGCATGAGCGTGCCGCCCTCGGGCGCCGCGTCGTCCACCGGGAACACCGCCGCCACGTCCCACAACAGCGCGCCGAGGGCCTCGAGCCGCGCGTCCGAGAGGACGAGGTCCGCCTCGCTGGAGAGCGACACGCGGTCGATGTGGGTCACCGCGCCGTCCGCGAGCGTGAGGAGCACCTGCTCGGGCCACACGCCGGGCTCCGCGCCGACGACGTCGAGGTCTCCGAGCTGGGACTCGACCAACCAACGAGGGTCGTCGAGGGTGGGGTGCCCGGTGAACCCGACGATGTTGGCCTGCTCGTCCTCGCTCTGGGTGTTCACGAGCACGGCCATCGCGACGAGGCGCTGGTCGATGCCGTACCACTCGCGCTCCTCGTAGGCGCCGCCCTTCCAGAGCGACGCCCAGACGCCACGAAGCGCGTCCGAGAGCGGGCGCTCGTTGTCCTTGTCCGGGTCGCAGAGCGAGGGGCCGTCGGCGTCGGCGTCCTCCTCGTCGGCGACACAGGCGCTGACGCTGTCGTAGAGGCCCGCGCCGGAGAACACCACGCCGTCTTCGGCGTTGCTGCTCGATCGGAGCCGGACCATGGTCGTGTCGCTGCCCCACGTTGCGTGGATCGCCGCTTCCAAGGTGGCGATCTGCTCGGGCGCGACCGGAGCCGTCGCCATCGCCTCCCGAAGCGCGGTCAGGCGCGCGGCGCGCACTTCACCGTCGGTGAGGAACGTCGGGTCCACCAGCCACGCGTCGAGCGTCTGTTGGAAGGTGAGCGTCTCGCCGTCGACCTCCCAGGAGTTCCCCTCGACGAAGGTGGTGTACCAGGAGAACGGGAGCACGAGCCCCTCGACCTGCACGTCGGGATCGATGCGCTGGTAGAGGGTGGCGAGGTTGGTGCCCTTCACGCCGTAGCGGGCCATCGCGGTGTCACGTTCGGCGCGCGTGGCCGTCGGCACGTCGAGGAGCGGCACGGGCGCGGTCGCGGAGAGGTCGGCCGCGGTGATCGTGACAGGATCCGGACGGAGCGCCTGCCAGAACGCCTCGGCCTCGGCGGTCGTGGCGGCGGCGATCGACCAGCCGTCCTCCGCGCACTCGAAGCGCACCAAGAGGCCCTCCCAGGCGGCGAGGGCGTCGAAGGGGTCCTCGAGGTAACAATTGGGCGTGCCGCGGGCCGCCGAGCGCACGTTGACGTGGGACAACGCGCCCTGCCGCGAACCGGTCACGGTACCGCTCACGACGCGCTCGACGTCGAAGGGGGCCTCGTCCAGGACGAGGATGTCCTGGTAGCCGAAGGAGGCGGCGGCGGTGGCGTCCGCGAGGTCGGCCAGCGGGAGCAGGCGCACCGTGCCGTAGCCGACCCCCTCGGTGTAGGCCTCATACGCCAGGTTGTCCTCGCCGCGGATGGCGAAGGGGGCGTCCGCCCACGTCGCGGCGGCGGCGCGCTGGTTGGACGAGTTGGGGGCGAACATGAGCGCGCCGAGGCGGAAGCGGTCCTGGAGCTCGGTCCAGACGGCCAACACCTCCTCGTAGGTGACGGTGGAGGCGAGCTCCTCCGGGCGGTCCCACACGATGAAGCCGAAGCGGCGGCTGCCGTCGACCTCGATGTACTCCGACACGTTGCCGCCGAAGTAGCGGCGGACGTCGAGGTCCACGAGCATCGCGGCGTACTGTTCCCAGGTCATGGTCCCGAAGAGCTCGGGGAACACCTCGCGCAGGAAGTCGTAGTGCAGCGCGTAGACGTTCGCGTTGACGAACATCGTCGGGAGCGCCTCGGCGTCGCTCACGGGCACGAGGTACTTCGTCGTCTTGTCCTGGTCGACCACGTCGGCGTCGGTCGCGACGATGTCCCAGTGCGCGCGCGACTCGATGCGGTGCAGGCACACGGTCTCGCCCAGGCGCGCGGACGCATCGCTGCACGCGCTCTCGTCGAGGGGGGGCGGCGGCGTGGTGGGGCCGCACGCCGCCAGCGTGAGCAGCGCGAGGATCACCGGCGTGCGCGGCGAGCGAGGCCAGCGGCGAGCAGGAGCCCGAAGAGGCCGGAGATCGGGGTTCCCCCCGCCACGTTGCAGCCGCCGCCTTCGCTGCGGACGATCTCGGGCGCCACGCAGTCCGAGGGCGACTCGGACCAGGCGCCGGTGATGTCGCGCTGGCGCACGGTCACGCACACCTCCTCCGGGGCCTCGGCGAAGTCCCAGGACTGCGCGGAGAGGAGCACGACCATCGGGCCGGTCGCGGAGGTCCAATCCAGCGAATCCTCGCCCTCGACGCCGAAGGCGACGATCGTGGGGCCGTCCTCCGAGCCGGCCATCCCGGCCTCCACCTGGAAGGAGAGGCCCGCGGTCGACGTGTCGTAGACGACCGCGGCGGACTCGACCGTCGGCCCGCCGTCCAGCCCGGCGGCAGTGCCGGTGCCGGTGGTGAAGCCGATCTCGGTGAGCTCGCCGCTGCCGTCGTCCGGGGAGAAGCGCAGGGTGTAGGTTGTGTTCGGGGCGAGGTCGGCGCCTGGGTCGACCTCGATGACGCGCCCCTCCGCAACGGTGTGGGTAACGGAGGCGACCTCGGCGCCCGTGCCGGCGTCGATCAGCACGCCGGTCCAGTCCTGGCCGCCGCAGTCCCCGGCGGAGAGGAGCGCGGCGGGCACGGCGTCGACGGGGACGTTCGTGGCGAGCGGGGCGGGCGAGGTCACGAACACGGTCGGCGGGAGGCAGGACGTGGGAAAGGCGGCGACGTCGGCGAGGGCGAGGGACGCGAAGGCGAGCAACATGGGGACCTCGGAGGCGGCAGGAGCAGTGTAGCCCCGACGGGGCGCTGCTCAACCTACCCAGCAAGACGCGGGCCAACCTGCGCCCACGGCCTCCGGCGCGCGCACGCGCCCTACGCGATCTCGACGAGGTGCACCGGCCACACGTACGGGAGATCACCCGGAACACCGGGAAAGAGAGCGCCGTAGCGCCCGGGGTCCTTCCGGACGAGGGCCGACTGGTGGGACAGATGAAGCGCGGGGTCACCCAGCCACGGGGGGAGGCACCGGGGCCGGCGCCGATCGGGCGGCGCGTATGCCGCGATCCTGGCGAGGCAGCTGTCGGCGTGGCCGCGGCGGGTCCACTCCCGGGTGATCTGGAGCCCGTAGAGCACGAGCACGTCCTCGTAGCCGCGCCACATGGCGACGACCGGGTGGCTCTGCCAGCCCTTGGACACCCCCGCGAGCGCGTTCAGGATCTGGTGCACCTCGACGCGCTGCTTCCCGAGCCGCTTGTCGTCGAGCGCCCGCGCCGTGCGACGGAAGCTCGGGTAGGGCAGAAAAGTCTGCATCCTCCTCGGTGCGCACGTCGCGAGCGGGGGTCAAGCACGGGCCCGACCGTCCCGGAGCTCACGCGCGGCCGAAGCGCCGCTCCGCCGAGAGCACGGTGTTCGCCATCAACATCGCGATGGTCATCGGACCGACCCCGCCTGGGACCGGCGTGATCCACGCGGCGCGCTCGGCGGCGGGCGCGTACTCCACGTCCCCCACGAGCCGCCCGTCCGGGAGGCGGTTGATGCCCACGTCGAGGACGATGGCGCCGGGGCGGATCCACTCGCCCTTGACCATGCCGGGCACGCCGACGGCGGCCACCACGATCTCGGCGCGGCGGACGTGCTCCGCGAGGTCCCGCGTGCGGCTGTGCGCGACGGTGACGGTGCAGTCCGCGTGCTCGAGCAGGCGCGCGACCGGACGCCCGACGAGGTCGGAGCGGCCGATGACGAGGGCTTCGGCGCCACGGAGGGTGGCCCCGGTGCGCGTGAGCAGCTCCATCACGCCCGCCGGCGTGCACGACACGAAGCCGGGGCGCTTCTGGGAGAGCAGGCCCGCGCTCACGACGTGAAGCCCGTCGACGTCCTTGGTGGGATCGATGGCGTCGAGCACCTTGACGCGGTCGAGGTGCTTCGGGAGCGGGAACTGGACGAGGATGCCGTCCACCGTGGGGTCCGCGTTGAGACGCGCGATCTCGGCGAGGAGCTCGGCCTCGGCGAGCGTGGCCGGGTGCGTGATCTGTTGGTGCGAGAAGCCGAGGCGCTCGGCCATCCGCGTCTTGTTGCGGACGTACACGGCGCTGGCGGGATCGTCCCCCACGAGCACGACCGCGAGGCCCGGCGGCCGCGGCAGGGCGGCGATACGGGGCGCGAGCGCGGCCACCACCTCGGCGGAGATGGCCTTGCCGTCGAGGATCTGGGCGCTCACTTCGCGGGCGCCGGGGTGGACCCGCCGCTGGAGCCGGAGGACGCCGCCGGGGCCGCGGGCGCGGGGGCCGCGGGGGCCGCGCTGGCGCCAGAGTCGCCACCGGAAGACGAAGCAGCGGACGACGACGACGAGTCGCCCGACGACGCGCCGTCCGAGGATCCGCCCGGCTTCAGACCGTAGTGGTCCTTGTACCAGCCGCCGCCCTTGAGCACGAAGCTGGTGGCGCTGATGCGCTTCTTGACGTTCGCCGCCTTGCAGGACGGGCAATCCTTGATGGGATCGTCGGAGAACTTCTGCAGGGCCTCGAAGTCGTGGCCACAATCGGGGCAGCGGTACTCGTAGATGGGCATCTCGAACCTCATGGCTGGGACCGAACGGACGTCCGGACACGGGCGCGCAGCTAAACACCCGGGCCGGCGGCGGCAAGGGGCCGCGCGCGGGAGCCCTCAGCTTCGGGCCCCCGGCGACCGACGTGGGGGGACCGACCGTCGGCGGGCCGGCCCGCGGGGAGACAGCCGGTTAGGCCACAGCATGAGCATTCTGGACCGCCGCGTGGTCCTCGTGACCGGCAAGGGCGGCGTGGGCAAGACGACCATCAGCGCGCTGATCGCGCTCAGGGCGGCCCGCGCCGGGAAGCGCGTGCTCCTCTGCGAGACGAGCGGCGTCACCCAGGTCCCGCCGTTGTTCGGCGTTTCCGGCCGCGGATACGAGGCCGTCGAGGTCGCGCCGCGCCTCCACACGCTCTCGATCACCTCCGAGGCCGCGATCGAGGACTACATCGTGATGCAGCTCCGCTTCCGACGGCTGTACAAGATGGTGTTCCGCAACCGCGTCGTCGGCCCCTTCATCGACGCGGTGCCCGGCCTGCACGACCTCATCCAGCTCGGGAAGGTGTTCGACCTCGAGCGCACGCGGATCAACGGCCGCCCCGAGTGGGACCTCATCGTGGTCGACGCGCCCGCCACCGGCCACGGCCTCACGATGCTCGCCTCCCCCCGCGCGATGATGGACCTGACGGTCTCCGGCCCCTTCCACGACAACGCGCACGACGTCGCCATGCTCTACGAGGATCCGGCGCGCACCGCCCTGCTCCTGGTGAGCCTCCCCGAGGACATGCCGCTCAAGGAGACGGAGGAGCTGCACGAGCGCCTCGGCGCCCTCCGCGGCCTCGTCCGCGGCCTCGTCCTGAACGAGGTCCACCCCTCCCCCGTGCCCGACCCCGCCCGCTTCCAGGCGCTCTACCCGGCCCTCCGCGCGGGCGCCGACGCCGCCGGCCGCGAGGCCCTCGACATCGCCGAGTCCGGCCTCCTCCGCACCGCCCGGCAGGACGCCGCCCGCGTCCGCCTCGGCGCCCTCGGCCCCCCCGTGGTGGACGTGCCCTTCCTCTTCCGGCGGGACCTCGGCCCCGCGCAGCTCGCCGCCCTCCTCCCCTCCGTGGAGTCGCTGTGAAGCCGGCGCGCGTCGTCATCTGTTGCGGCTCCGGCGGCGTCGGCAAGACGACCACCTCCGCCGCGCTCGCCATCCGCTTCGCCCGCTCCGGAAAGCGCGTCGCCGTCCTCACGATCGACCCCGCCCGTCGTCTCGCGGACTCGCTCTCCGTCGGCGAGATCGGCAACACCGCCTTCCCGGTCCCCCTGCCCGACCTCCCGCCCGGCGCCTCGCTCCACGCGATGATGCTCGACAGCAAGCGCACCTTCGACGACGTGGTGGCGCGGTTCTCGGGCAGCCCGGACGCGCGAGACCGCATCCTCCGCAACCACTACTACCGCTTCGTCTCGACCCGCCTCGCAGGCGCCCACGAATACATGGCGATGGAGAAGCTCTTCGAGCTCTCCACCTCCGGCGACTACGACGTCGTCGTGCTCGACACCCCCCCGAGCCGCCACGCGCTCGACTTCCTCTCGGCCCCTGAGAAGATGGCGAACCTCATGGACGAGGGCGTCATGCGCTGGCTGGTCCTACCCGCCTCTCGAGGGGGCTGGCGCATGATCGAGAAGGGCAGCGAGATCATGGCGAAGGTCCTCAAGAGCATGCTCGGGGACCGCACGATCACCGACATCGCCGAGTTCTTCTCCGCCTTCCAGTCGCTGTGGGAGGGCTTCCGCCAGCGCTCGCTGGACGTGCGCGAGCTCCTCCGCGCCCCCGAGACCCGCTACCTCCTCGTCACGACGCCCGCGCCCGGCGCCCGCGCGGAGGCCCTCCACTTCCTCGACGTGCTCCAGCGCTCCCGGATGCCGTTCGGCGGCTTCCTCATCAACCGCTGCGCCGTCGCGCCCGTCCACGTCGGCCCGCCGGGCTTCGGCCCCCGCCCGGACGACGTCCCCGAGGCCGAGTGGGCGGCCCTCGTGCGCGCCCTGGCCGAGGTCCCCGAGCGCCGCCGCCGCCTCGTCGCCGCCCAGGACCACGCCATCGCCGAGCTGCGCGCCCACGCCCCCGGCGCCGCCCCCATCTGGCGCATCCCGGAGCTCGACGAGGAGGTGCACGACCTCGCCGGCCTCGCCCGGGTCTCCGTGCACCTCCCCGATCCCGACGCCCTGCTCGCGACGAGCGTCTGAACCCCTCCCCGGCCTGCGCATGAACCCCGTCCAGCCTCACCGCCTCGTCCCCGCCGTCGAGGACGCGCCCGACAAAGTCGAAGATGGCGTCTCTCCAGGCATCCACGAGCGGATCGTCTGGTACGTGTCCGGACGCGGCGTCTGTCGGCCCGCCGTCTTCCACCTGGACGAGCTGTCCGGCCTATGGGTGCGCGGCGCCCCATGCGACAGCGTGGTGGACGGCGGAGTCGTCGTGCAGCCGACCTTCGGCGGGCGGGTGGAAATCAGGTTGGTCCACCTGAAATTCGATGGCGCCGAGGGTGACTCGCCCTGGACGATCACCTACCGCCTCCTGCCCCGCTGACGCGGCTTGCGACTGCCGTGGGCACGCAATGGCGCGTTTTGGCGTCCCGAAGGCCGCCATGAACCGAGAACCGCCTCGCACCTCGTGAAGATGGCGGATTGACGCGCGGGAGCGGGCCCCTATCCTCGGGGGGTCGGGTCCCCCGTGGCCCCGGCCGGAGGTCGGCGTGCTCTGGACCCTGTTCCTCATCCTGCTCGTGGCGTGGGCCGTGGGCCTCGTGACCGCCAACACGATGGGCGGCCTCATCCACCTGCTGCTGCTCGCGGCGGTGATCGTGCTGCTCATCAACGTGGTGCAGAGCCGGACGACGGCCTGAGCCCGTCGCCGGCCCGGTGTTTAGCTAGGTGCTGCCCGCAGGGGGCCGTGGCGGCAAGGACGCGGCCCGGGGCCGCGGTGGAACACGGCGGCCCCGCTCGCGGCGCCGGGGGGAGACATGAAGGACATCCTGGTCATCGTCGGGAACGCCAGCCGCGCGCGGCTGTATCGGATCCACGCAGGCGTGCTCGAGCGCCTCGAGGTGTTGGAGCACCCGGAGAGCCGCGCCCGACGGCGTGAGCTCGTGAGCGACCGCCCGGGGCGCTTCCGGGATGAGACCGGCGGCGGCGGCCCGCATCGCTCAGGGATGGAGCCGCCGACCGACGCGCACGAGGTGGAGGTCCTGTCCTTCGCCCGCACCGTCGCGCGACGCACCGCGATCCAGGCGCGCCGCGCGCACCTGCCGGACCTCCTGCTCCTCGCGCCGCCGCGCTTCCTCGGCCGCCTCAAGGCCGCGCTGGAGCAGACGGTCGCCGATCACGTCGTGGCGACCGTCTCCCACGACTACACCGCCGCCGCCGAGGCCGATCTGGTCGACATCCTCCAGGGGCTCGGCATCCGCGCCGCCCTGCCGAGCCCTGCGTGAACCCGCGCCGCGTCCTCGTCGTCGCCAACCTCACCGCGTCGAGCCCCGAGCTCGCGGAGCGCGTCGCGCGCCTCGCCGCGGAGGCCCCCACGCGCTTCCTGCTCGTGGTCCCGGCCTCCGCCGACGGGGGCAAGGGGCGCACGCTCACCTGGGAGGAGCACGAGGTGTGGCACGCCGCCGAAGGGCGCATGCAGCGGGCCGTCGAGCTGCTCCAGGCGCGCGGCGCCGACGTGGACGGCCGCGTCGGCGACGGCGACCCGGTCACCGCTGTGCGGGACGTGCTCCTGAGCGAAGCGGTCGATCTGATCGTCGTCTCCACGTTCCCCGAGGACCGTTCGCGTTGGCTCGTGCTCAACCTCCCGGACCGCCTCGCCCGGGCAACCGGCCTGCCGATCGTGCACGTGGTCGCGCAGGCGGAGCCCGTCGCGGGCTGAGCGCGCTCCGCCCTCCCCTTCCCCGGGGCGGTCGTCGCGTTCCGTCACGGCGGTCTCCCGGAATGTCACCGGGGCTTGCGCTACCGGGCGGGCCGCCACGCGATTACCGAGCGGGCGGAGGCTCCCCCATGCTGCCGAACCGAAACAACCAGGTCCGCGTGCGCGCCAACTTCGACGGCGAGGTCGAGGTCCTCGTGACCCTCGGCGAGCGCATCCACGCGGGCCAGGCCCTCGTCGTCATCGAGGGCGACAAGGAGATCGAGCGCCTCGCCTCCCGCAACCCCGGCGCCGTCACGGAGATCCTCGTGCGCACCGGCGAGGACGTGCGCCAGGGCGCGCTCCTCGTGGTGGTCCAGGAGATCCCGGACGAGAACTAAGGATTCGTCCCGAAGCCAAGGGCAGACGGACGGCGCGGACGCCGCCGCTGCGGAGGCAGGGTGGGCGGGGCGCCGTGTCGGCGGCCCCTCCACCGCGCGCGCGACCTACTTCCCCCCCTTCTTCGCGGGGGAGAGCCCGCGGTAGTCGAGCAGCGGGCCGACCTCGGGCGCCTTGCCGTAGAAGGCCTCGAAGAGCGCGCCGGGCTCGGCGGTGCGGCCGCGGGAGAGGATCTTCGCGCGGTACACGTCCCCGTTCTCGCGGGTGAGGCCGCCGCGGGCGTGGAACCACGCGCCGGTGTCGCGCGCGAGGACCTCGCTCCAGATGTAGGCGTAGTACCCGGCCTCGTAGCCGCCCGTGAAGGCGTGGTTGAAGTAGGGCGTGTGGTAGCGCGGCGGCACGAGCGGGAAGGCCATCCCCGACTTCTGCAGGGCGGCGGCCTCAAAATCCATCACACCGGTCGAGGGCGGCGCCTGCCCCACGCCGATCTCGTGCCACGCCATGTCCACCGCGGCGGCCTCGATGTACTCGAGCGTGGCGTACCCGGTGCCGAAGTTGGCGGCGGCGATGACCTTGTCGAAGAGCGCCTTCGGCATCGGCTCGCCGGTCTGGTAGTGCTTGGCGTAGTTGGCCAGCACCGCGGGCTCGCGCGCCCACATCTCGTTCCACTGGCTCGGGTACTCGACGAAGTCCGGCGGCGTGTTGGTGCCGCCGAGGAGCGGGTACTTCGCGTCGGAGAACAGGGCGTGGAGGCCGTGCCCGAACTCGTGGAAGGCCGTGGTGACCTCGTCGAAGGTGAGGAGCACGGGCTGGCCGGCCGCGACGGGCGGGATGTTCAGGTTGTTGAGCACGACCGGGCGCGTGCCGAGCAGGCCCGACTGGTCGACGAGGGTGTCCTCCCAGGCGCCGCCGCCCTTGTTGTCGCGGGAGAAGTAGTCGAGGAGGAGGAGGCCCACCATCGAGCCATCCGCGTTGTGGACCTCGAACACCCGCACGCTCGGGGTGTAGACGGGGAGGTCCTTGCGCTCGACGAAGGTGACGCCGAAGAGCTGCGTCGCGGCGTGGAACACGCCGTCCTTCAGCACGTGCTCGAGCTCGAAGTAGGGCTTGACCTGCGCCTCGTCGAAGTCGAAGCGCGCCTTGCGGTCCTGCTCGGCGTAGAACGCCCAGTCCCACGGCTCGGCCTTGAAGGGCTTCACCTTCGCGGCCTTGGCCTGCTTGTCGATGATCGCCTGGATGGAGGCGGCCTCCACCTTGGCCTGGCCCAACGCGGCGGCGCCGAGCTGGGCGAGCATCGCGTCCACCGCGGCGGGGGTACCGGCGCTCTCGTCGGCGAGGGCGTAGGCGGCGTAGGTCGGGTAGCCGAGGAGCGCGGCCTTCTTGGCGCGCAGGTCGACCAGCTTGGACACCAGCACGGTGTTGTCGGGGCCGGAGCCGTTCGGGCCGCCGTTGCCGCGGTCGGAGGAGGCGCGGAAGAGGCGCTCGCGCATCCCCCGGTTGGTGAGGACCGAGAGGGGCGCCTGGATCGTCGTGTTCTCGAGCGGGATCGCCCACTTCCCGACGAGCCCGCGCGCGTTGGCGGCCTCGGCCGCGGCGCTGATGCCCTCGAGGGACATGCCGTCGAGCAGCGCCACGTCGTCGACGATGAGCGCGCCGTCCTTCATGTACTTGCGGTCGTTCTGCTCGAACTGGGTCTGGAGCGTGGAGATCTGGCCGTTCAGGTCCTTGAGCGTCGCCTTGTCGGCGTCGTTCAGGAGCGCGCCCGCCCGCACGAACTCGGCGTGGTAGCGGGAGAGGAGCTGGGCGGACTCGGGGTCGAGGCCGAGCGTGGCGCGGGCCTGGTAGAGCGTGTCGATGCGCGCGAACAGGGCGCTGTTCATCCGGATGGCGTCGTTGTGGGCGGAGAGGAGCGGGGCCTCCTTCTCGTCGAGGGCTTGGAGCGCGTCCGTCGTGTTCGAGGCGTTCAGGTTGAAGAACACCTTGGCGACGCGGGTGAGCGTGGCGCCGGTGCGCTCGAGCGCGACGACGGTGTTCTCGAAGGTCGGCGCCGCCGGGTCGGTGGCGATGGCCTGGACCTCGGCGGCCTGCTCCGCCATCCCGACCGCGAACGCGGGCTCGAAGTCGGCGTCCTGGATCTGGTCGAAGGGCGGCAGCGAGAACGGCAAGGTGCTCGCGACGAGCAACGGGTTGCCGCGCACGGGCGGCGCCTCCGGCGTCACGACGGCAGCCGCGGGCACCTCGGGGGCCTTCGGGCAGGCGGCGAGGGCGAGGAGGAGCACGAGGGAGAGGCGCGTCATTCGGACACCGGGCGAGAGCCCGCGGCTATCGCGCCGGCCACTCCCAGGCGATGACGCGCGCTTCCGCCATGTCCGCGGCGTAGACCCGCTGGGCGGCGGGATCGTAGCGGGGGTTCAGGCGCATCATGCCGGTACGCACGAGCGGGCGGGTGGCGCGCTGCGCGAGGGTGCGCGGGTCGAGGTCGACGAGGCGCTCCGGCTCGGTGTCCGAGCCCGCGACGATCGCGAGCACGCGGGAGGCGTCGGCCCAGAACACCTTGCCGATGCCCTCGACGCGCGCGCCCGCGGCGAGCGTCGGCACGCTCACGACCTGCGCCCCCACGAACAGCCTGCCGCCTGCGCGATCGAGGTAGGCGCCGTCCACGTTGTAGGCCTCGCCCTGGCGCGCCTCCACCTCGGGGAGCGCGAGCTCGCCGGCCGCGACGCCGTCGTGGAGCCCGAAGGCGAGCACGCGCCGGCCGTGGTCGGCGACGACGTAGAGGCGATCCCGCGCGCCGTCCACCGCGACGAACGCGTTGCCCGGCCCGGCCTTGCTGCCCGCGACGAGGCTCGCCTCGACGCGGCTCCACAGCACGGCACCGGTGCCGACGTCCACCACGGCGAGGCCGCCCGACTCGGGGAAGACCACCGCGGCGATGCCGGCGACGGCGTCGTAGTCGAGGTCCCCGAGGGTGTCCGAGCGGTTCTTCGGGAGGCCGAGGTCGAGCGGAGGGAGCGCGGCCTTCGTGTCGAGATCCCAGCCGAGCAGCGCGGCGTCGTAGTGGCCGAGGGCCCAGAGGCGGCGGCGCGCGCCGTCGATCGCGAGGTCGCTCGGCCACTTGCCGCCCGCCCAGCTCTCGACGGTCGTGGCGCCCTTCACCCAGCGGTAGATGCGGCTCCCGCCGAGCCGGTCGAGGACGTAGCGGTCGCCCGTCTTGTCGTCGACGACCACGTGCTCGGCCGCGCTCCCGGCGTCGAGCGTGGCGACCACGGTGGCGGTCGCGACGTCGACCACGCTCACGCTGGCGTCCCCGCCGTTCCCGACGAAGATGCGCCCGCCCGCGACGTCGGGCACCGCCGAGCGCGCCTCGAAGCCGACGGTCACGTCCCCCTTCGGGGCGCCGGTCGCGAGGTCGAACAGGAGGAGGTGCCGCTCGGGCCCGCTCGGGGCCTCGGTGACCTGCTGGGAGGTGCCGGGCTCGCCGTCTCCGCGCGGGCCCTCGCCGCGGGGGCCCTCGGCGCGGGGGCCCCCTCCACGCGGTCCGTCTCCGCGGGGGCCACCGCCGCCGCCGCGCGCTCCGCCGCCACCACCGCCGCC
>CAJBVW010000118.1 GCA_903959175.1 uncultured Pseudomonadota bacterium
GACCCGGCGGCGCTCCGCCACCGCGGCCGCCCGTTCGTCCCGCTCGGCCACCCGACGCGCCCGCGCCTCCCGGAGGTCCTGCAGGAGCGCCCGCGCCGGCGCCTCGAGGTCACGCGCCACCGCCCCCGCGAAGAGCGCGAGCCGCACCGACGGCGACGGCACCCACCCGAGCGCGCCGAGCCGATCCCGGTGCGCGCGTGCGGCCCCGTACGAGAGCCGCGCGCGCCCGAGCATCACGCGCTCGGGGAGCCAGTCTTCGAGCCGGACCTCCCGGAGGTCGGCGCCGCGGAGGTCCGCGTCGAGCAGGGACGGACGGCCCCGCGCGCCCGCGAAGGCGGCGTCCACCAGCCGCGCCCCGCCGAGGTCCGCGCCGTCGAGGCTCGTGTCGTCGAGCACCGCGCGGGGAAGGTACGCCCCGACGAGCGAGGCGCCGTCGAGCAAAGCGCGGTCGAGCCGCCACCCCGCGCCGCGCGCCCCCGTGAGCTTCGCGCCGCGGAGCCGCGCGTCCCGCCACTCCGCGCCGTCCAGCCGCACCCCCCCCGCCTGGAGCCCCTCCGCCGACATGCCGTGGGCGCGCGTCCGCCGGAGGTCCGCGTCCGTCGCGTCGGCGCCGTCGAGGCGCGCACCGTCCATGTCGGCGTCCCGGAGGTCCGCGCCCGTGAGCCGAGCGCCGCGCAGGTCCGCCCCGCGGAGGTCGGCCTCGCGCAGATCCCGTCGCACGAGATCCACACCTCGTAGATCCGCGCCACGCAGATCCGCCCCCGCGAGAGACACCTCCCCTAGGGACACGTCCCGCAGGTCCGCGCCGCGGAGGGAGTTTCGGGGAGTGTGGAGAGCCACGCTCGCATGGTAGCGCAGCCGGGGCCCCATCCGGGCGCGCGCGGCACGCTTCCTGCACTGGATGGGGGGGCGCGGGGCGTATAGTCAGGCCCCCCGCTCCGCCGCCCCCACATCCTCCCTCTCCTCCCCTGGTCTCCCCGCATGGACAAGCTCGTCATCTCCGGTGGCCACCCCCTCAAGGGCACGGTCCCCGTCTCCGGCGCGAAGAACGCCGCGCTCCCCATCCTCATCGCCACGCTCGTCGCTCCCGGTGAGCACCGCCTGGCCAACGTCCCCGACCTGGTGGACGTGTCCTCGATGCTCTCGCTCCTCGGCCGGATCGGGTGCCCGTCGCTCGTCGGCCCCGTCAACCGCATCGACACCTCGCGCGTCACCTTCTGCGAGGCCCCGTACGACCTTGTGCGGAAGATGCGCGCGTCCGTGCTCGCGCTCGGCCCGCTCCTGGCGCGCTGCGGCGAGGCCCACGTCTCGCTCCCTGGCGGCTGCGCCATCGGCATGCGCCCCATCGACCAGCACCTCAAGGGCCTCGAGGCGCTCGGCTGCACCTTCGTGCTCGACGGCGGCTACGTCCACGGCCGCGTCGACCGCCTCCGTGGCGCGCACATCACCTTCGACATGGCGACCGTCACCGGCACCGAGAACGTGCTGATGGCCGCCGTCCTCGCCGAGGGCGAGACCATCCTCGACAACGCGGCCGCCGAGCCCGAAGTCGAGGATCTCGCCGGATTCCTCACTGGGATGGGCGCCAAGATCGAGGGCGCGGGCACCTCCCGCATCGTCATCCAGGGGCAGACCTCCCTCACCCCCGCCGCCACGCCGTACTCGATCCTCCCCGATCGCATCGAGGCCGGCACCTACCTGCTCGCCGGCGCGATCACCGGCGGAGACGTGCGGTGCGAGGGCGCCAACGCCGAGGATCTCGCGCCGGTGCTCGCCGCACTCGAGGCCACCGGGTGTGGTGTCGAGCGCGGGGACGGCTGGGTGCGCGCCTGGCGCGACGGCCCCATCAGCGCCATCGACATCGAGACCCGCCCGCATCCCGGCTTCCCGACCGACATGCAGGCGCAATTCATGGCGCTCCTGTCGCTCGCCGAGGGCAGCTCCCGTATCCGCGAGACCATCTTCGAGAACCGCTTCATGCACGCCGCGGAGCTGCTCCGGCTCGGCGCGCGCATCGACATCGACGGCAACCTCGCCACCGTGCACGGGCAGGACCACCTCTCCGGCGCCACCGTCATGGCGACCGATCTGCGCGCCTCCGCCTCCCTCGTCCTCGCCGGCCTCGCCGCCCGCGGAACGACCGAGGTCCTCCGCCTATACCACCTCGATCGCGGCTACGAGCGCCTCGAGGAGAAGCTCGGCGCGATCGGGGCCCACGTCCAGCGCGCGAGCGAAGGCCGCCCGACCTCGTCTCCGCGCGCCGTCGGGTAGCTCCGCGCGCCCTCGGGTAGCTCCGCCCGCGCCGCACGTTAGCTTCCGGGTCATGGAACCCAGGCGTACCGAATCGCGCGTGGCGGTCCTCACCGCGGCCACGGCCGTGGCGCGCGACACCTTCGTCTACCGGCTGCAGCTCGACGGGCCCCTGCCGTTCTCGGCCGGGCAGTTCGTCAACCTCGCCGTACCGAACGCTACGCCGCGCGGCGAGCGCTCCTACAGCGTGTGGTCCAGCCCGGCGGACCCCACGGTGCTGGAGCTCTGCGTCAAGCTCTTCGCCGGCGGGGCAGCGAGCGAGTACCTGCGCGCGGCGAAGGTGGGCGACACGATGAACGTGCGTGGCCCCTTCGGCGTGTTCACGCTCCGTCCCGACCACGATCCCGTGATCTTCGTCGCGACCGCAACAGGACTCGCCCCCTTCCGTAGCATGCTAGAAGTCGCCGTAACTACGAAAGATCCGCGACGCTTCGAGCTCTACTTCGGCGTGCGGGACGAGGGCGACCTCTTCGCGCTGGACGACCTCGAGCGCTACGCGCGTGTGCTCCCGGCGTTCCGTTACCGCGTGTGCCTCTCTCGCCCCTCCGCCGCCTGGACGGGCTACACGGGCCGGGTCACCCACGCCCTCGCCCAGGACTTCCCCGCGCCCTCCGAGCACTTCTACCTCTGCGGCAACGGGGCGATGATCGAGGAGACGCGGGATCTCCTGAAGGGCCGTGGTCTCGAGCGGAAGCACATCCACGTCGAGAAATACTACTAGCCCTACGGCGAAGTAGCCGTCGGTACCTTCCTTTTCCTGGGGCGGGGGGCCGGCCCCCCGCAACGCCCCCCGGAACCCCTCCTGTCCGAGCTGTGAGCGCATGGCCATCCCCCGCCACATCGTGGACGAAGTGCGCGCGCGCACCGACATCGCCGAGCTGATCGGCCGCACCGTCACGCTCCGGCGCGCCGGGCGCAGCTACAGCGGGCTCTGCCCGTTCCACAACGAGAAGTCGCCGTCGTTCAGCGTCGTGCCGGACAAGGGCATCTTCCACTGCTTCGGCTGCGGCGAGGGCGGAGACGCCTTCGCGTACCTCATGAAGTCGCGCGGCGTGAGCTTCTACGAGGCCGTGAAGGAGCTCGGGGACGCCGCCGGCGTCGTGGTCGAGGAGAAGGAGCTCTCCCGCGAGGAGCGCCAGCGCCTCGAGCGGCGCGCCGACCTGTACGACGTGACCGAGGAGACCGCGCAGTTCTTCACGAACACCCTGCTGACCGCCCCGGAGGGCGCCCCGGGCCGGGACTACCTCGCGAAACGCGGCATCACGGTGGAGACCGCGCAGAAGTACCGCCTCGGCTTCGCGCCGGAGTCCTGGGACCGCCTCGCCAGCCACCTCCAACGTAAGCGCATCCCGATGCAGATGGCCAAGGCCGCGCGCGTCGTCGGCCAGCGCGAGGGTTCAGACCGGGTCTACGATCTGTTCCGCAACCGCTTGATGTTCCCTATCCTCGACGATCGCGGGCGCGTCATCGCCTTCGGCGGCCGCATCCTCCCTGGGCCTCCCGACGCCCCGAAGGCCGACGGCCCGAAGTACATGAACAGCCCGGAATCGGAGATCTACGACAAGTCGAAGATCCTCTACGGGCTCTCGTGGGCGCGCCTCGGGGTGCAGCGCAAGAACCGCGTCCTGGTGGTGGAGGGCTACTTCGACGCCGTCTCGCTCTGGCAGGCGGGCATCGAGGAGGTCGTCGCTACCTGCGGCACCGCACTCACGGCGGCGCACCTCAGCGTCGCGCGCAAGCTCACCCGCCGCGTCGTCGCCCTGTTCGACACGGACGAGGCCGGGCTCAAGGCCGCCACCAACGCGATGAACCTCTTCCTCGACGCCGAGATGGAGGCCCTCCGCCTCGACCTCCGCCCCGCGAAGGACCCCGACGAGTTCATCCAGGCGCACGGCGCCGCCGCCTTCGAGGAGCGGCTCTCGCGCGCCGAGTCGCTCGTCGAGCTCGTCATCAGCCGCACCATCGCGAAGGAGGGCAACACCGTAGAAGGTCGCTCCCGAGCGGTGGAGTCCGTCCTCCCGATGCTCCGCCGGCTCTCGCGCTCCATGCGAACCCAGGTCGAAGCCTTCTCCGCGCAACAGCTCGGCATGACGGTCGCCGAGCTGCTCGACCGCATCGGGCGCGTCGACGATCGGCCGCAGCCCGCCCAGTCCTCGGCACCGCCCCCCCGCTGGGTCCCCACGCGCGAGCTCGCCCACATCCTCTGGTTGCTCCTGCACTACCCGGCGCAGGTCGCCCCGGTGCTCGCCGAGGCCGACCCCGACGTGCTCACCGACCGGAGGAGCGTGCTACAGGCGATGGTCGAGTTGGCGCGCGGTACGCCCCTCGCCGAGGTGTTGGAGAGCGGTCGGGACGCAGACCTCGCGCGCGCCCTCCGCGCCATCGCCGCCCGACAGGCGGAGTACCAGGAAGAACAAGCGCAATCCGCGGCCCGCTCGCTCCTCGCGCGGCTGGAGCTGAGCCGGGTCGAGTCCGAGATCCTCACCATCAACGCGAAGATAGCGGCTTGCGAGACAAGCGGAGACAAGTCAAGTTACGTCTCGCTTGCGAAAGAGATTTCCGCGCTGTACGTGCGCCAACGGCAGTTGAAGGCAGTCGTGTCGTCTCGTACGACGCGCGCTTCGGCCACGAACTCCCCTTAATCCCGCCGAGGATCGGACCCCAAGATGCAGAAGGAAAAGGATCTCAAGGAGGTTCAAGCGCTCATCGACATGGGGAAGAAGCGGGGCTTCGTCACGACAGAAGAGATGGGCAATTTCCTGCCGATGCACCTCATCTCGTCCGACGACTTCGAGGGCGTGATGATCATGTTCTCCGAGCTCGACATCGAGGTCGTGAACCAGGCCAAGAAGCGCGCCGAGGCCGAGCGCCGTGGCAACCAGCCCGACGACAAGAAGGTCAGCGAGACCACGCCCACGGGTCGCAGCAACGATCCCGTCCGGATGTACCTGCGGAAGATGGGGTCCGTCAGCCTCCTGTCCCGCGAGGGCGAGATCGAGATCGCCAAGCGAATCGAAGAGGGCGAGCACCTCACCAAGCGCCTCACCCTCACGTCGCCGCTGGCGATCGGCATCGTCCGGGCGCTCGTCGCCGAGGACGAGGATCGCATGCAGAAGGCGATCAAGTCGGGAAAGAAGCCCCGCAAGACGAAGACGAAGGCCGGCAAGACGCTGGACGCCGTCCTCGCCGAGATGGAGGGCTTCCACGAGCAGCGCCGCACCCTCCGCAAGGATGTCGAGCGGCTCAAGGGCAGCCCGGCCGAGAAGGCCGAGGTCGCGCAGACCGCGCTGACCGACGTGGAGGACGGCATCCTCGCCCTCCTCGACACGCTGGACCTCGAGAAGCGCCACACGTCCGACATCTCGCGGCAGATCCACGAGGGCTGGTCCGTCGTGGGTGCGTGCGAGCGCGAGATCGAGCACGTGGCGAGGGAAGCCGGGCTCCCCGTCCGCGAGCTCCGCCGCTCCATCCGTCGGGTGCGCCGCACCCCCGATCGCGGCGGCGCCGACCTCGTCGAGACCAGCGGCATCGAGGAGCTTCGCTGGGCCGACTTCGACAGCCGCGTGCGGCGCGAGCTGCGCAAGGTACGCAAGGTCGAGGAAGACCTCAACGTCGATCGCGAGGAGCTCAAGCAGCTCGCGCGGGAGCTCAAGCGCGGCGAAGCGCTGGCCGAGCATGCGAAGTGTGAGCTCATCGAGGCCAATCTTAGGCTCGTGGTCTCGATCGCCAAGAAGTACACCAACCGCGGCCTGCAATTCCTGGATCTGATCCAGGAGGGCAACATCGGCCTGATGAAGGCCGTCGAGAAGTTCGAGTACCGCCGCGGCTACAAGTTCTCGACCTACGCGACCTGGTGGATCCGCCAGGCGATCACGCGCGCCATCGCCGACCAGGCGCGCACGATCCGCATCCCCGTCCACATGATCGAGACGATCAACAAGCTCATCCGCACCCAGCGGTACCTCGTGCAGGAGCTCGGTCGGGAGCCGGCGCCCGAGGAGATCGCGGTCAAGATGGAGCTCCCGGTCGAGAAGGTCCTGAAGATCCTCAAGATCGCGAAGGAGCCCATCTCGCTCGAGACCCCCATCGGCGAGGAGGAGGACAGCCACCTCGGGGACTTCATCGAGGACAAGAGCATCTCCTCCCCGGGCGAGAACGTCATCAACCACTCGCTCTCCGAGCAGACGCGGAAGGTCCTCGCGACGCTGACCCCGCGCGAGGAGCGGGTGCTCCGCATGCGCTTCGGCATCGGCGAGCGCTCCGACCACACCCTCGAGGAGGTCGGCCAGGACTTCGACGTGACCCGCGAGCGCATCCGGCAGATCGAGGCCAAGGCCCTGCGCAAGCTGCGGCACCACAGCCGCTCCAAGCGCCTCCGCGCCTTCATGGAGACCTGAGCGCCGACCCGGGCGTGGCCTGCCGGTCGCGCCCGAGCGGACACTGTTGGCGACTGTTGGCGACTGTTGGAGACTGTTGGCGATTGTTGGCGATTGTTGGCGTCGCGATGCGCGCGCATCGGATGACGACGAGCGCACCCGTCGTTCCGTACGCAGGCACGCCCCCCAGCGGCTGAACCTCCGCGTTCGAGTGCCCAAAGTGGCGATTGGTAGCGCCTCGGTCGGCGGCGTCCCACCCACTCGCACCCCCGGCGCCACCCGATCGCCCGGGCGCCCGAGCGCGAGCCGGGCTGGATCACCCGCCGCCCGCCGCCCGTTAAGGAGAAGACCCAAGGGCCCGTAGCTCAGGGGTCAGAGCGGGTGGCTTATATCCACCTGGTCGCTGGTTCAAATCCAGCCGGGCCTACCACCGTACAGCCGACACCCGGGGGCGAGGCGCGCGCCCCCGGGGTGCGGCCAGTCGCGCCGTCGGACGTCGCACGGGCCGGGGAGCAGAAGCCGCCCCGCGCTCCCCGACCGGCACGGTCGGCTACGTTGAGGATCGACCGACCGGAGCCGACCTTGCACCCAGAACTCGTCGCGATCTCGAACCTCTGGCAGGCCGACGTGCGCGTCGACTCCCTCCGCGCCGAGCACGAGCGTCTCGTCGCGACCGTCAACAGCACGATCCAGGCCCAGAAGGACGCCATCGCCGCGCGCGACGCCGCCAAGGCCGCGCTCGACGCCACGAAGACGGAGGAGCGCCACAACAGCCGCGAGCTGGACAGCTACGCGCAGAAGCGCGACGCGACCAAGAAGATGCTCGATGACGGCTCGGCGCCCAACTACGAGATGGCCGAGCGGCAGCTCGCGAACTGCATCGCGCTGGTGGACGAGCTCGAGACCAAGGGCCTCGACCTCCTCGATCGACTCGACGCGCGTACCGCCGAGCTCGCCGCCGCCGAGAAGGCCCGCGTCGACGCCGAGTCCGCCGAGAAGGCCGCTCGGCAGGCCCTCGGCGCGCGGGACGCCGCCCTCCGGGTGGAGCTCACTGAAGCCCTGCGCGTGCGCGAGGTCGTGTGGAAGGAGCTCCCCTTCGACTACCAGACCCCCTACAGCGAGATCCGCCGCCGAAAGCGCGTCGCCCTCGTCAACGTGGTGGAGGGAAACTGCGTCGTGTGTCACATGCGCGTGGCGCCGCAGAAGCTCAACGAGGTGATGCTCAAGCGCGCGGTGCACACCTGCGTCGGCTGCGGCGGCTACCTGCTGCCCGGCCCCGGGTAGCGCGGCGCCCCCCATTGGCGACCCGCCCCGGGTCGATTAGAAGCCCCGCGGGTCGAAGGGGCCCAGGAGGCCGCCGGTGGTCGCCGCCCTCACGGGTGGCGGCGCGGGAGGAAAGTCGGAGCTCCACAGAGCAGGGGGCCGGGTAACGCCCGGTCAGCGCAAGCTGGAGGAAAGCGCAACAGAGAGAAGAACGCCCGGACGCGAAGACGGTGAGAGCCGCGATCGCGCCGCCGAACTTGCCGGTCCCATCCCCGCGGTCGCGGGCCGGCGAGGTAGGGGGGTCGAAAGGTCCCGGTGAGCTTGAAAGGGTGCGGCAAGAGCGCACCGGCGGTCCCGGTAACGGGATCGGCCAGGCAAACCCCCTCCGGAGCAAGACCAAAGAGGGCCAGGGCTGCTCGCCCGTTTGAGGCCCGGGTTGGTTGCTGTCGAGTCGGCTGGTAACAGCCGGCCTAGAGGAATGGTCTCCACCCCGGCGGGGGCGACTCCGCCGGGGAACAGAACTCCGCTTACGGGCCCCTTCGCCCCACCCCCCACGGAAGCGGTTACCCGCAGGCGTGCTCGTCGCCCAGGGCCTCACCCGCACCTTCCGCGTCCTCGACCGCAGCCGCGGCCTCGCGGGCTCCATCCGGGACCTCTTCCGGGTCGACCATCGTGAGCGCACCGCTGTCGCCGGGGTCGACTTCCGCATCGAGCGCGGCGAGACCGTCGCGCTCATCGGCCCCAACGGCGCGGGCAAGAGCACCACGGTGAAGATGCTCACCGGCGTGCTCAAGCCGACGGCCGGTACGGTGCGCGCCGCCGGGCTCGACCCGTGGGCCGACCGCACCCGGCACGTCCGCCAGCTCGGCGTCGTCTTCGGGCAGCGCACGCAGCTCTGGTGGGACCTCGCCGTCATCGAGGCCTTCGACCTGTTGGCCGCCATGTTCGAGGTGCCGGACGGCGTGTACCGCGCGCGCCTCGCCCACTTCGACGACGTGCTCGGCATCGGCCCCCTCCTCCGCACGCCCGTCCGTCAGCTCTCCCTCGGCGAGCGCATGCGCTGCGAGCTCGCAGCCGCGCTCCTGCACGAGCCCCGGTACCTCCTGCTGGACGAGCCCACCATCGGCCTGGACGTCGCCGTCAAGCTGCGCCTGCGGGCCTTCCTGGCCGAGCTGCGCGACGCCGGGCGGACCACCCTCCTCCTCACCACGCACGATCTCGCCGACGTCGTCGCGTTGTGCCCCCGCGTCCTGCTCCTGGCCGACGGCAAGCTCCTCCACGACGGCCCCATCGAGACGCTCACCGCGCGCCTCGGCGGCCTCCGCCACCTCCACGTCCAGCTCCGCGGCCCCGCCTCCGACGCCGACGCCGCCGCGCTCTTCCGCGGCCTCCCCTCCCCCACCCGCTCCGGCCCCGACAGCTTCCGCGTGCCCCTCGCCGCCGGCGCCTCCGCCCCCGACCTGCTCCGCGCCGTCCTCGACCGCACGCTCGCCGCGAACGACATCGCCGACCTCCGTGTGGTCGCCCCCCCGCTCGACGAGCTCGTCGCCGCGTTCTACGAGAGCCCCGCCGACCGCGCGCGAGCCGGGTCCCCGCGGTGAGGGCCTTCGCCGCGGCCCTCCGCATCGGCTTCACCCATGTGTTCGCGTACCGCGCGGAGGTGGCGATCCAGCTCGTCTCCATCAGCATCGTCGCGATGCTGAACGGCTCGCTGTGGACCGTCGCGACCCAGGGCCGCGCCGCGATCGACGGGGTGCCCACCCTCGACCTGCGGGCCTCCGTCCTCGTCGGGTGGGTGGCCGTCTCCTTCGTCGCGACGCGCGTGAACGAGGACATCGGGCGGCGCTTTCGGGACGGTCAGATCGGCGCCGATCTGCTCCGCCCGATGAGCCTCCAGCGCTTCTGCTACGCCCGGGACCTCGGCCGCGCGCTCGCCTCGCTCTTCCTGCAGAGCGCCCCGCTCTTCCTGGCCTGCTTCTTCCTCTTCGACGTGCCGCTCCCGACACGCGCGTCGACCTGGGCGCTCACCCTCCTCTCGCTC
>CAJBVW010000119.1 GCA_903959175.1 uncultured Pseudomonadota bacterium
AACAGGGGGGCGGTCCCAGTCCGCGGGGCGGACTCGCAGGGGGCACCTGTCGAACAGGGGGGCGGTCCCAGTCCGCGGGGCGGACTCGCAGGGGGCACCTGTCGAACAGGGGGGCGGTCCCAGTCCGCGCGCCGCCCCCCACACCACAAACTCCACCGGCCGCGGTCGGCCCCGCTCGGGGGGCCGGGCACCGCGGCCTGCGTCGGTCGCCCATCCACCCCCCGCCGCCGTCCCGCCGCGCCGCCGCCGTCCGCTACACTCCCGCCGATGCGTGACCCCGCCCGCCCGCCGACGCCGACGTGAGCCGCCCGATGCCCGCTGAGGCGCTGATCCCGCTCTGGGAGGCCACCTGGCCCAAGGCCCTCGCCGCGTGGTCGCCCTACGTCCAGCTCCGCGCCCCGCGCTTCCTGGAGCACCCGCGCAACGAGGGCGAGCCGAGCATGGCCGGCCAGATCGCGGCCATCCGCATGCGTGACCTCACGGTGCTGGTGAACACGACGGTCATCCGCGAGAAGCGGCTGGAGCACCTCGCGCTCCCCATCCTCGCGCACGAGATCGGCCACCACGTCCACTGCCCCGGCTCGCTCACCGAGAACGCGCGCCTGCTCGGCGTCATGGTCCGCATGCTGGACGGGCTCGGCCCCGACACCCCGGCGACCGCCGCCAACCTCTACGCCGACCTGCTGGTGAACGACCGCCTCCATCGGCGCGGCGGCATCGACATCGTGGGGGTGTACCGCGCGCTGCGAGAGAAAGAGGCGACGGGCCTCTGGGCCCTCTACACGCGCACCTACGAGCACCTCTGGCGGCTCGCCCCCGGCACCCTCGCGCCCGACACGGTGGACGCCACGACCGACGGCGACGCCCTGCTCCTCGCCCGCATGGTCCGCGCCTTCGCGAACGACTGGCTGCGCGGCGCGCGGCGCTTCGCGAGCGTGATCTACCCGTACTTCCTGCCCGAAGCGGGCGGGGGCCAGCGCAGCAGCCTCTCGCGCAAGGGCCTGCTCGACATGCGCGACGCGGGGCAGGGCGTCATCCCGGACGGCCTCGTCGCCTACGACCCAGCCGAGGACGGCGACGACGGCTTCGAGGACGACTTCGGGCACGTCGCGGACAGCAGCGCGCCGCAGGATCCCGGCACCCCCGGCACCCCCGGAGGCGGCGGCCAGGCCCGCGCCCCGTGGACATACGCCGACCTCCTCAAGCGCCTCGGCGTCGACGTGAAGCCCGCGGAGGTGACGGCCCGCTACTACCGCGAGCGCGCCCTCCCCCACCTGCTGCCCTTCCCGAGCCGCCGCGCCCCGCGCGCGATGGAGCCGCTCGCCGAGGGCTTCGAGACCTGGGAGGCCGGGGATGCCCTCGAGGACCTCGACGTCCTCGGCTCCCTGATGGTGTCCCCCGTCCCCATCCCCGGCATCACCACCGTGCGCCGCGTGTACGGCGAGACGCCGGGCTCCGAGGCCGCGCGCCGCCCCATCGACCTCGACCTCTACGTCGACTGTTCCGGAAGCATGCCGGACCCCGCCACGCAGATGTCCTGGCTCGCGTTGTGTGGGGTGATCCTCGCGCTCTCGGCCCTCCGCACCGGCGGCCGCGTCCAGGCTACGCTCTGGTCGGGGGCCGGGCAGACCGCGCGCACGGCGGGCTTCGTGACGGACGAGGCCGCGATCCTCTCGGTGGTGTGCGGCTACATCAGCGGCGGCACCTCCTTCCCTCTCCCGCTCCTGCGCCAGACGTGGGAGGACCGCCCCGCGGACGCCGCCCCCGCGCACATCGTCGTCATCTCGGACGACGGCGTGGACACGATGCTCGCGCAGGACGAGCGCGGGGTGCCGGGCGCCGAGATCGCGGCGATGGCGCTCGGGAAGGCGGGCGGCAGCGGCACGCTCGTGCTGAACCTCTCCGACGTGACCCGCTACGGGCCCGCGCCGACGCTCCGTGCGTTGGGCTGGAAGATCCACGCCGTGACGCAGTGGGAGGAGCTGCTCACGTTCGCACGCGCATTCGTTCGAGAGAGCTTCGCAGACGATTGAGCCGGCGGAGGGGGCGCGCGCCGCCCGATTGCCCGCCGCCGCGACCTCGGGTACAACCGCCGCATGCGCCTGCCCGCCTCCTTGTCGCTCCTCGCCCTCGCCAGCTGCGCGGACAGCGCCGACATCACCACCCGCCAGGCCCGCCCGGGCGCCCTCGATCCCTCGGGTGACACCGATTCGGATGCGGACACCGACACGGACACCGACACCGATTCGGACACCGACACGGATACGGACACCGACGCAGACACCACCTGGGTCGGCGACGACACGACGACCAGCCCCGTCACCGGCATCGACGTGTCGCGTTGGAACGGCTATCCCGAGTGGGACCAGGTCGCGGCGGACGGCTTCGTGTTCGCCATCGTCAAGGCCACCGAGAGCGACTACTACACCTCCGTCACCTTCGCCGACCAATACGACGGCGCAGCCGACCAGGGCCTCATCCGCGGCGCCTACCACTTCGCCGTCCCCGATGACACGGACGGCGCCACCCAAGCCACCTTCTTCGTAGAGAACGGCGGCGACTGGTCCCCCGACGGCCAGACCCTCCCCGGCGTCCTCGACATCGAGTACAACCCCTACGGCCAGACCTGCTACGACATGTCCAAGTCGGAGATGGTCGACTGGGTGACCGACTTCGTTGACACCTACATCGCGCTCACCGGCCGCTCCCCCATGATCTACTCCAACGCCGACTGGTGGAACACCTGCGTCGGCAGCAGCGACATCCCCGACGTCGTGCCCCTCTGGGTGGCCTACTGGAGCTCGGGCACGCCCACCCTCCCCGGCGGCTGGTCCGACTACACCTTCTGGCAGTACTCCGCCGAGGGCGCGGTGGGTGGCATCTCCGGCGACGTTGACCTCAACCGCTTCCCCGGCTCCCTGCACGACCTCCGCATGTTCGCCAACGACACGTACTGACCCGTCCGCGTACGCGCGGGCGCATCGGCCCCCGATACGGTAGAGGGCGCGAATGCTCGTCCTCCTCTTCGCCGCGTGCTTTCCCCGACTCGACCCGCCCGCCGTCGAGACCGACGGCCCCGCCGACGACTCCGGCACCGCCGCCCTCGTCGAGTCCCGCTGCGGCGACGGCGTGGACGACGACGGCGACGGCGACACCGACTGCGACGACGCCGACTGCATCGACGCGCGCGCCTGCGAGGACACCGACACCGACACGACCGAGGACACCGACACCCGCCCGGACTCCGAGTCCGACTGCGACAACGGCGACGACGACGATGACGACGGCGACATCGACTGCGCCGACACCGACTGCGTGGGCGACGCCGCCTGCGAGGAGCCCGAGGCCTGCTGGGACCTCGACGCCGGGGACGAGCTCGGCTTCGAGATCCAGTCCGGCACGGCCGCCGGGAACGACGGTCGGGGGTCCTGCGGCAGCTCCAGCACGGCGGACACCTTCGTGACCTGGACCGCCCCCGCGACCGACACCTTCGTGTTCGACACGGTCGGCAGCTCCGCGGACACCACGCTCTGGGTCGTGGCCGACACCTGCGACGGCGAAGAGCTCGCCTGCGACGAGGACACCTTCGGCTCCGACGCGCAGGTCACGATCGCCCTCACCCGCGGCGACGAGATCGTGATCGGCGTCGAGGCCGCGGGGAGCTGGGTCCTCTCCGCGTGGCAAGGGGACTGCCCCGACTTCTCGATCGGCAGCGAGCTCGCCGTCTCCGGCACGACCGCCGCCGGCAACGACTACACCTCCTCGATCTGCGGCTCGGACCCCGAGGCCGCCGTGACCTTCCGCTGGGTCGCCCCCAGCGCCGGCACCTGGACCTTCTCCACCGACGGCTCCGCCTTCGACACCATCCTCATGCTGAAGGAGGACACCTGCGACGGGTCCGAGATCGACTGCAATGACGACTACGTCGAGAGCAGCTTCGGCTACTCCCTCGCCTCCACCTACCTCGCCGCCGGAGAAGTCGTGGCGATCACCCTGGGCGGCTACAACGGCGACACCGGCAGCTACCTGCTGACCATCACCCACAGCTGAGCGGCGGGCGCGCCGGTACTTACGATCCGGCCCCGAATCCTCATTGACGCCGGGCCGTCCGCGGGCAAAGGTGGCGGCGCTTCGGAGCCAAGCGTGGGACGCCTCCTCGTCGCGGTAGACCTTGCCCCTCAGGGTCTCTGCCGCATCTTCCGGCCGCGGTTGGACACCTGGGAGGCCCTCGAGAGTGACGTCTGGGGAGACGTGCACGCCGAGCTCGAGCGGCACCTCACGCGCACGCCCGACGCCGAGGTGCTCGACGTCATCGACGCCGCCTGCATGATGGAGTCCACCTGCGAGGGCCCCGGCCACCTCGCCGTGGCCTGCCGGGACGATCTCCACGTCACCGCCATCGCCGGCGCGCACTGGTACCAGATGGGCCTCGGCCTGCTCGGGCCCCGCGTCCGCGAGCGCCTCGCCGCCGCCGGCTACCGCATCGCGGGCGGCGTGGTCGACCCCGCCACCATCGCCGCCACCCCCACGACCTTCCCCCTCCTCCCCGTGGGCGACTCGCTCATCGCGGTCGACGTGGCCTCCGGCGCCCTCCTCGTGGACGACGGCGAGGAGCCCCCCACCGTGGACGACGCGCTGCTCGCCTCCGTGCGCTCGGACGGCCTCTGTCGCTGCCAGCTCTGCGTCGAGCTGCGCGGGGCCCGCCCCTCCGCGTAGGGCCCTCGGGCGCCCCGGGCGCGGACGCCCGGCGGTCCCTTCCAGGCTCGCTACCGCTCGGTCCGCCCGGCGCGGCGCCGGTCGGGACCGGCCGGCAAAGCCCGGCCGCCTTCCAGGCACCTGGCGCGGCGTGACGCGGCGGCAGCCCGCCGGGGCACGCTCCGGCGTTCGGCCGACCTCCTCCCGGAGCGGGCACGCGCGCAGCGCCGCCTCCTTCGCGCGCTTCGTGTGCGAGGAGCGCTACCACCGCGCGTCGTCGTCCCACGGCACCTCGAAGCCGTAGGTGACACCCCTGGGTGAACACCTGCGCCGCGAGGACTTCACGCGCGTTCGGTCGCACATGTGTCACGACGATCCGTATGCATTCGGGCGCGGCATTTGATCGGTGCCGCTTTTCTGCCACACTCCCCCCGTGCTCCCCCTCCCCGGCCCGAACGGCCTCCCCCCCATCGCCACCTGGGTCCGCTGGCTGGCGGACGCCCCCGCGATCTTCGACGCGCTCCCCGAGGGCTTCCCCGGCGGCGTCGTCCGCGTGCGCGCCGTCGTGGCCGACCTCATCGCGCGCCAGGATGCCACGCCCACGCCCGCGCTCCTCGCCGCGCTCGACCCCGCCGGGCCCACGGACGCCGAGCGTGCGCGCCTCCGCGCCGTGCTGCTCGCGTGCCGCGTGCTCGCCCACCCCGATGTCCCCGCCGCGCCCGCGGCCGCGCTCGAGGGGCTGCTGGTGACAGAGCTCGCGGCCTGGACCGCCGTGGTCGGCGAGAAGACCGGGAGCGAGGAGCGGCGCGAAGAGCTGGTCCGGCGCTGCCTCCGCGCGGTGGGGACGCGCCCCGGCGGGGAGAGTCAGGAGGAGTCGGAGGACCGCCTCCGGCAGGTGGACGCGATCGAGCGGGTCCGCATCCTGTCGGACGCCGCCGAGCGCGAGCGCCGCCGCCGTGAGATCCGCGAGGCGATGGCGAAGGCCGCCGCCGAAGAAGCCGCCGCCCGCATCGGAAGGGAGTGACCCCGTGCCCACCGTCCTGCTCACGCAGTGCCTCCAGCGCGACTTCGTCGACCCGCTGCGCCCCGGTGACCCGCTCCCCAACAAGCTCCACGTCGGCGCGGACGAGGCCCGGCGCCTCCTCGGCGACGACCCCGCCCACAGCCCCCTCGCGCAGCTCCTCGCGTGGGCGCGCGAGGCCCCGGGGCTCGACGTCGTGCACATCCGCGACTGGCACGACCCGGAGGACCCCGCCCAGCGCGTCCACCTCGACACCTTCGGCCCCCACTGCGTCCGCGACACGCCCGGCGCGCGCTTCGTCATCGAGGCGCCCCCCGGCGCCCGCGAGCACATCGTCGACGCGATCGGCCTGAACGACTACGCCGACACCCGCCTGCCCGAGGTCCTCGCCGCCCTGGCCGCGACCGGGCCGCTCCGCATCGGCGTGGTCGGCGTGTGGACCGAGGCGAAGGTCAGCTACCTCCTCTACGATCTCGCCACGCGCCTCCCCGCGGGCGCCCTGGTAGACGGCGGGCTCGCGACGTGCAGCGCGCTGACGGCGTCCAGCTCGCGCTCACGCCACTTCCACGCCCTCGACCAGCTCGAGCGCCTGCTCAACGTGCGCGTGTTCCACGACGTCGCGGGCTTCGCCGACTGGCTCTCCCCCGGCGCCAACCCGCCCCCGCCCCCGCCCCGCGGCGGCTCCCGCGTCACGGTGGACGCCGAGCTCCCCGAGGCCGACCGCGCCCTCGTCGAGAGCCTCTTCCGCGACAGCGCCAAGGTGCAGCTCGAGCCCCTCGCCGGCGGCTTCTCCGGCGCCCGCGTCTACCGCGCGCGCAGCCACGACCTCGTCGGGCACCGCCAGGCCGACACCGTCGTGAAGCTCGGGCCCTCGTGGCTCCTCGGCCCCGAGCGCGCCGCCACCGAACGGGTCGCGGAGATCCTCGGGAACGCCGTGCCCACCGTGCGCGGCTACGTCGACTTCGGGGCGCACGCCGGCCTGCGCTACTCGTGGGCGTCGATGGGCCAGGGTTCCGTCCGCACGTTCAAGGCGATGTGGGAGAGCGGGGCCGACGCGCCGACCATCGAGCGCGTGCTGCGCGTCGCCTTCGAGGAGGTGCTCGAACCCTTCTGGGGGGCCGCTCGTTACGAGCGGATCGCGCTGGTGGACCACTTTCAGTTCACGCGCTTCGCCGCCAACGTGCGCGCCTCGGTCGCCGCGGTGCTCGAGGCCACGGCGGACGGCACCACCGTCGACGACGACGTGTTCACCTTCCCCGGCGGCTACACGGTCCCAAACCTGTGCCGCGCCTACGAGCGCGACCTGCCCGCGCTCCCCGTGTTCCACGGCGAGACACACCTCGTCGCGCAACTCCACGGGGACCTGAACTTCGCCAACATCCTCCTCGACGCGCGCGACAACGTCTGGATCATCGACTTCGCGCGCTCCGGGCCGGGGCCGGTCGCCCTCGACCTCGCCAAGCTCGAGAACGATCTCCTCTACATCCTGACGCCGCTGGCCGACGAGGACGACCTCGCCGAGGCCCTCAAGCTCACCGCCGCCCTGCGCGCCGTGCAGGACCTCCGCGAACCGCTCCCCGAGGCCTGCCCCTCCGACCGCCCGGCGCTCGTGCGCACGTGGCGGGCGCTGCGCGTCCTGCGCGACCTCGGCGCGCAGATGTGCCAGGAGGAGCGCAACCCCACCACGATGGACCTGTTGCTCCTCCGCTATGCGGCCCACACCCTCGGCTTCGACGAGGCCTCTCCGCTCCAGCGCCGCTGGGCCCTCGCCGCCGCGTGCGGGTACGCGGAGGACGCCGTGGCCACGCTCCGCGCCGAGCGCGCGCTCCGGGTCGACTACGTCTCCGGCGTCACCGAGGGCCGCCTCGGCCTCACCCTCTGCCCGGGGCGACGCGACAAGGGCCGGGACCTCACGGCCGACCTCGGCACCCTCACCGCCGGGGGCGTCACGCGGCTCCTCTGCCTCGTCCCGCAGGGCGAGCTCGAGCGCGTAGGCGTCGGGCACCTCCTGCACGCCGCCTCGGCCCACGGCCTCTCCCTCCTCCACGTCCCCTTCCCCGACCAGGGCATCCCCACGATGGCCGAGGCCGACCAGGCGGTGGCGTGGGTGCGCGAGGGGCTCGCGGCGAACGAGCGCGTGGTGGTCCACTGCATGGGCGGGCTCGGCCGCACCGGCGTCATCGCTGCGTGCGTGCTCGTGACGCTCGGGCGCACCGCGGAGGACGCCATCGTCGAGGTGCGCGCGGCCCGCGGCCCCCGGTGCGTGGAGAACCGCGCGCAGGAGGACTTCGTGGCCCGGTTCGCCGCGCGGTGACCCACCGCGTCACCCGGCAGGGTGCGGAGACGAGGGCCGTCGGCCGGATACACTGACCGCACTCCGGCTCGCCCCATGCTCCCCAAGACCCTGCTCGCCACGCTCGCCCTCCCGGTCCTGGTCGCGGCCTACCTGCTCGGCCTCACCTTCCTCGCCCCGGCCACCCTCTCCCCGACGGCGTTCCGAGCGCTCGCCGGGATCGCGGGCGCCGGGATCCTCGCCTCGGCGTGGGGGATGTTCGTCGTAACGCGCACACACCAGGCCCACATCGCGGAGGCGGCGGAGCTCCTGCGTCGGGCCCGCGGAGGATCCCCCCCCCGCCAGCTCTCCGTGCCGCGCGCAGACCCGTTCCGCCCCCTCGCGGACGTGATCAACGAGGTCGCGGACGATCTGCGCACCCAGCACATCGGCGCGCAGACCGAGCGCATGCTCGACGCCGCGATGGTCCGGGAGACGCCCAACGGTCTGCTCCTCACGGACGGCGCCGGCCGGGTGGTGCGCTACAACCCCGCGCTCGCCCGCCTGCTCCCCTTCGTCGGGGACCCCGTCGGCCGCACGCCGATCGAGGGCATCCCCGTCCACGAATTCCAGGAGGTCATCGACGAGACCCGACGCACGCGCCAGCCGTCCGAGCGCGTCGCCACCGTCGGCCGGCGCGAGGTCCTCGTGCGCGGCATTCCGCTCGCGGACGGCGCCGGGTGCATGGGCGTGGTGCTCGACATCACCTCGATGCGGGCCGCCGAGCGCGCCCGTCGCGACTTCGTGGCGAACGTCTCGCACGAGCTGCGCACCCCCGTCACTGCGCTCTACGGCTACGCGGAGAGCCTCCTCGAGGACCGCGCCCAGCTCCCCGAGTGGTCCCACCCGATGCTCGAGGCGATGCACCGCAACGCGCGCCGCCTCGCCGCCCTCATCGAGGACGTGCTCCAGCTCTCGAAGATCGAGGCCCGCCAGGGGGACCTCCCGCTCGCCCCCGAGCCGCTCCGCCCCGTCGTGAAGGAGGTGCTCGCCCGCTTCACGGATCGCGCCCGGCAGAAGGGCATCGCGCTCACCCTCGCGGACTGCCCGGACGTCGAGGCGCGCATCAGCGGCGAGGCCTTCGAGCACGCCCTCGGCAACCTCGTCGACAACGCGCTGAAGTACACGGACGCGAACGGCAAGGTGGAGGTCGTCATCCACACCGGGCAGGACGGCACCTCCGTCTCCGTCACGGACGACGGCGTGGGGGTCGCCGCGATCCACCACGAGCGCATCTTCGAGCGCTTCTACCGGGTGGATGCGGGCCGCAGCCGGGATGCCGGCGGCACCGGGCTCGGGCTCGCGCTGGTCAAGCACCTGTGCTTCGCGATGCAGGCGGAGGTCGTGCTCACCAGCACGCTCGGGCAGGGCAGCACCTTCACCTTGCGCCTTCCGCGGTAGGCGACGCGCGATCGTCACGCCGATCGGCGCGGGCGCGGCTATCTTCGCGCCATGCTCCTGCTCGCGCTGTTCGCTTGTGACCCGAAGGACGAGACCCCCGCCCCCGCGGAGGACTCCCCCACCTACTACGCCGACGTCCGGCCGATCCTGGACACGACGTGCGCGCGCTGCCACGCCGACGGCGGGATCGCGTTCTCCATGGACGACCCCGCCACCGTCGTGAGCATGGCGACCGCCATGAAGACCGCCGTGCAGAGCGGCCGCATGCCGCCCCCCGCGCCGGACCCGTCGTGTCGCGACTACGCGTCCTCCGATCGCTTCGTCCTCTCCGACGCGGACAAGGCCACGATCGCCGCCTGGGCCGACGCCGACGCCCCCCTGGGGGACGCCGCGGATGCCCCGGGCCCGCGCGACGAGAGCCTCGTGAGCCTCGCCCCGTACGACCTCGAGCTGTGGGCCGCGCAGCCGTACACCCCCTCGTTCGCGACGGCGGACGGCAACGACTACCGGTGCTTCCTCCTCGACGTCGGCAACACCGACCGCACCTGGATCCGCGGGATGCAGGCGTTGATCGACAATTCCCGCATCGTCCACCACGTCGTCCTCTTCCAGCCGGACGGCGTCGACGACCTCCCCGCGGACGCCCACGACGGCTTCGCGTGCAGCGGCCTGGGCCAGGGCAACTGGAGCACGCTCGGCGCGTGGGGCCCCGGCGCCAACCCGACGGTCCTGCCGGACGGGATGGGCATCCGCCTTGAGCCCGCCGCCCAAGTCATCCTCCAGATGCACTACTTCGACAGCTTCGACGGCGCGGACGCCGAGGTGGATCAGTCCGGCTACGGGCTGCTCTTGACCGACAGTGTCACCCACGAGGCCGTCAACTACGCGGCGGGCCCGACCAACATCAGCGTCGCCGCGGGGGACGCCGAGGGCGTCGCGCGGAGCACCATCAACTGGCCGACGAACGCGCAGGTCCTCGCGGTCTGGCCGCACATGCACCTGCTCGGCTCGGGCTTCGAGGAGACGGTGATCCACGCGGACGGCACCGAGACCTGCCTGCTGAAGATGAACGCCTGGGACTTCCACAACCAGGTCACCGCCAACTTCCTCGAGCCCGCGACGCTCGTGCCGGGCGACCGCGTGAAGATCCGCTGCGACTTCGACAACAGCGCCGAGAACCCGTTCCAGTACAGCGACCCGCCGGAGGACGTGCGCTTCGGCGAGGGCACGCAGGACGAGATGTGCTTCGGCTTCACGCTGGTGGCCACGCCGGTCGAATAGCGGCCGAATAGAGGGGGGCGATGCCCCGCCCCTCCGCCAACGCCCCCTGCCCCTGCGGCTCCGGCACCAAGGCCAAGGGCTGCTGCCTGCCCGTGCTGCTCGGCGCCGCCCCCGCCACGCCCGAGGCGCTGATGCGCTCGCGCTACACCGCCTACGCCAGCGGCGACACCGGCCACCTCATCCGCACCACCCACCCGGACAGCCCCCATCGGGAAGCAGATGTGCGCGCCTGGGCCGAGGAGCTGCGCCGGTACTGTGCCGCGGTGCGCTTCCTCGGCCTCACGGTCGACACCAGCGGCGAGGATGGCGACACCGGCCGCGTGCGCTTCTACGCGCGCATGGCGCTCGACGGGCGGGACGTGTCCTTCGGCGAGGACAGCCGCTTCCGCCGCGTGGACGGCCGGTGGCTCTACGTGGACGGCGCGCGCAGGACGCCCGACGGCCCTCCGCGGGCCTGACGGCGCCGCCCCGGGCGCCTACTCGCAGCCCTCCGTCGCCAGCAGGTTGTTCTCCTCGACGCACTCGGAGATCGCGCTGTTGAGGGCGCCGTCGCGGTCGACGTCGACGAAGGGGCGCGCGTCGCCGAGGTCCGCGCCGGAGACCTCGATGGTGAGGCCCTCGCTGGACCACCCGGACGCGATGGCGGCGGGCGTGACCGCGGACGCGACGACCGGGCCGTCCTCCCCCGCGCGCACGACGAGGCCGACGCCCGCGGCGAGCTCCTCGGTGCCCTGGTTCCACACGCGGACGAGCAGGTAGAGGCGGTCGGGGCACTCGTCCCGGCACACCTCCACGACCTCGGGCTGCACGTCGTTCCAGGTGGAGGGGCGCATGCCCGCGTTGCCCGAGCGGAAGTTGTTGTAGGTGGCCCAGTTGGGCGCCTGCGCCGTCGGGATGCCGCCGTCGTCGTCCACGTTGGTGATGCTGTAGGCGTGCTGGTTCCAGAGCCCGCGCCCGGGGGGCCAGGTGCCGCCGGCGTCCCCGTAGACGGTCAGGCCGAAGCGGCCCGCGCCGTGGGTCATGATGATCTCGACCTGGCCGTCGTGGTCGACGTCGGCGACCACGGGGGTCTCGAAGAGGGTGGCGGAGCTGTGGTCCCCGCTCTCGAGCTTCGTGCGCCCGTCCAGGCCGTTGAAGACGCGCACGGTGGTCTCGTCGGCGAGGACGATCTCGGGGTAGCCGTCCTGCTCGAAGTCGAACATCACGGGACCGGCGGCGCCGCTCGCGTCGTTGACGCGTTGGGTCCACATGCGGCTGCCGTCCCAGTGGTAGGCGCGCAGCTCGCTGCTCCCGACGGCGACGAACTCGGGGGTGCCGTCTCCGTCGAGGTCGTCCACGGCGATGGGGCCGACGTAGTTGGTGCTGCGGAAGGTGTCGGACCAGCCGGTCGGCGTCATGTCCGTCTCGAGCGTGTACGCCGAGTTGCCGCTGCTCACGACGAACTCGGGCTCGCCGTCGAGGTCGAAGTCGGCGACGGCCACGATGCCGTCGTTCAGGCCGTTGGTGAAGCGGGCGCGGCCGCGCTTGTCGTAGACGGCGTTGCCGACGACGACCTCGAGGGTGCCGTCGCCGTCGACGTCCACGGGCACGGCGATGCTGCCCTCGAGCAGGCCGCCGGAGCCGTTGGGGCAGCTCCCGACGCCGTACTCGCCGGTGCCGAGCACGGTGCCGTCGTAGGAGAGGATGTTGTTGCCGGCGATGATCTCGGCGTAGCCGTCCCCGTCCATGTCGGCGATGGCGGGGTTGAGCGCCGAGTACAGGTCGAGGCCGTTGTAGCGGGTCACGACGCGCGTGGCCCACTTCTGGACGCCAAGGTTGTCGAGCAGCACCACTTGAGACGTGCCGTTCGAGCCGGCGATCTCGGGGACGCCGTCACCGTCCACGTCGCCGATGGCGACCTGCGAGAGGCCGTCGGTGATCGCGGTGCTGGTCCACTTCACGCGGCCGGTCGCGCCGTCCACCGCGATGAGGCCCGTGCCCGCGTTCGGGACGATGAGCACGTCGGGGATGTCACCCTCGGAGATGAAGCCGTCGCCGTTGTCGTCGTCGAGGTTGCCGACGATCGGCGGGCCGTAGGCGTTGTACCCGGGCAGCTCCCACTCCACGACGGGGGTGAAGCCGCCCTCGGAGTAGGGCACGTCGCAGCTGTCGTTCAGCCCGACCTCGACGCCGGGGGCTTCGCTCGGGTCGCACGCGCCGGGCGCCGGCGTGGTGTCGGTGTCGGGGCCGCCGCTGTCGCCGCTGTCGCCGCCACCGGGGCCGTCGGCCTTGGGGGCGAGGTCGTAGTCGGAGCAGGCGGCGAGGAGCAGGAGGGCGGTGAGGCGCATGCCGCGCAAGGTACAGCTCGGGCCCCCTCTTCGTCACGCGATCTGTATCGGGAGGCCCAGTTTTTCCAGGGCGCGGGCGAGGGTGCCGTCCGTGAGGATGGTGTTGAGGCGGTGGTCCCCGCCCGGGATCGTCCACAGCTCGACGCCCGCCCCGGCGCTGGCGACGAGGCGGTGCGAGTCGGCGAGGGGCACAATGTCGTCCAGCTCACCGTGCAGGACGATCACGCGCGCGCCCGGCGGCAGCGCGGCGTCGAGGCCGAGGCGGTGCGCGGCGGGGGCGATGAGCACGGTGGGGCCGGACCAGACGCCGTCGAGCAGCAGCTTCGTCGCGACCGCCCCGCCGTACGACGAGCCCACGACCACGCGTGGGGCGTGCTCCGCGATGGCGGCGGCGGCGCCCGCGACGGCGTCCGGGAACGAGCCGGTCTCGAGCTTCGGGGTGTAGGCGCCGTAGCGCGCGCGCAACCAGACGGCCTTGTTGCCGCCCGGCCCGCTCTCGAGCCCGTGGAGAAAGACGATGGAGGCCATGTTGGCGACCTAACCGGACGAGGCTTACGAGGGCCGCATGTGGCGCACCCTGCTTTTCCTGGCGTTCCTCCCCCTCGCCGCCCTCCCCCTCGCGGCCGACGCCGCTCCCGAGGCCTCCCCCATGTCGCTCCCCGCCCTCACCGCGCTCTCCGGCTCCCCCCTCCCCGCCGCGGACCTCTCCGGGAAGGTCGTGCTGTTCGTGAACGTCGCGAGCCGCTGCGGCTACACGAAGCAGTACGACGGCCTCCAGAAGCTCTGGACGGAGCTCAAGGATCGCGGCTTCGTCATCGTCGGCGCGCCGTGCAACCAGTTCGGCGCGCAGGAGCCGGGCACCTCCACCGAGATCGCCAGCTTCTGCAAGCTCAACTACGGGGTCGACTTCCCCCTCCTCGAGAAGCAGGACGTGAACGGCGGCGGCCGCTCCCCGCTGTACCGCTACCTCGTCGGCAGCACGGCGGGCGGAGGCAAGGACATCGGGTGGAACTTCGAGAAGTTCCTCGTCGGCCGCGACGGCGCGGTGGTCGGGCGCTTCCCCTCCTCCGTCGCGCCGGAGAGCCCCGAGCTCCGCGCCGCGATCGAGGCCGCGCTGGCCGCGAAGTAACGGCGGAGAAGCACGGGAGCGCGCGTCAGCCGACCTCGCGGAGCCACTCCTCCTCGTCCGCCGCGTCCATCGCCATGTGCCCGGGCAGGTAGACGCGCACGCGCGTGCCGACGCCGCGCTCCGTCTGGATGCCGACCTCGCCGCCGAGGGCGCGCGCCGCGTCCCGGAAGGCCCCCATCCCGACGCCGCGCCCGCTCACCTCCGTCGCGACGTACCGTGTGCTCACCCCGTCCGCGAACACGGCCTCCACGAGGTCCGCGCGGGTGGTGTGGCGCAGCCCGAGCGCCTTCGCCCGCTCCGCGACGCGGTCCCAGTCGACGCCCTGGCCGTCGTCCACCAGCTCGACGAACACCCGATCCTCCACGCGGCCCATCGCCAGCCACAACGTCCCGCGCGCACGCTTGCCCCTGGCCTCGCGGTGGTCCGCCGACTCGAGCCCGTGGTCCACCGCGTTGCGCACCACGTGCACGAACCCCGCCCAGAGCTCGCGCCACGCCTCCGGGTCGACGAGCAGGCCTCCGTCGTCGAGGTGCACCTCCGGACTGGGCCGGCCGAGGCGCCGGGCGAGCGCGCGGGCCTGGTCGGCGACGCGGGCCAGCGGCAGCGCGGCGGACTCGAAGGCGAGCGCGGTGACCATGCGGTAGAGCTGGTCGTGGGGGACCCCGGCGCGGGTGGCGTCGAGCAGCTCCGTGTACCGGCAACGGTCGAGGTCGATGATGCCCGTGCGCTCGCCGAGCACGGCGCCGACGCGACCGCGGAAGTCGTCCCACTTCGCGCGCAGCTCCGCCACGGCCTCGGGCGTCGGCAGGGCCCCCGGCTCGTGGAGCCCGCTCTCAAGGCGATGGCAGGCCTCCGCGACCGAGCGGACGCCGAACAGGGCGCAGTTGCCCTTGACCGTGTGGAGGATGCGGCCGGCGTCCTGCGGCGCGACGGAGAGGCGCGCGAACATCGCGTCCACCTCCTCCACGAACTGCACGAAGGCGGTGCGGTCGTGGAGGGCGTGGTCGAGCGCGGCGGCGAACTCGCGCTGCCGGCGCTCCGCGCGCTCGGTGACGAGGAGCTGCGTGATGTCCGTGATGACGACGACGACCCGCAGCAGCGCGCCCGCGACGTCGGTGACCGGCCGGTACTCGACGCCGAAGCTCGCGCCGCTGCGCGCCATGCGCGGGGGGAGCTGGTCCAGGCACAGCTCCAGCGGCAGCACGCCCTCCCACAGCGCCACCCACCCCACCTGCGCCGCGTCCCCGAAGGCGGCGTCGTGTCGGCCCAGCCACCCCCACAGCGGCTGCCCGGCCGCAGGGGCCCCGAACCACTGCTCCGCGGCGGCCGATCGGTCCCCGACGAGCTGGCCGTCGCGATCCGCGCACACGAAGCCCTGGCCCACGTTGTCGAGCACCTCGCGCAGGGCGGCGTTGCGGGCCTCGAGCGCGGCGCGCATCCGGTCGTTCGCGCGCTCGAAGAGGAAGGCGAGGCCGAGCGTCCCGACCGAGAGCAGCGCGATCACGTAGCGCCCCGGCCACACGAGGAGGGGCACGAACCCGGCGGAGGCCGCCGACAGCGCGAGGCTGAAGAAGACGATCAACCTCGCCCTGCGCAGCGAGGCGGGCGCCGCCCGGCGGAGTCGCCGGGGCTGGAGCACGTCGAGCGGGTCGGGGGAACCGGACTGCATCCCTCTTTGTCGGTTGTCGGGGCGCGTCGCCTAAGCCGAATCGCGGCCGCGCACTTCGAACTTGGCCTCAAGGGACGGGAGGATCGCCCGATGACGGGGCTCTCCAGGCCTGCCCGGTGCCGTACCACGTCGTCCTCGTCGACCCCTCCCCCTCCCGGGAGACGCTCGCAGAGCGCCTCAGGATGCAGGGATACGTCGTGACGACAGCGGCAGACGCCGCTTCGGGCGCGCACGTCGCGCTCTCCGATCCGCCGGCGGTCGTCGTGGCGGACCTGTGGATGCCCGGCATCTCCGGCATCCAGCTCTGCCGCCTCCTGCGCTCCGAGCCCGCCACGGAGTCCGTCCCGGTCGTCCTGCGCGGCCCGGACCAGAACCTGCGCGACCGCTTCTGGGCCGAGCGCGCCGGGGCCGTCGCCTACGTCGGCAGCGGCCGCATGGGTGACCTCGTGCGCACCATCGCGCGCGCCATCGCGGCCTCGCCCCCCCAGGAGAACCCGTTCTTCACCCAGCTCTCCGGCGGGGAGCTCGACCTGCGGGACCGCATCGCCGCCCACCTCGACGCCGCCCTCTTCGACTCGGTCATCGCCTCCGAGGTGCGCGCGCTCGGCGTATGCGGAAGCTTCACCCGTCTCTTCGACCTGCTCACCCAGTTCGTCACCCAGGTCACCAGCTACCGCTGGCTCGCGGTCCAGGGCCTGCGCCCGATGAGCTTCGCGCTCCACACCCACCCCGCGCACCGCGCCCTCGCCGAGGCCGAGGCGCGCGCGGCCTTTGGCCTCGGGGACGACGTGCCGATCGTGACGGTCGAGGACGAGGACGCCGTGGACGCCACCAACGGGCCCCCCGTCCGGGTCGCGGACATCCTCCTCGGCGCCGAGCGGGTCGGCCGCATCGCGCTCGCCAGCCGCCACCCCTCCACGCCGCACGACAGCGACCTGCTGCGGATCGTCGCGCGCGAGCTCGGCGGACCGCTCCGCATCGCCGCGCTCATGGAGGAGTCCGACCGGCTCGCCATGATGGACCCCCTCACCAGCCTGATGAACCGCCGCGCGTTCAGCGGGGCCGCGCGCCGCGAGTTCCACCGCCTCGAGCGCAACGGCGAGCCGCTCTGCGTGCTCCTCCTCGACATCGACAACTTCAAGGTCATCAACGACAAGCGCGGCCACCACACCGGCGACCGCGTCCTCACCGCGCTCGGGCGCCTCCTCCCGGGCCTCGTCCGGCGCGCCGACGTCGTCGGGCGGTGGGGCGGCGAGGAGTTCGTGCTCCTCCTCCCCGGCTGCGCGGCCGGCCCCGGGCAGCAGCAGGCCGAGGACATCCGCGCCGCCATCGCCGGCATGGTGGTCCACGACGACGACAACGTGCCGATGACCGTGACGGCCTCCCTCGGGATCACCACCTTCCGACCGGGCGACACCGTCGAGTCCCTCATCGATCGCGCCGACCACGCCATGTACGCGGCGAAGACCGCCGGCCGGAACCGCGTGGTCGCGGACGTCGAGTGACGTGCAAAGCCGCCAACCTCCTCTCCTCGACCGGTGCCATCGCATGAAGAAAGTCCTCGTGATCGACGACTCCGCCACCGTACGCCAACAGGTGTGCGCCGCCCTCTGCGGGGCGGGCTTCTCCGTGGTCGAGGCCACCGACGGCGCGGACGGGCTCGTGCAGCTCGAACGCAACGCGGACGTGGTCATGGTGTTGTGCGACCTGAACATGCCGCACATGAACGGCCTCGAGATGCTCGAGTCGCTCCAGGCCAGCGGCGGCGCCCGCGGCGTGCCGGTGCTCATGCTCACGACGGAGGCCGCGCCCGCCCTCGTCGACCGCGCCAAGAAGGCCGGCGCCAAGGGCTGGATCGTCAAGCCCTTCAAGGCCGAGCTGCTGCTCGGCGCGGTGAGGAAGCTGACCGCCGCGTAGCTCAGACCGCGATCGGCCGCGCGCGCCCGATGGACGGGTCGGGATCGCGCAGGCGTCGGTCGGCGACGGGATCCGCCGGGGCGAGCGCCACCTTCGCCCCCGCGGCCCGGAGGAGCTGCGGCACCCCGCGCACCGAGCCGTAGTAGTGGCTCGCGGCGTGGTCGGCGTGGTCCTCGCCCTCGGACATGCCACGGAGGACCGCCACCGGGCTGGAGCGGCGCGTCCGGCACCTCGACGGCCGGCGGTCAGGTCGAGGAGCGGGCGTCGGGCATCGGGACTCCGGCGGGGGAGCCCCCTTTATCGCTGAGCCTGGATCGCGGCGGCTTTCCTCTTCGCCTCCTTCGCCGCGCGGCGGCGGTCCCGGAGGCGCTCGGGCTGCTCCACCGTGTACGCGAGCGCGACGGGCTGTCCCTTGCGCATCACGTTCACGGTCAGGTTCGGCTCGGCGCGCAGGGCGATGTAGGCGCCGATGGCCTGGAACACCGAGTGGATGCGACGCCCGTTGATGTCCTGGACGATGTCGCCGCTGCGCAGCCCGCCCTCACGGAGCACGCTGCAGCGCGCGAGGGCGACGCGGAAGCCGTCGAGCTCGCCGGTGGGGGTGCGGTGGGTCCACACCGAGCCGAGCTTCTGGAGCTCGACGATGTGGGTGGCGTAGTACTCGATGAGGTCGCGGTCGATGTACCAGGCGGACTCCGCCACGCGCGCGATGCGGTAGGTCGGCTCGGGGCACGGCTCCCGCTTGGCGGTGGTGGTCCGCATCCGGCGCTCGCGCAGGCGCTCCCGACGATCGGCGCGGGCCTGGAGGCGCTTCTCGCGATCCGAGAGCCGGGCGCGCTCAAGGGCCTCGCCGTCGTCGTCGTCCTCGGGGGTGTCGGCGGTGGCCTCGCCCTGCTCCATCGCGGCGAGCGCGGCGCGGTCCTGGTCGGTGAGGACGGGCTCGGGGAGCGGCTCCTCGACCTTGGGCGGGGGCTCGGGCTCGGCGACGGCGACCACCTCCTCGGCGGGCGCCGGGAGCGCGACGGGGACGGGCAGCGGCAACGACACGACCGGCTCGGGCTGGGCGGCCACGGCGGCGACGGCCTCGACCGGCGGGGGTGGCGGCGCCTCCTCGTAGAGGGAGACGTGGAAGGCCTCGGCCAGCAGGGGCTCGATGGGGAGCTCGCCCTCTTCGTCGTCGGGCTCGGAGAGGTCGAGATCGACCTCGACGCGAAGTCGATCTCGAGCTCGGGGTGGGCCTCGCGCCATGCGACCAGCCGGGGCAACGCCACGAGGAGGTGCAGGAGCACGCTGGTCGAGAGGAAGAGGAGGCGGGTGCGAAGCACGACAGGTTCCGGCTATCCGATGGACGCGCGGCGCGCGGGCGTCATTCAGCCGCCCACCAGCTCCCGGAGCGCCTCCGGGCCGGGCACGAGCGCCTGCCAGAACGGCGGGGCGCGGAGGGCGCGCGACCACGCGGCGAGGCCCCGCGCGAAGGGCTCGGGCCGCGGGTCCGCCCAGGCGAGGGCCACGGCCCCGCCGAGCGTCAAGAGCGCGACGCCGGGCACGAACGGGAAGGTCGAGCACAGGCGCAAGGCGACCATACGACCCGCGACCTCGACGGCCCAGGCGTCGGCCTCGGGCGCGAGGGCGGGCCAGGGCGGGGGCGCGGCGGCGTCGAGGGTCGGGAGCGCGGCGAGGAGCGGCGCGAGGCCGGCACGGACGGCGTCCCCCGTCTCTGGGCGGGCGACGAGCGCGGCGAGCGGGGCGGCCTGG